>JALDQW010000001.1:1245774-1557217 GCA_031316255.1 Nitrosomonas sp. | reverse complement strand
TGGAATGGCCGATTCAATTCAAGGACTTTACCATTACACTGACTATCGATAAAAAATAACGCATCATTCTCTGTTTCATTCATTCTCCGTTCCATTAACGAATTTCAGAAAACATGTCTTTTCTTACACAGTCCCCTGCCTGGCTTGCATTACAGTCACACCAAACCCAACTAACCCAACATTCCATCCGCGACCTTTTCGACCAGGATCCGCAGCGTTTCGACAAATTCTCCCTGCAATTCGACGATATGCTGGTCGATTTTTCAAAACAACCCGTCACCCAGGAAACCATTCATCTGCTCGTCGCGCTTGCCCGTCAGCAAAACCTGGAAAGCTGGATTCAACGGATGTTTCTGGGCGAAAAAATAAACAACACAGAAAACCGGGCGGCGCTGCACATCGCGCTGCGCAGTAAAAAGCCCATTATGCTTGATGGCGAAGATGTCACAGTCAAGGTCAGAGACGTACTCAAAAAAATGGAACAATTCTCGACAATCGTGCGCAGCGGGGAATACAAAGGTTACTCCGGAAAACCTTTTACCGATATCGTCAATATTGGCATCGGCGGCTCGGATCTTGGACCGCTGATGGTGACCGAAGCGCTCAATCCCTATGGTTTGCCGCATCTCAAGCCCCATTTTGTTTCAAATATCGATGGCACGCAGCTGTACGAAACATTGCAGCGGCTTGATCCGGCCACAACGCTTTTCATCATCGCGTCGAAAACATTTACCACGCAGGAAACCATGACCAACGCGCATTCGGCCCGCGCCTGGTTTATTGCGCAGGGCGGCCGCGAGCAGGACGTCGCCCGCCATTTCGTCGCTGTTTCCACCAACCGCAGCGCAGTGGAAAAATTCGGTATTCAGCCTGATAACATGTTTGAATTCTGGGACTGGGTTGGCGGCCGATACTCGTTATGGTCTTCCATTGGATTGTCTATCGCATTGACGATCGGCATGGATCATTTTCATGCGCTGCTTTCCGGCGCGGATGCAATGGACCGGCATTTCGCCGATACGCCGCTGGTCAAAAACATCCCGGTATTGCTCGGACTCATTGGTATCTGGCATATCAACTTCCACGGCATCAGATCGCATGCTGTGCTGCCTTACGATCAGTATCTGCACCGCTTTCCGGCTTATTTGCAGCAACTGGAAATGGAAAGTAACGGCAAGCGCATTTCCCGTGACGGGGATGCGGTTGACTACCAGACCGGCACTGTCATTTGGGGAGAGCCTGGAACGAACGGACAGCATGCCTTCTATCAGTTGTTGCATCAGGGCAGGCAAACCATTTCCGCCGATTTTCTGGCGCCCTGCCAGAGCCATCATCCGATCAACACGCATCACAATTTATTGCTGTCCAATTTCTTCGCGCAAACAGAAGCACTGATGTGCGGCAAAACCGATCGTGAAGTAAGGGCAGAACTGGAAGCTCAAGGCATGCCTGATGAATCAATAAAAGAACTGCTGCCCCATAAAACGTTTCCCGGCAATCGTCCGACCACATCCATTCTATTCAAAAAACTCGACCCCCAAACCCTAGGCGCATTAATCGCGCTCTATGAACACAAGGTATTTGTGCAAAGCGTGATCTGGAATATCAACCCATTCGATCAGTGGGGCGTGGAGCTGGGCAAACAGCTTGCCGGCAGAATTCTTCCCGAGTTGGAGCAAGAAGCACACGATGAAACAGTTACATCCCATGATGCGTCCACCAACGGACTCATTCGTTTCTTCAAAATGCACCGGTAGTATAGAAATACAGAAGTGCGTCAGAGAATATTAGGTTGCTTTCGACCAAAAAATGGGGCCGGTATTTTCTTTCGGATACACCGCTATCTGTCCACCCGCAGAAAAAACAATCTGTCCGCCAGCCAAGCACTTACACTTCTTTTTGCTGGTGAATTGCCTGATTTTTGATAGTTTTTTTTCGGTTCTTAAGTACCTTGAAAAACTACCAATAGGTTAATTTATGGCAATTCAATGCTTTGCGGGAGTTATTGTATTAAGCAAAATACAATTAATCGCTAATAATGGAAATCCAGCATTCGTTTTGAGAACATCTGAATTTTTTCTGTGTTAACCAGTTTACAACGGCTATTTAATAATACTTCCAATGCGGATTTATAACTTCTTTCAATTAAATCTTCACAATACTTAACACTGTTGGTTGATTCTATAGCACTTAATAATTTATTCTTCAAAGTCTCAGCATCATGATTACTGCTGCGCAACAGATGCGATAGTAATTCTTTTTTGCCTTTAGTCAAATTTCGCAAAGCAACCGCAACTGGCAAAGTTATCTTGCCATGATCCAAGTCTTCAAACTGAAGTTTAAGATTGCTGTCAAATCCGGTGATATTAATTATGTCATCTCGTACTTGAAATAATGTTCCGATTTCTTCAAAAAAATCTCCAAGCACCTTAATTTGTTCAGCAGAGCCACAACCGAGTATCGCCCCCATTCTGGCAAAGGAACCGAAAGGAATACCTGACTTCCTTTTATGAATATCCATCACCGTATTGAAAACAGTATCAGTGCTAGAGCCTGAATCTTCAAGTACTAGTTTTAGCCCTTCGATATCCAGTCCCTGGCCAATGTGTGCATTCAGTAATAAAGACATGTACTCTTGATAGAGCGCTAATTTTCTTTGATCTTCGAGTACGGAATTTTCAATAAGTTTTTGTCCAATGAAATATGCAAATGTACCAGCATTAATTGCAGCGCCTGTCCCATATATGAGGTGGCATGCTTTTCCTCCACGACGTATCTCGGATGAATCCTGAACATCGTCGATTATTAGTGAACCTACATGCATTATTTCAGGTAGAGCTAACCAGTCCAGATATTCATCAAATTGATTTCCGATTGCTTCACAAGAAACCTGAAGGATATAGCCACGCCACCCTTTTCCTTTGCGCTTTAGAATCTCCCATAAAGGAATTGATAAAGCATTGTAGGCTCGTTCATCAATTTTTATACACTCATTAATAGCGCAATCTTTAGTTGAACAAATATTTTGTAGGAAATTTCTTTTCTTTCTGGGAAGAAGTTTTTCCAAAGCGCAAAATGTATCTTGATTTGCCTTTTCAATTAATGCGTCGAATGAAACTTCTTCTTTGGATATAAAATACATTATTTAGTAGCTATATAAAAAAATTAATTGCAGCTGTTGCTTGAATTCAAGTATTGATTTGACAGTAAGAATGTTTCGGTCAGTAATTGTTAGGAAGCTTTCAACAGATCGAACTTATGCAAAAAATTTGTGGACTAGTTGTCAAGTAAAAAGCGTGTTTAGGTACTCTTTGACCCATAAATAAGAATCCGAAGAAGAATGTCTGGGCGCAAAAGGATTACTGGCGATTTGGTCATATGTAATACGAAATAATATGCATAAGTAACAGTCGAATCTTTGGTGCTGGCTCTAGCAACCATATCTGAAAATTTGTGCAGCATTTTGGTCACAATATCGGTTTTCATTCCTGAAGTTTCTGGCCAGCGCAAATCTTCATTTTGAGAGATCATCCAGGCTAACCGGTAGTTATTGCATAATTTACTTTGAATGAATTTGCAATCCTGGCTATCAAGCGTTGACCGTGAATTAAGTTGCGTTTTCAGCTTCTCCATCGCTAAAACAATGCAGGTAATGCCTTGACCGTATATAGGATTAAACGAAGCAATTGAATCACCAACTACGATAAAACCCTTCGGCCAGTTCTTCATTTTGTTATATTGTAAAAATTGACTTTCGTTTTTTATAAATCGTTTTATCTCGGTCACTGGCTGCGCATCTTTAATGGCATTATAAATGGTGTTGGTTCTAAGGCTTTTTGCAAACGCAAAAAAAGCACTTTCATTATCGGGTGGGCAATCTTTTGAAAAACCATATAGCCCGACGATATGTTGATTGTTTTCAATTGGGAAGATAATTCCACCGCGCGTTAATGAAGGCGCATTACTCATAATATATGCTGCCAGAATTTAATCTTCCAGGTACACATTCTTAAAGATGCGTGTGGAGTACCCTATATAAGGATAAATCTTTCTTCTAGGTACAACCCCGAATCCTTGTTTCTCTAGATACATTGGGGTTTTGGTGTTGCGGCCAGAACAGTCGACTAATAAATCGGCTTCTAAAACCCCTGTTTGTTGTTTTCTTGAGTAAATCACTTCTGGAGGATGGTGCTTTGCAAGCCGCATGTCGAATACCGTTGCATCATCTAAAACCTCAAGATTGGGGTAGGATCTCATAACAAATTCTCGTAGCGTTTGCTCAAGCATTTGCCGGGACTGGTTTAAAGAAAACAAGTCAGACTTAAAACGGAACATGAGTCCCTTGGAAAACATGGTCTGCCAGTCTTCAGATGATTTAGTAGAAACTGATCCTTTCGATTTTAGCGTTTGTATAAATCCGGGCAACAAATTTTCAAGGCCCTGCAATCCGCGAGTTAAAAGGAGATGAGCGTGAAAAGATTGTGCAGTGCCTTTACGCGGACTGACAGGATCAAAAATTTTATCTCTTTCGATAATAATAACTTTCTTGAAAAGTGGCGATAAAATAGTTGCGCAAAGCAAGCCAGAGATACTGCCGCCGATAATGACTGCTCTTTCTTTCATGTGAAGTTTGATAACAATCTAAATTTTATAATCCGATACAGGAAATTTTGTTCAATGCCACTATTTGGAATAACTTAAATTCATCACCATGAACCTGAATATTGCATGAAAGAAGGAAGCAATTCCTCTTAAATCTTTTATAAATCAGTTATCTAGGCTGCATAAAGAGAGAAATTGCCAGTGTCGAATTGTATCCAAAGATCGCTCAATTTTCCAGAAGTAAGAAAACGTCTGTAGAAGCGAATTTTAGGGCTGGAGCATCACTTCTGATGGCGGCGAAATATTACTACGTCAGGTTGATCGATTGATTGGGCTAAGTAGAGCCGTAGCAAGCGCAGTGAAGGACAACCGCAGACAGGCAAAAAGCTGTAGGCATGACGGATTGATCTGTTATGGCTGCGGATTTTGGATTGGCATCGGGCTATGAAGATTTGAGTGATCATCAAAAGCAGAGCAATCCGGCAAAGAACGTCATATATTTATCTATAAGGAATATCTTAATCTACTCAACCAGGGCACCGAACCGATTGACTGAGTCAACACGACCGATGAAAGATTACCTTATAAAAATTATTTTTGATCAATTGCTTATACACTATACCCGCTGCCGGTAACGCTCCCGCAGCATTTCATAAAGCTGTCCCAGCCCGAGCAGTGTTTCCTTCAGTCCATTCCGTACTCGCTCCGAACCCAATGCCTGCTTGCTCATGGTGCTGTGCGCCGCCAGGGCGTCCATAATGGCGTTTAGGAGTTCATCGTTAAGATCAGGTGAGCTTGAAAACTGTTCTTTCGAATTATTTGCCGCCTGCTGAACGAGAATGTCGGATTCCAGCAGTTTTCCCTTGATAACGTTATTCACATAGATCAACCGGTCATTCTCGGTGATATCGCCATCAAACAGGTCATTCACTCTGGCAATGATCTCGTAGAGACAGGCTTTTTCCTTTTCCTGAATGGAGCCGCTGCCCGATTCGGTGAGCGGTTTCAGTTTGGGATACTCGCCGTCAATTAATGACAGCGCTCTTTTGCCTTGATGCTTCAGCGTATGATGAGTCAGTATCACCTTTGACAAATCAATACCCTCCCGTTCCCGGCCAAATTCCAGCAACGGCAACAGCCGTTTGTAGAATATGAAACGTTTTTCAATAGCGGTGTTGCCATAGTCAAATATCTGCGACAAAAATGCATACATGCGCTGGTATGCTGTCATGTCATGCTTGAATAAAACCAGTGCATTCAATTCATTTTGCGCTGCTTCAATCGCCTTAACATCATCTTTTGCCCTGGCGGTTTTGAGTTTTTCCTGAGCAGCCTTGTAATGATGCAAAAGACGGGACACCACGGGCTCCAAAGCGGCTGCCAGATCGCTTTGTCTGGATTTCGCATTAAACTCGACTTCTACTACACGGTTCACCTCGAAGTCATCGTAATAACCGGCGGCATCCAGCTTCATGCGAAGATCGTACACCAGATGGGGGTCGGTTACGTTCGAGAGTTCTGCAGTATCGTAGTAGGTTCTGAATGCCCCCAGTATCTCTTCCGGGTCGTTGACAAAATCCACCACATACGTGGTATCTTTACCGGGGTGCGCACGGTTTAACCGGGAAAGTGTTTGAACCGCTGCAATACCCGCCAGACGCTTGTCGACATACATGCCGCAGAGAAGAGGTTGATCAAATCCGGTTTGAAATTTATTGGCGACCAGCAAAATTTGATATTCATCCGTGGCAAAGGCTTCCCGGATGTCCCGTTTTCTTAACTCGGGGTTCAGGTGATGACTGGTTTCTGTGAAAGGATCAGGGCCAGATTGTGAATCGTTGACTTCTCCCGAAAAAGCGACCAGTGTCTTGATACTGTAGCCTTGAGACTTGATATAGCTGCCGATGGCAATTTGCCAGCGTACCGCTTCAAGACGGCTGGAAACGACCACCATGGCTTTACCTCGACCATCCAATAGTGGTGCCACACTGTCCCGGAAATGTTCTACAACTACCTGAACTTTCTGACTGATGTTGTATGGATGCAGTTTAACCCATCGCATAATGCCTTTGAGTGCTTCGCTGCGTTCCACTTCCTTTTCATCGAATTCTTGACCATTATGGGCGAGTTTAAACGCCAGCTTATACGGCGTGTAGTTCTGCAATACGTCGAGAATGAAGCCTTCTTCGATCGCCTGACGCATGGAATAGACATGAAACGGTGCTGGCACATTATTATCACTGGCAGGTAAATCGGGATTGGGGCGGCTACCAAACAGTTCCAGCGTCTTGGCCTTGGGAGTGGCGGTAAAGGCTACATAACTGATACCGCTGTCCACTGTACGTGCCGCCATTTGTGCAGCCAGCAAATCTTCGGTGCTGACTTCACCGCCATCGTTCAGCTCATCGAGTTCCTGGGCCGATAAAACCGCTTTGAGCTTGGCGGCTGCTTCTCCCGTTTGAGAAGAATGGGCTTCATCGGCAATCACTGCAAAACGTTTGCCTTGTGTGGCTGCCAGTTCCTGCACGGCCTTTAATGCAAAGGGAAAGGTCTGGATGGTGCATACCACAATTTTCTTGCCACTCGACAATGCCGTTGCCAGTTCACCGCTTTTGCTGACGCCTTCGCCTTTAATGGTGGCGACGACCCCGGCGGTACGTTCAAAATCAAAAATGGCTTCCTGCAGTTGACTGTCCAACACATTGCGATCCGATACCACCAACACGGTATCAAACAGTTTCCGGTGTTGCTCGTCATGCAAGTCCGCCAGAAAATGCGCCGTCCAGGCAATCGAATTGGTTTTTCCGGAACCGGCTGAATGTTGTATCAGGTATTTCCCGCCGGGGCCTTCGGTCAATACTGCCGCCAACAGTTTTCGGGTGGCATCCAGTTGGTGATAGCGTGGAAAGATGATGCTTTTGATCTGTTTTTTGTCATCCTTGCGGGTCACCAGATAACGCCCCAGAATTTCCAGCCAGCTATCCCGTGCCCAGATGTCTTCCCACAAGTAGGCCGTACGGTGGCCGCCCCGTTCATTGGGTGGATTACCAGCCGCACCCTGATCGCCCCGATTGAATGGCAGAAAAGTTGTGTGTGGGCCTTCCAGCTTGGTGGTCATGCGGACTTCGCTATTGCTGACCGCAAAATGCACCAGGGCGCCATTCGGAAAAGACAGCAGTGGTTCGGGGGTGCTTTGGGCTTTGGGGCGGGACAGGCGGTCAAAACGGTATTGATCGACAGCGTCATCCACCGATTGGGTAAAATCGCTTTTGAGTTCCACCGTTGCAACCGGTAGCCCATTTAAAAACAACACCAGATCGATGGCATTCTCGTTATGCAGCGAATAACGCAATTGACGCACCACCCGCAACCGATTTGTAGCGTAGCGGACCAGAATATCGGGGTTCATCGCCAAGGCCGGTTTGAACTGCGCCAATGTGAGCGGTTGCCGTAAACCGATCATTTCGATGCCATGACGCAACACATCCAATGTACCCCGCTGATTGAGTGAATCACGCAGTCGCTGCAGTAATATGTTTGTGGCCTGTGCGCCGTGATTCTTCTCCAGCATTTCCCAGGCTTTGGGTTGCGTGGTTTTTACCCAATCGAATACATCTGCCGGAAATAAGGCGCTTGCCCGGTCATAGGCTTGCGTATCGCCTTGCCCATAAAGCCAGCCGCGATCTGCGAGACAGTCGCAAATTTCAGTTTCAAATTGGATTTCTTTATGCAGATCGCTCATGGCCGGAATACCCGCGGCTCAATACACCGCGTCATGATCGCCCACATTCACCGGAATAATCCGCTTATCCTGAATCAGTAACTCCAGGGTAATGCGGCAAGACAGATTGATGGAAACCGAATGCAAACCCTGATGCTTGCCCTGCAAGGGATGCAAACGCAGAGAGGGATGATTTGGGTTGGCTTCCAGCAGTTGCAGCGTTTTGGCGTAAGTCTGTTTGAGTTCAGGATGTCGTTTCAAGAACCTGACTTCCTTGCGCTTGTACTGTTCAGTGAACACTAACTCGAACATGCTTGGTCAAGCCAGGCCGCATGTTCCTCGGCAGTCTCGGTGGTAAACCGGCCTGCCGCCAGATCCGCCTTCGTTTGCGCAATGGCGGCATCCAGCTCGCACTCGCGCAGGTAATGGTAATGCGCGATATCCATGACCACAAACCGGTCCTTGCCGCGCACCGAAACAATCGCTTCCGGCGAATCACCCAGCGCCGCTTCAATGGCGGCGACCCCTCTGGTTTTCAAATCGTTGGCGCTGATATGGGACATTGCATAAACTCCTGACAATCAATTAACAATACGATTAATCATATGCTTAATCGTGCGATTAAGCAAGCGATACTAACGCTCTACCAGACCGCGCACATCGATCTTGCCGGTGACAGCGGCTGAAATTAAGGCTGTACGGCGTTCTTTGAGTAGTTCAATAGCTTTTTCGGCTTCGGTTGTTAACTCATCAATTTTGATAGTTTCGCATTCTAGAAATGAAACAATTTGAGCTTGTTCGTCTATGGAAGGTAGTCCAAATGACAATCTGGATATTTGTTCGAAATTTAATCCTTCACGAGCGGCACCATTTTGAATAGCATCGATTTGAACCTTTATAAAATTAGATTTCATAACCATTGCTATATAACTTCTAAAGTTGATTTCAGCAAGGCGAATAATACAAACATGTTGATTTACATTTGCTGGCACAAAATTATCCGGAACCAGGCAAGTTCTTCCCAAAGATGCACCCGTGATATTTAGAAGTATGTCTCCTGGAAATACACGTGAAAATGACATTTCTGAATCGGTTTGTTCGGCAATGTAAACCACATCATCTATTATTAAGCCTTCATCATATACATTTTGGCTTCGAATAAATAAAACTCCACTATCAATATAGGTTGTTGAGCCTCCTAATGGTGTTTTGCCGCTTCCTATTTTTTTACAAATAAAACCAAGTTTTTTGACTTCCCAATGCTCCGGCACATCACCCAGCCATTCAATACCAGAATCCTTCATCGGCACATCAGGATTCAGTCCTTTGGTAACCGCATGAGAAATAACCGCCTGCCGTTTTTCTTTTAGCAGTTCAATGAGCCGTTGCTGTTCGACAATCAGTTCATTAATTATGGTGGTTTCTCGGTCTAGGAAGTTGGCGATATGTTTATGTTCTGCAATCGGGGGAAACGGCACCTCGAAAGTGTAAAGATTACTTGTGGTGAGCTGATTGACAGTAGATGTTAAAAAAGAACCAGATTGAAATTTGAATAGACTAGAGTTGAAAATATAAGATAGATAGTTGTTATATTTACTTCTAAAAATGGTCATGAATGCACCAAAGGTTAGCCCAGTGGATTCCGTTCCAATTTCAGCATTTTTTCCGATCAATGCACGGCTTCCATTCCGTGAGCAAATCAATATATCGCCAGTCTTTGTGATTAATTTTTCAGGAATGATTTTTCGTACATAAACATTATCTTCAAAAACAATTTTTCCATTTTGAACATTTGATGATCGGAGTACCAATGTACCATCCTCGCCTACAACATCCGATGGATCGTATGTCAATCCAATTAATGCTTCACCCAAATATTTAAGTTTTTTTATCTCCCAATGTTCTGGTATTTCTCCTAGCCATTCAATACCAGAATCCTTATACCTTTCATACCGTGGAAAACTCATGCCGACAATCCCTTGATCATTGTCAGGATACGGTCAGTGCATTGTTTTAATTCCGCATCAATTTCAGCCAGTGGGCGGGGTGGTTCGAAGACATAGAAATGCCTATTGAACGGGATTTCATAACCGACTTTGGTTTTGTCAGGGTCAATCCAGGCATCGGGTACATGCGGCAATACTTCCCGTTTGAAATAGTTTTCTATGTCTTCACTCAGCGGCACATTCTCGGTATCCCGCAGACTGGTGTCCGGTTGCGGTTTACCTTTTTGCTTGCCTTTGGTGGCTAACACGATTTGACCGTTCTCGTCGCGCAATGGCCGTTCTAGGGTAATGGTACGGTAGCCGAAATCGGTATTTTTGAAGATACGGGATATCGGTTTTTTGCTTTCACTGCCTTCGTTGACTTGGCTGGCTTCAATGAACTGCCCGAACAGGCGGGTGATTTCGGTGATATGGTCATCGGACAGTTCCTTGCGTTTGGAACCCAGACTTTTACGCATTTTCTGCCAGTAGCCTGATGCATCGATCAACTGCACCCGTCCTTTGCGGTGTTCCGGCTTGCGGTTGGAGAGTATCCACACATACGTGGAAATGCCGGTGTTATAGAACATGTCCGTCGGCAATCCGATAATGGCTTCCAGCAGATCGTTTTCCAGCACATAGCGGCGGATTTCACTTTCCCCCGAACCTGCCGCACCGGTAAACAATGGGGAGCCGTTCAAAACGATGCCAAAGCGGCTGCCGCCATCGACAGCGGGGCGCATTTTGCTGATCAGGTGTAGCAGGAACAATAACGAACCGTCCGAGACACGCGGCAGGCCGGGGCCGAAACGGCCATTGTAGCCTTGCGTTTCATGTTCCTTGCGGATTTCCTTTTCAACCTTTTTCCATTCCACGCCAAACGGCGGATTGGAGAGCATGTAGTCGAATTTCCTGTGCAGGTGGCCGTCATCGGAAAACGTATTGCCAAACGTGATATTGGCGACATCCTGACCCTTGATGAGCATATCGGCTTTACAGATCGCATACGATTCGGGGTTGAGTTCCTGACCATACATGGTCAGGCGGGCATCGGGATTGTGCTCGTGCAAGTATTCACCCGCCACGGACAGCATACCGCCGGTGCCTGCCGTTGGATCATAAATGGCGCGTACCACGCCGGGTTTGGCCAGCACATCGTCATCCTCGATAAACAGCAGGTTGACCATGAGGCGGATGACTTCACGCGGGGTGAAGTGTTCACCGGCGGTTTCATTGGAAATTTCGGCAAACTTGCGGATCAGTTCCTCGAACACCAGTCCCATCTGGCTGTTGCTGACTTTATCGGGGTGCAAATCGACATGGGCAAAGCGTTCGGTGACCTGATACAGCAATCCGGCTTTGGAGAGCCGTTCGATTTGGGTATAACAATCAAACCGTTCAAAAATATCCCGCACTGCTTCAGAGAATCCCTGGATATAGGCAAACAGGTTTTCCCTGATGTGATCCTGATCGCCCATGAGTTTTTTCATGTCCAGCGGCGATAGGTTGTAGAAACTTTGGCCGGCTTTACGCAGCAGGAAGGGTTCGGGGTTGATGTCGGCTTTCAGTTTGTCGGCATGCTCTGCCAGCACCGCTTCCTTGGTGGATTCCAGTACACAGTCCAGACGGCGTAATACCGTGAACGGCAATATCACCTTGCCGTATTCCGATTGCTTGTAGTCGCCGCGCAGCAGATCGGCGACCGACCAGATAAAGGCGGAAAGGGATTGATGGTTCATGCGTTTTTTAGTTGAGTTTTTATTGTGCTATTGATGCGGAATTTTTCATTCCAGAAAGGTACCAATAACACGAATTCTCAAAAAAATGAATACTAACGGGATAACAGGCGTAATATTTTCGCTGGAATTTTCCCTGGATACGCATTCCGCAATTCTTCAATTGTGAGAATTCAGTTTAATCCGGTTTTTTAAAAATGGCTCAGCGTTCATGAATACACCATCAAAAAGCGTGCAGCAACTGTGCGTGATTCAAATATCAGACAATTTAACACTGCCGCTGTCGGAAGTTGAAATCCATGCGATACGCGCGCAAGGTTCCGGCGGGCAGAATGTGAACAAGGTATCAACCGCCGTGCATCTGCAATTTGATGTCGGGGCTTCCTCGTTGCCCGACCCCTACAAGGAAAGGCTGCTGAATTTGCGCGACAGCCGCATTTCAAAAGACGGGGTTATTACGATCAAGGCCCAGCGTTATAACAGTCAACTGAAGAATAAAGAGGATGCGCTGAACCGGCTGGCAGCGCTGATTAAAAGCGTTACCGTTCAGAAAAAAACGCGCAAGCCCACGCAACCGAGCAAAGCGGCTAAAGCAAAACGGTTGGAAAACAAAGCCAAGCGGAGCCAGATAAAATCACAGCGTGGCAAAATCGAGGGCGTTTAGCGATAAAAGCAACTAAATAAACCCTGTTTTTAACCCAATTCGGCACCGACAACAGGTATTAGCAAATATCGTGCCAAGCCATGTTACCATCTATGATTATTTAATCTATTTTATCCAGACAATTACAGTGGCGAAAAAGGAATATAGTTTTCAACAGATCAGTTGTAATTGCGGCGTTATCGCCTTGCCTGATCAGTTAACCCGAACAGGTGGCGGATCTTGCTTTTTTTACAAATATCATGTGAGAATTTTCACTTTTTTTTCCAGATCTACATTTTAGAATGTTTCTAAACCGTAGGCGTTTCTTACAAACGAGGGGGTCGCCATGAAATTATCCGAATTATATTGGCATCGCATCACACCATTGCACTTCTTGCTCTGGCCACTGAGTTTATTGTTCGGTTTATTCATGCGCATACGCAAGTTATGTTACTGGCTGGACTTTTTTCCGTCGGTCAAGTTGCCTGTGCCCGTGATTATTGTTGACAGTATAACCGCCGATGATGGCGGCAAAACACCACTGGTATTATGGCTCGTCGATATGCTGCGCGCACGCGGCCTGTGCCCCGGAATTATTGCACGGGGAAATCTCGATACGGGCAATCCGGAAGCAGTGACACAATCAAGCAAACCCGCCAGTGTGGGTGGCAAGGCGTTGTTGCTGGCGAAGCGTTTTGAGGCTATCTGCCCGGTATGGGTCGGAGAAGATCCTGTTGATGCGGCACAAGCGTTACTCCATGCAAACCCCGGCTGTAATATCATTATTTGTACGTTTGGGTTGCAACATCATCGACTGGAACGCGATTTTGAAATTGCAGTCGCCGATTTTAGCGAGCAAAGCTTTGGAAACGGCATGTTACTGCCTGCAGGGCCGCTCCGTATAAACCTTAAGTATTTGAACAGTGTCGATGCGGTAGTCGTGAATGGTTCGCCAAAGCATCGTTTCGATACCGACGACTGGGCGCCAACGTATTATATGAAACTGGCCGGAGAAACGGTCTACAAGCTATCCGATCCGGACAGCCGTCATCCAGTATCCATTTTGAAAGATAAAAAACTACACGCAATCACCATTTACGAAAATTCGCAATGGTTTATTCATCAATTGCAACGTCATGGGTTGTGGAGCGATCTGCATACCGTAGCTGAAGACCATCGGTTTGTGGCAGAAGATTTTTCCGGCATGCATGCAGAAGCAATCATCATGTCCGAAGAAAGCGCCCTGCAATGCCTGGAATTTACACATGAAGCAATCTGGGCGCTGCCTGTGGAAGCATGGGTTGATGGTAATCTGCAAGCACAAGTGCTCAATAAGCTCAGAGAAAAATTTGCTGATACCGAGGTTCTGAACGAAATGATTTGTCCGCATTGCAAATGTCAGCTTCGCCATCAGAAAAAAGAAAACACCCTGGTTTGCGATCAGGAACACAGGGCTTTCCCTATTAAAGATGGTATACCCGCGCTTCAGTTACAGGACAGCCATGAACTTGCTGCGTAAAGCCAAACCTTACACGTTACGTGAAATTCGATACGATGCAATCAATCCGGTGCCAAGAAAAGCACCGGCCAGCATCAGAATCAGATAATTGCCCGTAGTTACGTAAGGTGTCGCGCCATTAAACCCCTGTGCTTCACCATGTAATCCAGCAGTAGTAAAGACTTCGATCTGTTCCAGAACATTTCCGCGCTCGTCGATAATGGCTGTTAAACCGGTATTGGTTGCGCGCAGCATATAGCGGCCAGTTTCCAATGCCCGCATTTGCGAGATCTGTAAATGCTGATGCGGCCCGATAGACCGGCCAAACCAGGCGTCATTGCTCACATTCACAAGTAGCGTCGCCTGCGGCAACTGATTGATGATTTCTTCACCGAATACATCTTCATAACAGATATTGATTGCAACCCGTTGTCCAGCCAGTTGCATCGGCTGCTGATCCAGGCTTCCGCGCGAGAAATCGGATAACGGAATTTGCAGCACATTGATAATCCAGCCAAAAACCGGCTTGAACGGAATAAATTCACCGAATGGCACCAAATGATGCTTGCGGTAAACCTGTTCAGGCGATGTACCAAAACTGAACATGCTGTTGTAATAGGTGTCATCGCCATTTTCCGCGTGTTCAGCCAGACCGATCAGCACATCGCCATTATTGTTCCTGGCATGGTCGGCCAGATAAGCCAGATATGCAGGCGGCACCGCATCGTTGAAAAGCGGTATGGAAATTTCGGGCGTCACAATGAGGCGGCTTTTACTTTCCAGAATCAACTCCGCGTAGGTTCTCATGGTACTTTCCACATGATCTTCACGCCATTTCAAATCCTGTTCAATATTGCCCTGCAACAAACTGACAGTGACCGGCTCGCCAGTCGGCTGTGTCCAGTTAATCAACTGAAGGCCAAATCCGCCAACCCAGATCAAAGCCAGGAACGCACCAAGCCGCCATGCAGCCATTCCTTTTTCAAGCCAGCAACAGAACAGTGCGGCGCTTAGCACCAATATCAATGAAACGCCATAAACACCGACAACGGGCGCAAACCCGGCCAAAGGACTGGCAGGCACCTGCGAATAGCCAAGCGCCAGCCACGGAAATCCGGTAAACAATGTTCCCCTCAGCCATTCAGTCAACATCCAGGCTGCCGCCACGGCAAGCGCCCAGACATATGGCGAAGCCAAACGCATGCGTGCTGCCAGCCAGCCACAGGTTGCCGGAAACAGGGATAAATAGGCGCAGAGTATCAGCAGCGCAAAAATTGCAAGCGCTGGCGGCATGGCGCCAAAATCATGGAGACTGACATAAAGCCAGGTAACGCCTGCGCAGAACAGCCCCATACCAAATGAAAAACCCAGCCATACGGTCTGGGACGTTTTTGCACTGGTGCGCCAAAAAAGAAATAGAAGGGTAAGCGTTACCAACGGCACCGGAAACCAGTAAAACGGCGCAAAACCGGACACGGTTATAACGCCCAGAAGGAAGACGGTTATAAGTCTAAAATAAAAATTCTTCAATCGAAAATGGCCAGTTGTTTTTTCTGAGAACCTGTTCAAGATCTTGATCAAAAGATGCGGTACACGTCAAAATGAAACTAAAAACGGCGCATACACAAAGTATGCGAGCACCCCGAGTTCTATTTTAACGCTGTAATGCGTTCTTCAGTGAGACATGAACAGGTGCCGAGTATATCATCCCCAAAACCGCAACTGATCAATCGAGTCAATATGACCGGACAATAGACCGGAAACAACTCAGTATCCCATCAATGTGTGCTACTTGCTTTTGCAATATTCAACACGTTGATGAGATACTGAATTTTTTATGTTTGATGCCTTCAAGGCGCATCAAAACTTACAAACAAGAATGTTGCACAATCATTGACCTCACACCCCCCCTCGAACTCGGTGACCTGTTTCACGAGCTGCTCCGGAATAATTTCTCCATGATTTCTTACAAAGAAATCAATTTTTGCCCTCATGGGATCGTTAAAAACACCGTTGCCATTATTAAATAACACTGAAGTACCATTTGCCTGCGGAACCAAGTCAGCAGAAAGATTGCCCGTCAATGTCAATTCATTGCCATCACCTGATACATCGCCAGCAATACGCAACAGGATACGCTGCGAATCATCACCAGCGATATTGTTAATATCGATCCAACCGGTGTAAGCGTTATGCGGTGCAATAAAATTTACACCTCGTAACCGGACGCTGACACCTCTGTTCGTCCTGGTCAATTCAGCCAGCCCGGCAACCTGCTGATTATCCAAATTCACAATAGGTGCGTACTGAATAGCGCTTTGTGGTGCTGCATAGCCATTCACTGCCAAAAAAAACAACCATAAAAATAGTATTGGCAGTGCAATTTTCGTTTTCATTCGCGTCTTTTGCATCATTTCATTCTCCATTAATGAGCGATCAAAAATTAGCGTGGTTAAACCCATGCACCCATATTGACCATATTACCGACACCGCAGCCACAACCGCCGCCAGCATCCTGAGCATGCTTCCAGTAAGAAAGCATTTCTTTTGAAACTTTGGTGGTAGCCACTCTGTTCATCGGTGCAGACGGCGCGATCAGAAATTCATTTCCGGGTGCGACAATAATCGCGTCATCAGGCACATCTTCGGTAATTTCAACAGGCCCGAACACCAATGCTCGCGCACCGATTCTCACGCCATCGTGCACGCGGGGTCCGAACAAAACCGCGCCATCACCGACATGAACCGCGTTACCGATTTCAACCGGACCATGCAACACAACCCGGTTACCTATAACACAGTTCTCACCGACTCGACATGACGTAAATGTCAGTTCATGCAGACTGGAATTCCGTCCGATCACTGTGTTCCTGCCGACTGACACAGTCGGCGCAACATCACCGAGCACATAGGAACCAGAACCAACCCGAACGCCTTCTTCGAGTTTGCAGCCGCCCAAAACAACCGCACCATCATCGATTAATTCCGGCGACATCACGTTTGGAATGACAAAACGCGCAGTACTTTCCGGAGAATCTGACGGCGGGGCATTCAATCCTAATCCACCCATATCCGGAGCCGGGGTTGAAGGTGTAGGCACTGGCGAATGTGGTTCAAACAAGCCAAAACCAAGATCACCGAGGTTCGCCTGACGACCCGGGATAACCCCGGTTCCACGGCGATAAATTGTAGGCGGTGCAACCGACAATTTGCCAAATGCCTCGATCAGTTCCGGAAATTGATCTCCAGGATTACGTGGATTCCCGGCTTCATTTGAAAATGGAATCATGCGTCCAGCTGCACGGTATAGCAGATTAAATCCACGTGCCAGCACCAGATTTTCCTGATCAACATCAGCAAAAAACAACGAAAATGGCGCCGGTACCGGCATAATATTGGCCTGCACATCATCTTGGGAGAGAATACGCGCACCAAACAACACCAGACTTGCTTCTGGAATTTCAATCGGTTGATGCGGCGTTGAGCCCAAAATATGCGCCGCCAGACCGGTAAAGCTTGCATCATGGATATGTGCATTCTGCACAATCGCATTAATTCCTGTACCACAGGCCTCACCGATATGCACATTGCCAACAAATGTCACGCCATGCGCTGTAAATGTGCCATCCCCCAGATACAGGTTGCCATGTCCGCCCTGCCCATTAACGCCCTCATAATTCAGCAAGCGACAGTTATCCTGTAAATTTACCGCATTGCCGACATCTGCAGATTGCCCGTTTAGATCGACAAACGCATCAATTAAACTGGCTGCGCCGAGACTCAGATGCCGCACATTCAATCCCGCAGTTGGATGAATGAAACTGGTAAAACCAACCGCACCGTGCGATGGCCGTACCACTGAGGCACGGAAACTATTGCCGCCGTGCTTAGCGGCCGTAGCTTCGCGCCACCCCGGAATCAATGCTTGCCCTGCACCCACAGCTCCTGCCGCGAGTGACAACTGCAGCATTTTCCGTCGCGAAACTTGTGGTATGAATTTGTTATCCATTTTGGATGCCCTCAAAATAATTGGTCACTATTCTTACTGACAATCAGTCGATTAAACGCACGCCCGTTCCTGGGAAATTCCATTCAAGTTGCATGTGCAAAACCGTTCCAGGCGGAAAACCGGTTGCCGTCGGTGTTGGCACGGCACCGTAAAGAATATGGTCTGAATGCAGATGGGTGATGATGGATAACAGTCTGTTACCTTCGATTCCATATTTCGCAGCCTCGGTCGGGCAATAATTCAAATAGCGCTCGTAGACAGCATCACCATTGTTATCGGTAATATAACCATTCGGCACGCCACCATACGGTTGCGGGAAAATCGCGCCATCGGCTCTATGCCACATCGCCCATACGGTATAGGCCCTGTTTGGGATTAAATCACTGACACTGATTCGCAAATGCGCACTGCCATCGGGTTTACAACGAATTTTCATTTTACCGGTAGCCTTAAGCCAGTCTCCAAGGGTAATCGGGTCCGGTGAACCGGGTTCCGCTTGGGCCTGAACTGCGATACTCGCTTCAGAGTGAAATGGTAATGTCACACGGCTATGATCGACCAATGGTGCATTCATATCGGCGTTGCGATGATTAATCAAGCCAGACGTCCAGGTACCGACATCACGCAACGGCACATTTATCCCCGCCGGATTCGGTGGAAAAGCATCTAATGCCCCCGGAAAAACGATATTCAAATCTGGGTCGACAATCGTCGCCAAAACCGCATCCATCGGTGTATCCGGTGTAATCGGCATCGGTTGACTGTGTCCCGGATTATAAACACCTGCGGTATTGGCGCCCGCTGTGCGCAAATCAGCCGATAGAAAGTCCCATTCATACCGCACCTGGCCTAGATGCCGATTCCAGCCGGTCGCATTTTCGGCTTTAATCACCGCGACATCGACACCCCGGTTATTTTTATTTCCGGTAGCCCAGCTGGTTTGACTCAACATGAATGTTGCACATAATAGGACCACTAACATGTTACTTTTCATATCTCTCTCCTCTATTTCGACAGCAAAACCGGTTTTAAAATCTAAAAACTGTTTTCAGTTGCAATAGTAAAACCACGTTCCGCATGTTAAAAAAACAGGGAATTATGTGATGTGATAAAAATCACAGCGTATTTCTGGAATTTGTGTAATCAGGCCAAAAAAAACTTTATTCCAATATCAATCGCAAAACTGTAATCATGTCATCCCCTTGAGCAATTGATTGCAATGCAAAAAATTTCACAAAATAATGAAGACTTCAGTTGTATATAGAGCCGTCATCTTCTTTTCCTCAATCAAAAGGGCGGGATCTACTATGAATTGTGTAGCACAAACCTCACCAGCTCCGGATCGAGGCACCCAAGACAAAACACACATTCCGCATGTATTTTGCAAGTACTGAACGTCGCCATGACGAAAATCAACTGTACGTCGTATAATTAAGACCCCATAACACATGTAATGAATACAACTATTCAAAATAAAAACTATTATGACCGAGGAAAATCCATCCGCTTCGACCCAATCCGATGAAAACCAGATTATTGCCGAGCGCCGCGCCAAGCTGGCTGCGTTGCGCCAGAATGGTAATGCGTTCCCAAATACTTTCCGGCGCGAGCATCTGGCTTCATCGTTGCATGCGCACTATGACGGTCATTCCAAGGAGGCGCTCGAGACTACACCGATTTCAGCCAAAGTTGCCGGGCGCATGATGCTCAAGCGCGTGATGGGCAAGGCAAGTTTCGCCACCATCCAGGATATGAGTGGACGTATTCAGTTGTATATTTCCAATAATGATACCGGCGAATCGTCCCATACCGCATTCAAGCATTATGACCTCGGCGATATTCTCGGTGCTGAAGGCACGCTGTTTAAAACCAAGACAGGCGAGCTATCGATACGTGTCACCCAATTACACTTGCTGACCAAATCGCTGCGGCCTTTACCGGAAAAGTTTCACGGCCTGACCGATCAGGAACAAAAATACCGTCAACGGTATCTTGATTTGATAACCAATGAAGACACCCGCAAGGTTTTTACAATACGTTCAAGAATTATCCAGGCAATGCGTGATTTCTTTGTTGCGCGCGATTATCTCGAAGTGGAAACGCCGATGATGCACCCGATTCCGGGCGGCGCTACCGCACGGCCTTTTGCCACGCACCATAATGCGCTGGATATGGAATTGTTTTTGCGCATCGCGCCTGAACTTTACCTCAAGCGGCTGGTTGTCGGCGGCATGGAAAAAGTCTTTGAAATCAATCGAAACTTCAGGAATGAAGGAATTTCGACGCGGCATAACCCGGAATTTACCATGCTGGAATTTTACGAAGCGTACCAGGATTTCAGCTATCTGATGGATTTCACAGAAGAACTACTGCGATTTGTGGCGCAAACGGTATTGGGAACCACAACATTGATTTATCAGGAACGCGAAATCGACTTCAGCAAACCATTTAATCGCATCACCATCACCCAGGCGCTGATGAAATTCCATCCCGAATACACGGCAAATCAACTTGCCGACCGAAACTTTCTGATACAGCATTTAACGGCGCTCAACATTCATTACAACCCGCATGACGGGATCGGCGGTTTGCAATTGTCACTTTTTGACGAAACTATCGAACATTTGCTGTTTGAACCGACATTTATTATTGACTATCCGGCGGAAGTGTCTCCACTGGCGCGCCGCAATGACCAGAATCCCGAAGTCACTGACCGTTTCGAACTGTATATCGCCGGACGCGAGATTGCCAACGGATTTTCCGAGCTAAACGACCCGGAAGACCAGGCTGAGCGCTTCATGGAACAAGCCAGGGCCAAGGATGCAGGTGATCACGAAGCTATGCATTATGATGCCGACTATATCAGGGCGCTCGAATACGGACTACCGCCTACGGCTGGCGAAGGTATCGGCATTGACCGGCTGGTAATGCTTTTTACAGACAGCCCGAGTATTCGCGATGTGATTCTTTTTCCGCAACTGCGCCGCGAGGATTAATCCATTCAGCGTTTTTATACCCGGCCACGCTATACGGCCGGAATAAACATTACCCTCTGGGATGATGCATGCTATGCAGTAGCTTTAATCGTTCACGTGCAATATGCGTATAGATTTGTGTCGTCGAAATATCCGCATGACCCAACAATAACTGCACCACGCGCAAATCCGCGCCATGATTCAATAAATGTGTAGCAAACGCGTGCCGCAAGGTATGCGGGGAAAGATGTTTCTTGATTCCGACCGTCCGTGCATGACGCTTGATCAGATACCAGAACGCCTGCCGGGTCATTGCGCCGCCTCGTGAAGTAACGAATACGGTATCCGTTACAATGCCTTGCAGCAACAATGGGCGGGACTGCCGGGTATATCGATTTAACCACTCAAGCGATTCCTCACCAAGCGGTGTCAGGCGTTCTTTCCTGCCTTTACCCATTACTTTGACCACACCCATGTCCTGACTGACTTGTGAAAATTTTAAATTGATCAGCTCTGAGACGCGCAGACCTGTGGCATACAGCACTTCCAGCATAGCCCGGTCACGCAAACCTAACGGATTGCTCAAATTGGGCGCATTCAATAGTTGCTCAACTTCTTCTTCAGTTAAACTTTCCGGTAGATTGCGGAGTAATTTGGGTGGATCGATATTCAGACTCGGGTCAATCGTTATTTTTCCCTGACGCAGTAAATAACGATAAAACCGCTTCATGCTTGACAATTCTCGGCTCGTAGTGCTGGCTTTGACTTTGGCTGATACTCTGGCTGCCAGAAATTCGAGCAAATCAGAATGCGTCGCATCAATAAGCGATTCCTGTTCCCGTTGTTCCTGCTTACTGAGCCAATCCGCAAAAAGCTGCAAGTCATTGCGATAACTCTGCAATGTATTGCGCGAAAGGCCATCTTCCAACCATAGCATATCGAAAAACTCGTCGAGTATTGCCGCGTTTTTTTCAGACACTCTCATGTTGCAGCAACCACCGTTTGATATCCAGTGGTTCTCCTTCTCTGGCATTCATAAAACCTCCTAAACTGCCATTTTTTGCAATGATTCGATGGCACGGTATCACAATTGGGATTTTATTCGCACCGCAGGCGCGCCCTACGGCTCTGGGTGCTGAATGTATCTTTTCCGCAATTTCTGCATAACTGCAGGTGTGACCACTCGGAACACCCTGAATTTGCTCCCACACGCGCCGTTGATGCACTGTCCCGCTGATATGAAGGGAGAGATCAAATGTATAACGGGGATTTGTCAAATAAGCCTGCAATTGCGCACAGACTTCTTTCGCCAATGGCGTGCTTGGTGTCATAAGCGGGGTATTCAGCGGCAGATAATCAATTTCGGTCAACCAGTCCTCGTCTGTACATATGCCAAGAACAGCAAAAGGCGCATGTATTCTGGCCTGAAAACGGTTATCGGCAACAACTTTTTGATGATTCTTGATCTTGCTCACGCTTTTTTGTTCTAACACTTTGAGATTCCGATATAAAAAAGCATTTATAGCATAATCTCATAGACTTCAAAATTGTACTAAAGTTGCATATTGGGCACGCTTAAAATAATTTAAACAGATATCAAAGCCTCCCAATCAGACGATGTCTGACGGGAAGCTTGTAAGGAAAGGAAAGTCAGAAGATACGTTAATTACTGTCCATTCAACGACGTGGATAATAATAAATCGTTGAGCCGTTTCACAAAGGCGGCAGGATCTTCCGGCTGTCCGCCTTCCGCCAGCAAAGCCTGGTCAAACAGGATGTGACTCCAGTCTTCAAAATATTTATCTTCAGTTTTGAGCCGTTTTACCATCGGATGATGCGGATTAATTTCCAGAATCGGTTTACTGTGATTTACTTGCTGTCCTGCCTGTTTTAACAACCGTTCGAGATTACCGCCCATGTCATAGGTATCAGCCACAAGACATGCTGGTGATTCAGTCAAACGCAGCGTTACGCGTATATCCTTCGCTTTGTCTTCAAGCGTTTTTTTCATGCGCTCGACAAGATCCTGAT
Source organism: Nitrosomonas sp. (assembly GCA_031316255.1). Classification (NCBI taxonomy): domain Bacteria; kingdom Pseudomonadati; phylum Pseudomonadota; class Betaproteobacteria; order Nitrosomonadales; family Nitrosomonadaceae; genus Nitrosomonas; species Nitrosomonas sp. The sequence continues at coordinate 1,534,017 of JALDQW010000001.1, read as the reverse complement.
ATTCATCGGCTTCTTTTTTTTGCTCTTCTTTCTCTGCTTCGTCTTCCAGATTGCCAAGATCCAGGCCACCCTTGGCCACGGATTGCAACTGTTTTCCTTCGAACTCGGTCAGATGACTGACAAGCCACTCGTCCACCCTGTCAGCCAGCAAAAGTACCTCTATCCCTTTCTTGCGGAATACTTCCAGGTGCGGGCTGCTTTTTGCTGCTTTTAAGCTGTCCGCCGTAACAAAATATATTTTCTCCTGACCTTCTTTCATCCTGCCGACATATTCCTCGAGAGAAACGGTCGGTTCATCAGTTTCGCTGGATGTGGTCACAAATCGTAACAATTTAGCAATCCTGTCGCGATTGGAAAAGTCCTCACCGACGCCTTCTTTCATGACCTGACCAAACTCTCGGTAAAAGGTTTTAAACTTTTCCTGGTCTTCTTCTGATTCACCTTTCGCGAGATCTTCAATCAAACCCAATACTTTTTTGATAGACCCTGCGCGGATTGATTCGATGTCTTTCGATTCCTGCAGAATTTCGCGTGAAACATTCAACGGCAGATTATTGGAATCGATAACGCCACGCACAAAGCGCAGATAATTCGGCATCAATTTTTCTGCGTCGTCCATGATAAATACGCGTTGCACATACAGCTTAATCCCATGACGATGTTCACGGTCAAACAAATCAAAAGGTGCACGCGAGGGAATATAGAGCAATTGAGTGTATTCTTGCCGGCCTTCTACCCGTGCATGCACATAGGTTAGCGGCGGTTCAAAATCATGCGCAACATGTTTATAAAATTCATGATACTGCTCTTGAGTTATTTCGTTTTTTGGACGCGCCCATAATGCATTTGCCTGATTGATGGTTTCATCTTCGTCAGTAATCGTGTTTTTCTTTTCTTCATCCGACCATTCTTCCTTTTTCATCAGTATCGGCAATGTAATATGATCAGAATATCGTCGAATAATATTGCGCAGACGCATGCCGTTGAGCAGATCGTCTTCGCCTTCACGCAAATGAAGAATAATCTCCGTACCACGTGCTTCTTTCTCGATGGTTTCCAGTGTGTAATCACCCTCACCTGCAGATTCCCAACTTACGCCATGCTCTGCTGTCAAACCCGCACGCCGTGTATTGATTGTTACCTTGTCGGCAACGATGAACGCCGAATAAAAACCGACACCAAACTGGCCAATTAAATGCGCGTCTTTAACCTGATCACCGGTTAATGAATCAAAGAACTCGCGGGTACCCGATTTCGCAATTGTACCGATATGGTCAATGACCTCCTGACGGGACATGCCTATACCATTATCAACGATACGAATTGTCCGCGCCTCGGAATCATAACTGATCCGGATTTGTAATTCTGAATCGGATTCATACAATGCGGCATCCGTCAGGCCTTCAAAACGTAGCTTATCCGCAGCATCTGAAGCGTTCGATATTAATTCACGCAGAAATATTTCCTTGTTGCTGTATAAGGAATGAATCATCAACTTGAGCAGTTGTTTCGCCTCGGCCTGAAAACTCAGATGTTCTTTTGTTGTTTCAGCTTGCACAGTTCTCTCCTTAAAAAAATCAGATGATTAATAATGGGGGCAATATTCTGAATTTCAAGTTGCCTTGAAGATGTGACTCAGGCAATTATCAGGTCGTTAAAAACCTGCAAGCCTAGAATAAAGGAATGAAAATTAATATATAAGGATTTAATCTGAATTGACCAGCAAAATGTCGACAGAGTGGCCATTTTGCTGGCAATCAATACGTTACATCGAGTTTTGAATTGCGTAAAGGCTCAACCCCATCAGCGATTGAGGAAATATTCCCAGGATAAGTACAGCAATCCCATTGACACTGATCAGTACTTTGACATCACTGTTAACGGTGATCGGCTCTTCAGTATCTGGTGCATCAAAATACATGAACTTGACAATACGCAAATAATAAAAGGCGCCAATGAGCGAAAAGATGACCGCAGCGACTGCCAGCCAGATGAACCCGGCATTCACAACAGCTTGCAAAACGGCGAGCTTGGCATAAAAACCGACCATCGGCGGAATGCCTGCCAATGAGAACATGAGTAGCAATGTGATAAATGCGTACCATGGGTTACGCTTACTGAGTCCTTTGAAATCGCTGATATTTTCCGCTTCGAATCCACTGCGCGACAACATCATAACCATTGCAAAAATACCCAATGTCATCAGTACATAAGTAATGACATAAAACAATGCAGAGCTATAACCATTCCAATCCGCGCTGATAAACCCGAGTATCAAAAAACCCATATGAGAAATGGTCGAATACGCGAGCATGCGCTTGATATTTGTTTGTGCAATTGCAGCAATATTGCCCACCGCCATTGACATTACGGCAAGGATAATGAGCATACCTTGCCAGTCTGTCACCATCTCGCCCAGCCCTTCAACGAGCAAGCGCATCACAAATGCAAATGCAGCCAACTTGGGGGCAGAACCAATAAACAGGGTTATGGCTGTTGGCGCACCTTCGTAAACATCGGGCGCCCACATATGAAAAGGCGCCGCACTCAGCTTAAAGCTTAATCCTGCTACGATAAAGACTAGCCCAATGACCAGTACCTCGTGATTACCGACACCATTCTTAATCGCTTCTGAAACATTAGCGATATGCAGCGAACCGGTCGCTCCATAAACCATGGACATGCCGTATAAAAGAAAGCCTGAGGCCAAAGCACCGAGTACAAAAAATTTCATCGCCGCTTCTGTCGCCACAATGGAATCCCGGCGTAGTGCAACCAGCGCATATAGCGACAATGAAAGCAGCTCCAGCCCGATGTAAAGTGTCAGGAAATGACTGGCAGAAATCATTACCATCATGCCGAGTGTGGCAAATAGAATTAGGCAGAAAAATTCGCCTGTCAAGATTCCACGTTCACGCACATAGGTATATGAATAAATCAACACTGCGGATACTGTGCCATAGACCATTATTTTCAGGATATCCGCCATCGCATCATCTACAAACATGCCGGAAAATGTGAATGTTGTTTCCGCTGAAAACGACACAAAAGTCAGGAATGCGCACCCCAGCAACGTTGCCTGTGTCAATAAGTAGGTGATGTAGCGCCTTGCTTCACCAGCTGCCAGATCTACCAGCATAACCACGCACACCATTACAAGTATAAAAATCTCAGAATAGGCTGGTGTAAAATCAGGTGGTAAAAAATTCATTAATCGTTCATCCTCATCTCGAGAAATTTATTATTCTGGAGTTTAATTACAGCTTGCTGTTGCCCACATGCACCAGCAGATTATCCACAGTAGCATGCATGACATCGGTTAACGGGAATGGATAAACACCCAGCCATAATACCGCTAACGCCAGTATGGCAAGCACAACGAATTCGCGCTTGGAAATATCCTGCAGGCCTTCTACAGCCGGACTGGCAACTGCACCAAATATCACGCGTTTATACATCCATAATGTATATGCTGCGCCGAAAATAAGTGTCGTCGCGGCAAGAAACGCATACCAGAAGTTAACCTTCATCGCACCCATAATGACCATGAATTCACCGACAAACCCGCTGGTCCCCGGCAAGCCTGCATTCGCCATTGCAAACAACATAAAGAATGCGGCAAAAACCGGCATTTTATTGACAACGCCACCGTAGTCTGCAATTTGTCTTGAATGCAGTCTATCGTACAAAACACCCACACACAGGAACATGGCGCCGGAGATAAAACCATGTGAAATCATTTGCACCATGGCGCCTTCTATGCCGTAAGCATTAAACAGAAAAAAACCGAGGGTCACAAAACCCATATGGGCAACTGACGAATAGGCGATCAGCTTCTTCATATCGGCCTGCATCAACGCAACAAGACCAATATATACGACAGCCACCAGCGACAGCACAATCATCATTTCAGCCAGATAATGGCTTGCATCCGGGACTATCGGCAACGAGAACCGCAGAAAACCATAGCCGCCCAGCTTGAGCATAATTGCCGCCAGTACGACTGAACCTCCTGTCGGCGCCTCCACATGCGCATCCGGCAACCAGGTATGCACTGGCCACATCGGCACTTTTACCGCAAAAGCAAGCAGGAATGCGATAAAAATCAGGATCTGTGCATTAAATGGTATAGGTAATTGATGGAATTCTTCAATCGAGAAGCTGCCCCCAGCCGACTGATACAGATAAATAAAGGCGACTAACATCAATAACGAACCAAGCAGGGTATACAGAAAAAACTTGATTGCCGCATAGACCCGGTTTGGACCACCCCAAATACCAATAATCAAAAACATCGGTATTAATGATGCTTCCCAAAAAACATAGAAAAGCATGGCATCCAATGATGAAAAAACGCCATTGACGATACCCGACATGATCAGGAATGCGCCCATGTATTGAGACACACGCTCCTGTATAACCTGCCATCCGGCAATTACAACGAGTGGTGTCGTAATACAGTTCAGCAAAATTAGCGGCATGGATATGCCATCTACGCCAATGTGATAATTGACATTAAATCGTTCGAACCAAGGGCGATTCTCAACAAATTGCATTGTGCTTAATGCAGGATCAAACCCTGTGTAAAGTGGTATCGCCACCAAAAAACCCAATATCGATCCTGCAAACGCTATCCAGCGTGCCAACTGCGCATTGCGATCATCCCCGGTAGCAAATACGGCGATACCAACTAGAATTGGTAACCAAATAATCAAACTTAAAAGTGGGAGACCAAACAACATGTTTATTCCGTTCTATTTGTTAGTGTTTATCAGTTCCAAGCTGCAGCGGTTTACTGTGATATAACAGCAAATACTTAATATAACCACAGGGTCAAGATTGCAAAAATTCCGACTATCATTGTAAACGCGTAGTGGTAGATATATCCGGTCTGGAATCGTCTAACCAGCGTGGCAATCCAACCGACCAGCCTGGCTGATCCATTAACGATCAATCCATCGATTAGTTTAATATCCCCGAACTTCCATAGTCCCGTACCAAGCGCCCTTGAACCGCCTGCGAATAGCCACGAATACAATTCATCAATGTAGTATTTACGATCCAGTATTGTATATATCGGACCACACGCCTTTTTAATCTTGCCAGGAATATCGGTTCTGACTGTATACAAAAACCAGGCCGTAAAAATACCCGCGACAGATAACCAGAAAGGCGCGGTTGTCAGCGCATGAACCATCATGCCGCCTACACCCGTGAATTCGGCGCCAAGCTTTTCAATCGCTGCATGCTCAGGCAGTACGTGTATGACATTATTGAAATAATCACCAAATACTATTGGCCCAATAAACCATCCCGCCCCAACCGTGGGGATAGCCAGTATCACCAGTGGCAGCGTCACAACCCACGGCGATTCATGCAAATGCGCCTTGGTATGTTCGTCCATGCGCGGTTGCCCATGAAAAGTCAGGAACAACAATCTAAACGTATAGAGTGCTGTGACAAATACAGTCGTCAGTACACAGAAGTACGCGAATCCCACACCGGGTATATCTGCAAACCCTACGGCTTCAATAATGGCATCTTTTGAAAAGAAACCTGAGAAACCGGGTACGCCTGCACTGGCCAATGCCGCAATAAACATGGTCCAGTAGGTAATGGGCATATATTTTTTCAATCCACCCATTTTTTCCATATTCTGTTCATGGTGCATGGCAATAATCACAGAGCCTGCGCCAAGGAATAGCACTGCTTTGAAGAATGCATGCGTCATCAAATGGAAAATCGCGGCCGAATAAGCCGATGCACCGAGCGCCACCGTCATATAGCCTAGTTGTGACAACGTTGAGTAAGCGACTACACGTTTAATGTCATTTTGCACGACTGCGACAAGTGCCATGAACAGCGTTGTAATTCCGCCAACAACCAAAATCGTCGAAAGCGCAACATCTGACAATTCGAACAAAGGGGACATGCGCGCAACCATGAAAATTCCGGCAGTAACCATTGTTGCAGCGTGAATGAGGGCTGAAATAGGTGTGGGGCCTTCCATTGAATCCGGCAACCAGACATGTAACGGAAACTGCGCAGATTTACCCATTGCACCGATAAACAGCAAAATACAAATCACAGTAATAACCAACCAGGATGTACCCGGTATTAATTCAATCGTTTGTCCCGCAACATCCGGTGCCTGCTCAAACACAGTGGCGTAGTCCAGTGTACCAAAATAGACTAATACCAGCGCAATACCCAGTAAAAAGCCGAAATCGCCGACTCTGTTTACCAGAAATGCCTTCATATTGGCGTAAATTGCTGTCGGCCGTGTATACCAGAAGCCAATCAATAAATACGATACCAGCCCGACCGCTTCCCAACCAAAAAACAGCTGCAGGAAGTTATTCGACATAACCAGCATCATCATCGAAAAGGTAAACAATGAAATATAACTGAAGAAACGTTGATAGCCCGGATCGCCATGCATATAACCGATGGTATAAATATGCACCATGAGCGAAACCAAGCTGACCACAACCATCATAGTTGCAGATAATTGATCAATCAGAAAACCAATTTCAAAGCTTGTGTTTCCGGTTACCAACCATGTATATACAGTACCGTTGAATACATTGCCGTCCAGTACATCCTTAAAAATAATCAGGGATGCTATAAAGGAAACAAAGACCAACGAAATGGTTACGCGATGGCTCCATACTGTGCCAAGATAGCGGCCAAATAACCCGGCTGCGATAGCACCGACCAGCGGCGCTATCGGAACCAGTAAATAAAGTGTTTGCATCTCAATCTACTTATTTAAATGTCAGTTATAATTTTCTTATTCAAATAGAAATTGTTCTAGCCTTTCAATTTGTCCAGATCATCTACATTAATCGTACGCAAATTCCGGAATAACACGACCAGTATTGCCAAACCGATTGCTGCTTCTGCCGCAGCAACGGTTAGGATAAAAAATACAAATACCTGTCCGGATATATCCTGCAGATAATGTGAAAATGCAACAAAATTCATATTCACAGCCAGTAGCATCAACTCAATTGACATCAGTATGATAATGACATTTTTTCTGTTGAGAAAAATGCCTACAATACCTATTGCAAATAAAATTGCCCCAAGCACCAGATAATGAGATAACGATACCAAGTAACTACCTCTTTTAAATTCAAATTGTTATAACAATCGCGCAGATTTACGAATTCTTTTTATCTGCAGGCATTGAAACTATACGTAAGCGGTCTTGTTTTTTAACGCTGACTTGTTTCGCAATATCAAGCGATTTTTTATCTTCCCGTTGACGCAATGTCAGCGCAATTGCTGCAACCATTGCCACCAGCAGCAAAACCGCCGCCAGCTCGAATGCATAAACATACTCTGTATAAAGCACCCGACCTAATTCTTTGGTATTACTGTAATCAGCGGCTTTGGGTTCCGGTGCCGGCATTTCTGCCAAGCTAAAGTGATTGCCAAACATGATCATCGCAATTTCAACAACCATTACCAGCGCAACCACTCCCCCCAAGGGAAACCACTTCCAGAAACCTTCGCGCAACTTATCCAGATTAATATCCAGCATCATTACGACGAATAAAAAAAGCACCATGACTGCCCCGACATAAACCAGAACCAGTGTGATGGCAAGAAACTCAGCTTCCAGTAATAACCATAGTCCCGCACAGGTTACAAAAGCCAGAACCAACAGCAAAGCGGAATAAACCGGGTTGCGTACAGTTATCACGCCTAGCGCCGAAGCGATAAGCACTGCAGAAAAAAAATAAAAAATGATGTCCTGAAAATTCATTCGTATTTACCAGCGTGTATCATCGATAAGGCGCATCCGCTTCTCTATCCTTGGCAATCTGTTCCTCATAACGATCTCCAATGGCAAGCAGCATCTCTTTGGTGTAAATTAAATCGCCACGTTTTTCACCGTGATATTCAAGGATACGTGTTTCAACAATCGAGTCGACAGGGCAGGATTCTTCACAAAATCCACAGAATATACATTTAGCGAGATCGATATCATATCGTGTTGTTCTTCTTGTACCATCCTCGCGCTGTTCTGAATCAATGGTAATTGCCATAGCCGGACACACCGCTTCACAGAGCTTGCATGCAATACAACGCTCTTCTCCGTTCGGATAACGTCTCAGCGCATGCAGCCCGCGAAAACGTGGCGACTGAGGTGTTTTTTCTTCAGGATAATGTACGGTTATTTTGGGCTTAAACAGATATCGCCCAGTAACCATCATTCCCTTCCATAATTCCAGCAACAGAAAAGTGCTAAAAAACTTTTTGATTCGATTCATAATACGTTCTCTTTTTAGAACCAAAGATTGAATGGAAAATCATTCCGAACAGATTCTGGCAGCTGCATAATCAGTCCCAGTACAACTATCCAAACCAGCGTTATTGGAATGAATACTTTCCAACCCAGTCTCATAATCTGGTCATAGCGATATCTTGGGAATGTCGCACGGAACCAAAGAAAAAAGAATAACAAGAATGCTATTTTTAACAATAACCAGATAAAACCTGGAATCATATTGAGTGGCGCAATATCCAGAGGTGGCAACCACCCGCCAAGAAACATCAGTGCAGTTAATGTTGCAACCAGTATCATGTTGGCATATTCAGCCAGAAAAAATACCGTAAACGCCATTCCCGAATAATCGACGTGAAAACCCGCAACAATTTCCGATTCACCCTCAGCCACATCAAATGGCGCCCGGTTTGTCTCCGCCACACCGGATATAAAATAAACCAGAAACATGGGAAACAATGGAATCAAATACCAGTGCAGCATACTGCCACCTTGCTGACCATTAACGATATCGCCCAGGTTCAGACTTTGCGACATCATGAGCACACACACCAGCGCAAAGCCCATCGCAAGTTCGTAGGAAACTACCTGCGCTGCTGAACGCATCGCACCTAAAAAAGCATATTTTGAATTAGACGCCCAGCCCGCGATGATCACACCGTAAATACCCATTGATGTCATTGCCAATATATAAAGCAAACCTGCATTAATATCAGCCAATACCAGTTCAGCAGAAAACGGCACTACTGCCCATGCTGCCAGAGCGGGCATTATGGTCAAGATCGGCGCCAATATAAACAGAAACTTGTTTGCACCTGTCGGAATAACAATTTCTTTCATTAACGCCTTCACGGCATCAGCTATCGGCTGCCCCCATCCGCGTAACCAGGGTATCCCAAAGAAAGTAACGCGATTGGGACCCACGCGTATTTGCATATAAGCTATGATCTTACGCTCGGCAAAAGTCAAATAGGCTACGCCAAGCAGCAATGGAACGACAATGGCAAAAATAAATGTCACATTTGTCGCAAGCGAAAACAACATGGAACCCCATTCCGTTCCAAAAAACTGTTCAAACAGTTGTTGTATAGATTCCATCAAAAATCTCAATCCTTAGCATTACAATTTTTCTACCAATATTTCCCCGAAGAGTGCGCCCAGTTTGGAAGTTTTGGAATGTGCGCAGGGAATTCGTACACAATTAGCAGGTAATTTGTCATCACAGACAACTTGCAGTATTGCAACCTCATCGCCCTGTTTGATGCTGACTTGATCCCCAGTGGTGACACCTATTTTTTCCATTAATTCAGAAGTCATCCACGCAGCAATCGAGACTGCATCCCGAGTTTCCTGCAAAGACTGGGCTCGCCGAACAATTGGATCAGCCATATAAATGGGCACTTCTCCGATACGGTATATCGCGTTTTCACTATTCGTTTCCAGACTAAATACCGAACTTCTTAGGTTATTACTCAGATATTTACCGAGTTCGGTGCCTTCCGAGAAAATTTCATCACGAATCTGTTCGGAGGTTTCGTAGTTGAAATTATCCAAATTCAGTAAATTAGCCATGACTCGCAGTACTTTCCATGCAGGCCTGGCTTCTCCCAGTGGCGCAACAACGCCATTAAAACTCTGAACACGCCCTTCGGTATTGACAAATGTTCCCGATGTCTCAGTAAATGGAGCAATGGGTAGCAATACATCAGCATATTCCTGCGCACGACCCTGATATGCACTCAGCGATACTACAAAATCGGATGATGCTACGGTTTTCAACGACTGCTGTGCATTATAGGTATCGCATTCCGGCTCAACATTCATCAAAATGAGTCCGCGGCATTTATTATCCATAGCACCTTGCAACATTTGTACGGCATTTAAGCCAGTCGGCGCATGTTGAAATAAGCTAACTGTCGCAGAAATGCCCGTCATATCCGGCACGGCGCCTGCCATATAAGCGCCAACACTATTGGCCGCTTCTCCCAGAATACCAAAGCTTGCTCCGGTAATCTCCGCAATTGCACTTGATAGCACATGAATTTTCGTATAATCTGGATGGTGCCGCGCGATATTTCCCAAATAGACTGCCGCAGGCGCATTGTCTATCAAGCTGGCAGCAATTGCGCTCGCATTTTCGCCGACCTGTATCGATGCTAATAATCCGCCCAGTGCTTCCGGTTGCCCGACGTCCTTGATTTCTATCGCTGCTTTTAGAATTTCTGCTAACGTTCTTGCAATCGTTTCCGGAGCTACAATGGCTTTGTTACTAATCCTTGTCAATAAATCATCATCGACAGGATTTACAATATTCAGTTGTGCACCTGTCTTCACAGCCTGTCTGATTCGCTGCGCGATTAACGGATGGTCTTTACGTAAAGTGCTGCCCACAATCAGAATTGATTTCAATTCCGAAATTGCCGCAATACTGGTTCCTAGCCAAGGTATGCCACGTAATTGTTTATCTGCACTAAAATCGGATTGACGCAGGCGATGATCGATATTTCCGCTTCCCAGTCCACGCATCAATTTTTGCAGCAGATACAATTCTTCTGTCGTGCTATGTGCAGAACCTAGCGCGCCCAGCGCTTGAGCGCCAAAATTTTCTTTGATTTCGATGAGCTTATTCGCCGTAAATTCCAAAGCCTCTTGCCATCCACATTCCTTCCACTGACCATCTTGCTTGATCATCGGCTGCGTTAAACGGTCTTCTGAATTCAATCCTTCGTAGGAAAAACGATCTTTATCTGACAACCAGCACTCATTGATTGCTTCGTTATCTCGTGGAAGTACTCGCATCACCCGGTCATGTTTAACCTGAACGATTAAATTAGATCCTAAACCACAATGCGGGCTAATTGATTTTCTGCGGGACAGCTCCCAGGTTCGCGCGGAATAACGGAACGGCTTGCTCACCAATGCGCCGACCGGGCAAAGATCTATCACATTACCCGACAATTCAGAATCTATGGTTTTACCGACAAAAGACAGTATTTCTGAATGTTCGCCACGCCCGGCCATGCCGAGTTCCATAATACCTGCAATTTCCTGACCAAAACGGACACAACGCGTACAGTGTATGCAACGCGTCATATCGGTGGAAATTAAAGGACCAAGATTTTTATTGGCGACGACACGTTTTGCTTCCTGATAACGCGAGCCACTTGCACCATAACCAACCGCCAGATCTTGTAATTGACACTCACCACCTTGGTCGCAAATAGGACAATCCAATGGATGGTTGATCAATAAGAATTCCATGACGCCTTTTTGTGCCGTCACGGCCTGTTTCGAATGGGTATATACTTTCATACCATCCATAACTGGCGTTGCACATGCCGGCAATGGCTTTGGTGCTTTTTCCACCTGCACCAGGCACATACGACAATTCGCCGCTATGGATAATTTTTTGTGATAGCAAAAATGCGGAATATAGACTCCGACCTCCTTGGCACCATCCATGATGGTACTTCCTTTAGGTACAGATACTTGTTTCCCGTCGATTTCAATATTGACCATCGGCTAAAATTCTTGTTATTAAAAGTTTCTAAAATAGAAAAAGTGTTCACTTATCTACTTATAAATTAACTGAGCGTGTCGCCTAAACATTTACACCATGCATTTCTTATGTTCAATATGATAGGCAAATTCATCTCTAAAATGCTGAATCATGGCGCGTACCGGCATCGCAGCAGCATCACCTAACGCACAAATCGTTCTTCCCTGAATATTATCTGCGATATCATCCAGTAAATCGAGATCTTCCTGACGCCCTTTTCCATGCTCAATACGATGGACGATCCGGTAAAGCCATCCTGTTCCTTCCCGACACGGCGTACATTGACCGCAGGATTCCTCAAAATAAAAATAGGATAAACGTTCAAGCGCTCTAACCATGCAAGTTGTTTCATCCATAATGATAACTGCGCCTGATCCCAGCATGGAGCCGGCCTTTGCGATGGAATCATAATCCATATCTGTTGCCATCATGATATCGCCTGGCAACACAGGCATTGATGAACCACCAGGTATACAACCTTTCAGCTTGCGGCCACCACGCATGCCACCGGCAAGCTCAAGCAGCTCGGCAAATGGTGTCCCGAGCGGAATTTCGTAATTGCCCGGTTTATTGACATGACCGGAAACAGAGAAAATCTTGGTGCCGCCATTATTGGGCTTGCCCAATTTCAGATATTGCTCGCCTCCATTACGAATAATCCAGGGAACCGACGCAAATGTTTCTGTATTGTTTATGGTTGTTGGTTTTCCATAAAGACCATAATTTGCCGGAAAAGGCGGTTTAAAGCGTGGCTGCCCCTTTTTACCTTCTATGGATTCAAGCAGCGCCGTCTCTTCACCACAAATATACGCGCCATACCCATGGTGATTATAAAGTTGAAAACTGAAAGATGATCCCAGTATACTATTTCCAAGATAGCCAGCTGCTCGCGCTTCCTCAACCGCTTCTTCCATGCGCTCATAGGTCGCCCATATTTCACCATGGATGTAATTATAGCCCGCTTTTGCACCCATTGCATATGCGGCTATGATCATACCTTCGATCAAAAGATGCGGGTTATAGTGCAAAATATCACGGTCTTTAAAAGTACCGGGTTCTCCTTCATCAGAATTACAAACGATATATTTATCGCCCTGATAATCCTTGGGCATAAAACTCCATTTTAAGCCGGTCGGAAATCCCGCACCACCTCGCCCACGCAGCGCCGATTTTTTGACCTCTTCGATAATTTCTTCCGGCGGAATCTTATTAGACAGAATTCTTCTAAGAGCTGCGTAACCCTCGCGTCTTAAATAGCTGCTCAGACGCCAATTGTCGGGATCTGACGGATCTACGCCATTGAGCAATGTAAGTGGATACTGTTTCATTTTTTTAATTCCTCCAACATTTCATCTATTTTTTCGTTGGACATGAAACTGCACATGCGCCTGTTGTTAACCAGCATTACCGGCGCATCTCCGCAAGCACCCATACACTCGCCTTCCTTCAACGTAAACTTCCCATCAGGTGTTGTTTGATTAAATCCTATTCCCAATTTTTGTTTAAGGTGGTCAGCCGCTTGATTTCCCCCGGATAATGCACAGGGCAAATTCGTACAGACTGTTATTTTGTACTGACCGACCGGTTCAAGGTCGTACATATTGTAGAATGTAGCAACTTCATATACCGCTATGGGCGGCATACCCAGGTAGTCTGCAACAAAATCCATTGTTTCATTTGCCAACCATCCTTTTTCATTCTGAGCAATTGCCAAAGCCGACATCACTGCGGATTGCTTTTTGTCAGCAGGATATTTCGCTATTTCGCGGTCTATTTTTTCTAAGGATTCAGCGCTTAACATCTCAATTATCTATCTATTTCACCAAATACTATATCTTGTGTGCCGATGATTGCCACCACATCAGCGATCATATGCCCGCGCGACATCTCATCCATTGCCGCCAGATGCGCAAAACCAGGCGCACGGATTTTCAGGCGATAAGGCTTGTTCGCACCATTTGATACCAAATAGATACCGAACTCTCCTTTAGGGTGTTCAACACCAACATAGGCCTCTCCTGTCGGCACGTGAAAACCTTCTGAGAACAATTTGAAATGATGTATCATTTCTTCCATATTCTGTTTCATATCCACACGCGACGGCGGCGCAATCTTGTGATTATCAGTAATTACCGGCCCCGGATTCTTGCGTAACCAATCAACACACTGTTTGATAATACGATTGGACTGACGGAATTCTTCCATACGCACCAAATAGCGGTCATAGCAGTCGCCATTGACACCAACCGGAATGTCAAAATCCACCCGGTCATAAACCTCATAAGGTTGTTTTTTTCGCAAATCCCACTCCACCCCCGATCCCCGCAACATCGGTCCGGTAAAACCAAGCGCTTTGGCGCGCTCAGGTGACACCACACCGACATCAACAAGCCGCTGCTTCCAGATACGATTATCTGTCAACAAGGTCTCGTATTCATCGACGTAAGCCGGAAAACGTTCGGTAAAATCCTCAATGAAATCCAGTAGCGAACCTTCTCTGGCTTGATTTCTTATTTTTGTTTGTTTCTCATTGTGTATTTTTGAAGATTGATATTGCGGCATGGTGTCAGGTAAATCGCGATACACCCCACCCGGCCTGTAATAAGCAGCATGCAATCTCGCTCCGGATACTGCCTCATAGCAATCCATAAGGTCTTCTCTTTCACGAAACGCATAGAGAAACATGGTCATTGCTCCAACATCCAGTGCATGCGCACCAATCCACAGCAAATGATTCAAGATCCGCGTGATCTCGTCAAACATGACGCGAATATATTGCGCCCTGATTGGGACATCTACCTCCAGCAGTTTCTCGATAGCCATCACATAAGCATGTTCATTGACCATCATTGAAACGTAGTCCAACCGGTCCATGTAGGGAACGGATTGCAGATAGGTTTTGTTTTCTGCGAGTTTCTCGGTTGCGCGATGCAATAATCCGATATGCGGATCGGCGCGCCGCACCACCTCCCCATCCAATTCCAACACCAATCGCAGCACTCCATGCGCAGCTGGATGCTGAGGTCCAAAATTCATGGTGTAATTTCTTATTTCTGCCATTTCTTGTTTTTAGATATTCAAATTTTTATCATTCAAGCACAACGCTATTCCGTATGACTATCGCCATAGTTTTTCTCACGAATAACATGCGGCGTTATTTCACGTGGCTCTATGCTGACCGGCTGATAAATGACTCGTTTTTGTTCTTCATCGTAGCGCATTTCAACGTATCCTGATATCGGAAAATCCTTACGAAACGGATTACCCACAAATCCATAGTCAGTAAGTATTCTTCTTAAATCCGAATGTCCAGCAAAAACAACTCCGTAAAGATCGAAGGCTTCACGCTCAAACCAGTTTGCAACCGGCCAGATATCCATTACAGAATCAACTACCGGAAATTCATTATCTTCCGCAAATACTTTCATTCTCAGTCGCTGATTGAGGTTCACTGAAAGCAAATGATAAACGACTGCAAACCGCCTGCCATCCGATTGACCCAACGCATTCGAATTATCCCCATAGGTCGAGTAATCGACACCACACAAATCTATCAGTGTATCGAAACTTAAATCTTTATGATCTCGCAAGATTTCGCTCACCGAACAGACATCTTTGGCATGAACCACAATTGTCAGTTCATCAAACAATTGATGCTTGCTCACCAGACGATCAGCCAGAATATTTGTCAGCGCTTCAACCAATACTTGTTGTTGATCTGTATTCATGCCCCTACCTACCGCGCAATCGTGTTGGTACGGTGAATCTTGTTTTGCAACTGTATAATGCCATAGAGCAACGCCTCAGCAGTTGGCGGGCATCCCGGAACATAAATATCAACCGGTACAATGCGGTCACACCCGCGCACCACAGAGTATGAATAATGGTAATAACCACCACCATTTGCACATGAACCCATAGAGATTACCCAGCGCGGTTCAGCCATCTGATCGTATACTTTTCTAAGCGCAGGGGCCATTTTATTGCACAACGTACCCGCAACTATCATCACATCTGACTGCCTCGGACTTGGCCGAAACACAATACCGAAACGATCAAGATCGTAACGCGAGGCACCTGTTTGCATCATTTCCACGGCACAGCAGGCCAAGCCAAATGTCATCGGCCACATCGACCCGGTCCGTCCCCAATTAATTACCGAATCCAGGTTTGTTGTTATAAAGCCTTTTTCCAAGGCGCCTTCAATACTCATAACCTTAATCCCACTCCAATGCGCCACGCACCCATTCGTACACGAAACCCACCACTAGTATGCCAAGAAACACCATCATTGCGACAAAACCAAATAATCCTATTTCGTCAAGCACGATCGCCCAGGGAAATAGAAACGCGATTTCCAAGTCAAATAAAATAAACAATATCGCAACAAGATAATAGCGCACATCGAATTTCATCCGCGCATCTTCAAACGCTTCAAAACCGCATTCGTACGCAGATAACTTTTCTTTATCTGGACGATTGGGCGCCATCATCCACCCGCCGATCATGCAACCGGCGCCAACTACAAACCCTATAATCAGGAATAATAAAATCGGAAAATAATTTTCAAGCATAGCTATATTTTACTGTATAAATTGACAGTCTGAAGATGTTTATTTAAAAAGAGACGATATGAAGATACCAACCATTCACTTGGTGCCGACGGCGAGACTCGAACTCGCACAGCTTTCGCCACCGCCCCCTCAAGACGGCGTGTCTACCAATTCCACCACGTCGGCGGCTCGACTATATTTACGTCAAGGTATTAAAATACCCTTTATACATTCCTAATCCGGTATCTGGTTTGCTTTCGATGCACCTTCACTTTCGGAAATGCTCGGGGCAACCACTTCCTCAGCATCTGATTCTAGATTGAGTTGTTCTGACGGTGTGGCATCTTGATTTTCTTCAATTTCACCCATCAAACTCATCACGCCCAGATCTTCTGATTGATTCATCGAAAGATAAGTCAAACTCATGCTGGTCACAAAAAAAATTGCAGCAACTATTCCTGTTGTTCTACTTAAAAAAGTCGCTGAACCACTTGCACCAAATAAACTTCCTGCCGATCCGCTGCCAAAGGCAGCACCCATATCAGCACCTTTACCATGTTGCAGTAATACTAGCACGATTAATACCACCGCTAATATTACATGAATAGACCAAACCAAAGTTTCCAACGTGTAACTCCAATAAATTTAACTTTGTATTGCCTTGCAAATAGCAATAAATTCATCTGCGATCAGCGATGCGCCACCAATCAAACCACCGTCAATATCGGACATTGCAAAAAGCTCAGCAGCATTATTTGCTTTTACACTGCCGCCATACAATATCGTCAAGTTAGCAGCAACTTCCGAATTCTGTTTAGCAATGCCTTGCCTTATAAAGCGATGTATATCTTGAGCCTGTTGAGGCGTGGCTGTCTTGCCCGTTCCAATCGCCCAAACCGGTTCGTAAGCAACAACCGCCTTTGCCAACGAATCAACGCCTGCCGATGTTATCACTGCACTTAATTGCTCATCGATTACCTGCTCAGTTGTACCCGAATCCCGCTGCTCCAGTGTTTCACCGACACACAATATAGGCGTCAGGCCTGCTTTTTGTGCAGCGACATATTTCTCAGCGACGACTTGACTGCTTTCACCATAAAACATTCTTCTTTCTGAGTGACCTACTATTGCGTAAGTGCAATCAAAATCATTCAACATTGCAGCCGATACTTCTCCAGTGAAAGCGCCTTTTTCATGTTGACTGACATTCTGCGCACCCCATTTTATTTTTGTGTCTTCTAGTTTAGACTGCGCAAAAGCCAAGTAAGGATAGGGTACACAAACTGCATAACTGGCATCAGTTCCCAGCACTGAAATTCCAGCAACCATTGCACTTAATAGTGCATCATTTTCTTTAAGGTTACCATGCATTTTCCAGTTACCAGCTACCAGTTTTTCTCGCATTTTTTAAATTCCTTGCTTTCTCAAAAGGGGCGATGCTACCTCTGATTGACCAACTAGTCAATCTCATCGCAAGTTACAGGCATTTCAACAAAGCCATAAATATTAACAAAAAACGCCAAATTATCAGCTGCTTGGAAACGCTCGAATGAAGCAGAACAGTCTGTTTATAGACCTTTATCAGCTTTAAATGTTCGGAAAAAAAGCTTGATTAGCCAAAGCGGCCTGTTATGTAATCTTCTGTTTGCTTATTTTTTGGTTTGATAAATATCGTATCTGTTTCATCAAATTCAATTAACTCTCCGAGATACATATACGCTGTATAATCAGAAACGCGTGCAGCTTGTTGCATGTTATGCGTCACTATTAGAATAGTGACTTTATCTTTAAGATCTGCAATGAGCTCCTCAATACTTGCAGTTGCTATTGGATCTAATGCGGATGTCGGTTCATCAAACAATAATATCTCAGGATCAGTTGCTAATGCACGTGCTATACATAATCGTTGCTGCTGACCACCCGAAAGGTTGAATGCAAGATCATAAAGCCGGTCCTTTACTTCATCCCAAAGGGCTGCATTACGAAGCGCGTCTTCAATTTTTTCATCAAGTATTGCGCGTTGTCTTATTCCTCTTACTCTTAAACCATATGCAACATTCTCATAAATTGATTTTGGAAATGGATTGGGTTTTTGAAAAACCATGCTGATTCGCATTCGCACTTCTATCGGATCAACTTTAGGCAACAAGATGTTTACATCATCCGGATAAAGAATAATGTCTCCTTCATAACGATTTCCCGGATACAAGTCATGCATTCGATTAAAACATCTCAGAAATGTCGATTTCCCACAACCTGAGGGGCCGATTAGCGCTGTAATTTTTTTGTCATGCAGCACCATATCGATATTTTTCAATGCATTAAAAGTACCGTAATAAAAGCTCAGATTCTTTACCTCTGATTTGTACTGATTTAACTCCGTACTATTTTGCATTTCTCTACCATTTAATATTCTTACGCATGCGATAACGCAAATAAATTGCCAATCCATTCATCGTTAGTGTCATGACAACCAATACCAGTCCAGCTGCCGCTGCATTTAATTGAAACGCCTCTTCCGGTCTTGATACCCAGTTAAACATCTGTATCGGCATCACTGTAAATGGCGCAGTCAGCCATTCAAACGAAATAAAAGGAAATTCATCGGTTACAGGTGACGGTGGCAAGAAAGCTATAAACGTCAAAGCGCCAATTGTAATTATCGGCGCTGTTTCGCCAATAGCTCTGGCCAACCCAATAATAATCCCAGTTAGAATGCCAGCAGCCGAATACGGTAACAAATGATCCGAAACCGTCTGCCATTTAGTTGCGCCTAATGCGTAAGCGCCTTCACGAATTGCAATAGGTATCGCCCTGATCGCTTCACGCGTTGCAACAATAACTACCGGCAAAATCAACAAAGCCAAAGCCAGGCCAGCGGCAAGAATACTTTGCCCAAAGCCTAACTGATATACAAACAAGCCTAAAGCAAGCAATCCATATATGATTGAAGGCACGCCCGCCAAATTGGTCACATTGATTTCTATAATTTCGGTGAAAAAATTCTTTGGTGCATATTCTTCAAGATAAACGCCTGCGCCAATACCCAAGGGAACGGCAGATACTGCAGTTACTAACATCACCAATGTAGTCCCAACCCAGGCCGACAATATTCCCGCAGCTTCTGGGCGGCGAGATGGAAAAGAAGTAAAAAAATCCCAGGACAATCGCGGCATGCCATCAATCAACATCTGTGTAAATAATGCGATAAACGTCAGTATTGCAATCATTAATGCAATGATACCGGTAATCATAAACAACAAATCCCAGCGTTTATGATGTTCGATTATTTTTCTGAGCTCGCTCAGATTATTTACATTTCTCATGCGTCACATACTGAAATGATCAAATCTTAGTAAATTTCTCTGTAACGTTTACGTAACAGATGTCCAATGATGTTAAATACAAGTGTTATCAATAACAACGTCAGGCCTGCTGCAAAAATGGTCTGGTATCCTACGCTCCCATGTGGCAAATCCCCCAAACTGACCTGAACGATGTATGCAGTTATCGTTGCGGCTGGTTCCATGGGATTCCACGTCAAGTTTGGCTGCATACCTGCTGCAATTGCAACCACCATGGTTTCGCCCACCGCTCTTGAAATACCCAGAATATAAGCAGCTGCAATCCCAGAAAACGCGGCTGGCATAACTACACGAATAGCCGTCTGAAAGCGTGTAGCGCCCATTGCATAAGAGCCTTCTCTCAAATGCATTGGCACTGCCCGCATTGCATCTTCAGTCATTGAACTGACATAGGGAATGATCATAATTCCCATCACCAAGCCCGCCGACAACAAGCTGAAACCTGGCAGTTCAGGAAAAATCATTTGCAGTAACGGTGTAACAAATAGGAGGGCAAAATAGCCATATACCACCGTAGGCACCCCACCGAGTAACTCCAAAAATGGTTTTGCGACTTCACGTACAGCAAAAGGCGCAAATTCAGAAAGATATATTGCAATAATCGTACCCAAAGGCAATGCAACGCATAGCGCAACCATGGAACTAACGACAGTTCCCGATACCAACGGCAAAATTCCATAATGCGCGTCATCAAAGAGGGGAGTCCACTGTGTGTCAGTGAGAAATTCCCAAATCGAGACATGTTGAAAAAATACGACTGATTCCTTTACCAGCATCACAATGATTGCGAGCATAATAAAGACAGAGAGCATAGCAGACAGGAATAAAATCGATTCTATAAATCGTTCGTGCAAATTACGTCGGTAGCTATACCCTAGTCTACCTACATAATTTTTCTTTTTAGACAACTCTTTTGACACAAGGATTTGTTTAATAAATTCGGGTACTTTTTATTAAAAAACACTGTCCTGTAACTTTTAAAACGCCACTATCATCTTACGTTTTGTTTAAGTTAAATTGCTTAAATATACAGTGCTGTTTATATTCTGCTAAAACCGAACTTGAATATCCATCAAATTAGAATGATTAATAAGCAATTCTGGAGCATTTATTTTAACTCCAGAATTGCTACGGTTTTATGACAATAATTTAATAATCATCATCCCAGTCATCATCGTCATCATCCCAGTCATCATCTTCATCGGCCTTCAATACCATCTTGCCCTGAGCAAGACTCGCATCAAGATCCGTCATCGGGGCTTCTTCATGCACCAGGTTCTGATGACAATCTATACACGTCGCTCCCTCTGTTTCCATCTTCTTATGCGCAGCCTGTGCATCCTCTCCAGGTGGATCCGGATTCTTATGACAATCACGACACGTCACACTGTCCCATTTCTTCAGGTTCATCCGCGCATCATGCGCCATGATTAACCGACGTTCGTTAAACTTCTCCAACGTCGAGTAATCATTCACCAGCTCCAGCCATAATTCCCGCGCACCATCTACTACATGAGTATAAACCGCCAAATGAAAGTTCTTGAATCCCTGCGGTATATGACAGTCCTTACACCCAGGATTGACTCCCAATGCCCCATAGTGGGTCGATTCTCTCAGCTCGTCCTGGGTATACGTCATCGAGTGACAGCTCGTACAGAATTCTTCTGTCGATAACGCCGCCTCTCCGCCAAATACTATACCCACCAGAACGATCCCCAGTAACGCCCCCGTTAACAGGGTGCCTATCGCTCCTTTTTGTAATGCAGTCATTCAGGTCTCCTGTTAATCATCATCGTCATCGTCGTCTTCGTCGCCTTTCTCACCCTCTTGGGCGTTGGCCTGGAATTCATCGTGAAACTTGAATTTCGGTTCGCCGACAAATGCACCATCCAGTTTGTAGTGCGCATGCATCGCACTGTCGTCTTTTACCATTTTGTCAAAGTCAAACCGGTATTTCTCATCAACTTCTGGTGTGAATGGCGTATAGGGTGCTTTCGTGCCTTTCCAGCCCGAACCTTCATAGTTCAGGTGACACCCCGCACACGCTTCTTCAAAATGAAAGTCCTGACCTCTGTCCGCCAGTCGCTTGCGCTCGGTGGTCCTGCCTGTTCTTTCAAATTGCTGCCCGCCTTTTCGGTGATCGCCCCTGTATCTTTTGCCAGCACCATGGCAGGATTCACACCCTACTGCCGCCAGTTGACGTCTCGGCCGCTCTATGGTGTATCCTCCTCTCTGCTCCCAGCCATCAACATGGCAGCCTACGCAGTCTTTGTCTTTGGTGTAGTCCTTGTCTGGGTCAAGGCCTGCTTTTTCTTTCGCTTCCTTGCGCTCGCCTGCCTTCAGCGATTCCATCGCTTTGGCATGCGCTGTCTCGCGCCATGATTTACCTTGTGATTTGTGGCATGAGCTGCATTTCTGCCGCCCCTCAAAATCCGCTACCGCTGTCCCCGTGAAAAACACAAATGTCGCGAGTATAGCCAGTACGTACGTTATTGGGTGTTTCATCCTTCCTCCTTGTACTTTTCTTATTTCAAGTTCTTAAGCCGCGTATTGTACGCGATCACCCGTTTGTGTAAATGCTTATATGGATGCCGCGTGCTTTTTTTGTTCTTGTTGTTGCTTATTTTAGCTGTCTCTGTCTACGCTGTCTTTATTGTATCAATCCATCGCTTTCGTTGCCCGGAATTTTGTATACCCAGTAACCGCCCTGCTGGTATACCAGTTGCAGTGCTTCCAGTTCCATCGGCGCGTCTTTGTCTGTGAACGGCAGCATTCGCGCCAGCAGGGTTTCACTGCTTTGTGCGTCGCTCAGAAAGTAGACTCTGATTTGCGTATCGGTTATCGATTGCAGGGTATAGGTGTCAAAGTCGTTTTCCTTGAGTTGTACTTTCATGTGGTTGATCATGCCATGGATGTTGCCCGTCATTGGAAAGTTCTGGTAGGCAACGCCAATTTTATCCGGGTACATGAGACCCAGTTTATACAGGTCTGTAACATGAACGATGATGTAGGCTTCCCGGTCCGTTCCAACGAGGCTGCGAAGTTGGGCTACGCCTTCTTCCGCTTTGGCTGTCAGCGCCCGGCTAAATCGCTCGAATTGCTCCAGTTCGCTTTGGCTGGGTTTGCTTTGCCAGAACGCCTGTTCATACGCATCTATGGCGTCCATATATTCATACCAGTGCTGCGGTATGATTAAAGGTTCGTTCAGGTGGCTGGTGAACAGGGTTTCGTGTCCGCTCAACAGGTTGATCTGTTGCGAGATGTCCCACCAGGCTAAGATGAGCGCATCTTTTTCTGCGTATTGGCCAATGGCTTTGGCCAGCGCACTCAGTTCGGATGATTTCCAGTCTAATGCGTGCAGGGTTTCTTTGCTGTGGTTCTCCCATTTGACCAGCACCGGCGCTGCGCCGTCCCGTTGCGCTACTGTTGCCTGCGCTATGGGCTTTTCAACATCCGGAACGATGACGTCATACCGGCTGATTTCAAGTTCAGGCCACGCATCCAGTTCCAATTCGGGATACTGCTGCGGATTCCCTGAGGATTGCTTCTGGTACTGATACGGTGCCGCTACCGGTTCAAACCATAAGTACGCAAACCACCCCAGAAAAACCAAACCTCCCGTCACCAGGAGTATGCCTAATGACGGGAGTAGTTTATCCCCCGACCGCTTCACTTGCGTGTCGCGGCCGGTCGTCTCTGCGGGTATCAAGCTTCGCTTTGCTTACGTTTACGCCATCCTGCCAAGGCTAATGTGCCTGCCAGCAGCATGCCGCCACCTAAACCGCCCAACGAGATTTTCTCTGCTGTACCGTCCAGATCCAGTAAGCTGGTGCGTTTGCCTTCGAGTTTGGCAACACGTTCTTTTAACGCGACCATTTCCCGAATCCGGAAGTTTTCGTCTTGTACTTCAACGTACGCCCGGTTCATCGGTCCCCAGCCTTCGGTGTAGGTCCAACCGCCTGGATTGACGTGTGCAAGACCAACGTGCATTTTAGCCAGGTCGTTTTCACCCATCTCGAGCACTTTCAACTCCATCGAGGCCGGGTTGTTGTCTTGCGACCAGAATAATTGCGTGAAGATCATGAATCCCGGTTTCTCCGGTGCCGGTGGATTCGGACGGTTGGTCTTCTGTCCTGCCAGCAAACCTTCGTTGTACAGCTTCTCGACTACTGCATGTGCATCCTGGTATTTCGCCAGACCTTGCAAGGTGCCTTTGTCCATCAGATCCAGATACGAACGTGCAAAACGCTCTGAGTGACACTGAGTACAGGTTACTACCCATGCATCCAGTCTCTCTTCTGACCATTCGCTGTTGATGTTCTCTGCTATCCCAGGTACAAATGGATAGTTCGCCCAGCGAATCTTTCTCACCATGTTGTGCGCGTATTCGCCTTCAAATTCCATGTGACAGCCCGCACAGGTCGGTGCTGTCTGGCCACCTTTGCTGTATGCATCCGAGAGTTGAACTTCCCAGTTCCAGCTATTGCCCAGCATCGCTACCATCTTGCCGTGCTTGGACATGGAATACGCTTCCCAGTTGTTGTGGTCTACACCACTGTGACAGGTCGCGCAGGCTTCCGGCTTACGAGATTCCGCCGCTGAGAATTCATGACGGGTATGACAGGTGTCGCATTTGTTCTGGTTCATGTGACACATGGTACAGCCTTCGGCTACTTCACGTTGTGGCATCGCCGCCCATACCGTGGTCTCTACGTTCGCCTTGTAGTCCAGCGCATGCGATGGACGTCCATCTGGCCACTGTCCGTTCGGCCAGATCAGCGTGTCACGCTCTGATTCGCGTTCCGCAAATTCCTGCAAGTGACATTTGCCGCATACATCCGCCGTCGGCATGATCAGGTCTTTGCTGTGATCTATCTTGCCCTGCTCGTTGATCCCAGCATGGCAATCTATACAACTCACTTCCTTCAGCTGCTCGCCTTCCTTCAGGTAACCCATCGAACGCAGATTCTTCTCTACGTCTTCAAGCTTGCCTTTCTTGTAAAATGTCGGATCGCTTGGCTTTAATGCACGCACTTTGTCCAGATTCGCATGGGTACTCTTCTTCCATGCGTTGACCCATACCGGCGATTCGTCCGAGTGACATTCCACACACTCTTTACGATCCGCTTTGTCTCTCATCGAGGTCGGCGGCTCATAAAATGTCGCAGGATCCATGTATCTGCTCAACGGAATCGGCTCCCAGTAATCACCCATCGTGCCCTTGCCCGCGCCTTGCTCAGGATCCTTATAACGCTTCACCAATGCTTCATGCAACTCCTTCGGACTCGCACCTCTGTCTATACCCAGTGCTTCATACGTCACGTCAGGAACACTTGGTATCGCCTGTACCGCACCCGCCAGCGCAAATGCACTTACAAACATGACCAATCTTAGCCATACCTTGGAAATCATCTCTCTCTCCTTTGTCTTTCTGTTATTTCCAGTTTTATTTTTACTTCTTTCTTCTTCTCTTCAGTGCAACAATTGCGCTTCCAAATACCCAACATACCTCGCGCATACCTCCCAATCCCACGCATAAATATGCAAATTCCCTTCCAGTATCCGAACCCCAATTCAACGCACTTGCCCTACCTTCCTTCGCTCCCCTAGACTACTCAGTCACCTTAACACTGTCAAGAAGTTTGTGCGTACCCTTTCACCCATAAGCGGGAACAAAGCAAGCTTGCCACTTACTGCAATCAAAAAATTACGATTTGCTTTCTTCCTCAGCTTTTTTACGACGCATGAAAAAGAATGCGGCACCACCGATTATGACTGCAACCAATCCAATTTCTATTACGCCAAAACCGCCTCCGTGTCCGCCATGACCGCCACCACTGCCACCAATAGCAAACGGCACTCGCCCAGCTACGACCACATTACCTGCCTCATCCTTTCTTTCTAACAAAATCTCATAATTACCTCTTTTCAGATCAGCAGAAACAACAATGATGCCCGATGGGTGTTTCATATATGGAATGTAATTAATACCGTGTTCTGCTGCACTCGGATCAACTCCTCCCGGACCATCATGCTCCATGACATGATCTTCATGATCGTGCATGTCATGACCCGCGTGATCTACATCGTCTTTTTTGCTCGCAGCACTATCAGATGACGCTGTTTTTTTTGCATGTCCACCATGACCACCATGCCCTCCATGACCAGCCTCCACCAGACGTACGGCAAGTGGTATCTCGCGTGAATCCCAATCCGAGAGCTCTACGGTTAATTGCACCTTACCGGGAGTTGGAATATTTTTGCAGAAAGAATGGAGCGGCGGAATGTCGCCTTCAGGCACTTCATAACCACTAAACGCTATAGGAAATTCACCACCTTTGATTTCACAGCCGCCGGCATCATGATGTCCTTCGTGAGCAAGCATTAACTGCGCATGTGCAGGCAGCGCCAACGTCGCAATTAGAACAGCACCGCCCAATTTTGTTACCCATCCACTTATTTCCTTCATATTCTCTCCAATTTTTTCAATGATCACTTCTTCTTTTACTTTTTTGTTTTACGCTCAGCAATGCTGCTCGAATAACTCATTTTGGAATTGTATAACAAAAATTTCAGAATATTAAACCGAATTCGCCGGATTCCTTTTTATTTCCATATAATGAATTAACATTCCATTTGCAAACAAAGCTGGCACTTCCATCACCTCAACCGATTCAGTATTTTATTTAAACGCGCAAAGCAAAACCGCCAATTCATTTAGTAACGTTTTAAAAACTTACCAAACCAATCAGCGGTCTTCTCTTAGCGGGGTCACGATCAACATGAATAACCCGCATAATCGACTACGTTTTCTTCACGCGCATAAACTACAAACGCGCTTCATGTTTCATTACTTCTTCTATGTTAACCCCGACTTCTGATTCACCGCTAAATACCGTACCCAATTTGTTGTTTTTCATGTTCTCCAAATTCTGGATATACACGGTAGACGATAGTGGAAAATATTTGACTTCGGTTACCAGTGCAGCCGCATTTTCCATAAAAAATTTCACAAAATCCTGTATCTCTGGCTTGCTGGTTGACCGGGCATTAATATAAACAAAAACAGGTCTCGATAATGGTTGATAACTGCCATTTTCCACAGTTTCGGCAGATGGGATTACACCGCCGTTACCGCTATCAACTGCAACTGCAGTAATTTTGTTTTTATTCTCAATATAATAAGCAAACCCGAAGAAGCCTAGCGCATACATGTCACTGGCAACGCCTTGCACTAAGACATTGTCATCTTCAGAAGCTGTAAAATCACCCCGGCTTGATTTTGCCCTACCGACCACAGCTTCAGTAAAATACTCAAAGGTACCCGAGTCCGCGCCCGGGCCAAAAAGTTTAACATTTCTATCCGGCCACGAAGAGTTGACCTGATTCCAGTTCATAATCTTTCCTTGGGCCTCTGGTTCCCAGAATTGCTTGAGCTCATCCACGGTCATGGTTTTACTCCAAGTATTTCTTGGGTTAATGACTACCGTTAACGCATCAATAGCAATCGGCATTTCTATATATTGCACGCCAGCCTTCTTACAGGCCTCCATTTCCAGTTGTGTAATAGGCCGAGAGGCATTAACGACATCCAGTTCACCTCGACAAAATTTCTTAAAACCTCCGCCAGTTCCTGAAATTCCAACAGTAACCCGCACGGCACCCCGCTTGGCGATTTGAAAATCCTCTGCTACTGCTTCAATAATCGGATATACCGTACTAGAACCATCAATTCTGACTATTGGACTCGCACTTACATTCACACTCAACAGAAAACAACATGAAACCAGTATGACGATAAGCCCTTTCAAACGCATTAAACTCAACATCCATGTGCTCCAAATTAAAAATTTTAGCAAAATGTATATAATTTTTTCTTGTTATCTAAGAATCAAATTGTATGACAGTATTATTACAATTTCGTGACAAGCAACTTTAATTATGTGCCTGAGCTCGCCTCTATCAATCAATCTGATTACATTTTTTTTGCACTGCAACCGCAATCTCTTCAGCCCAGTGTTTCACTTTCTGATCAGATTCTCCTTCCACCATAACACGTATCACAGGTTCGGTTCCGGAAGCACGCAACAAAACACGTCCTTGGGTATTCAAATCGGCTTCTGCTGCTTTAACCATAGCCTGGATTTCCTGTTGATTCTCGACATCAAATGGTTTCGCCACTTTAACATTGATGAGGTAATTCGGATAAAGCGTAATTTCCTTCAAAGCCTCAGCCAGGGTAAGTTCCCTGTCCCGAAGCGCATATAAGACCTGCAACGCTGAAATTATTCCATCACCCGTAGTATGTTTATCCATGCAGATAATATGTCCGGAGCTTTCCCCACCGATATACCAATTTTTTTCGCGCAAAAGCGTCATCACATGGCGATCCCCAACCTTTGCCCTAAGAAACGGAACGCTCAGATTCTTGAGTCGATTTTCTATTGCCATATTTGTCATCAATGTGCCGACAACACCGCCTCTCATCAACCCAGCCTGGCGACGATGTTGCGTAATGACATAAATCAACTGATCTCCATCGTATAACACCCCTTTATCATCAACCATCATGACCCGATCGCCATCGCCATCGAGCGCGATACCTAGATCAGCGCGGTTCAATTTAACCGCTTCTTGTAAAGTTGAACAATGCGTTGCCCCGCACTCAAGATTGATGTTTAAACCATTAGGCTTGTCGCCGATTGTCACCACATCGGCTCCAAGTTCATGAAACACATGGCCAGCAATGTTGTATGTCGCACCATTCGCACAGTCAACCACGATTCTTAAACCTCTCAAATCAAGATGGTAGGGAAAAGTACTTTTACAGAATTCAATATACCGCCCACTGGCATCTTTAAGTCGTTGCACTTTACCCAACTGCGCGGAAGGCATTGTTTTTATCGGCGAGTTGATTTCTGCCTCAATCTGTTGCTCAATTTCATCCGGCAGCTTTGTTCCCTCAGCAGAAAAGAATTTAACGCCATTATCTTCAAACAGATTATGCGATGCCGAAATAACAATCCCGGCTTGTAATCTTAGCGCACGAATCAAATAGGCAATTGCTGATGTCGGCATCGGACCGGACAGCAGCACATCCACCCCTGCGGCTGACAGGCCCGCTTCCAGCGCTGACTCCAGCATATAACCCGACACACGCGTATCTTTACCAATTAATACTGCGGGACGCTCACCTGCGGCCAGATGCCAGTCTTTGGCAGCCAGCACCTTACCTGCGGAATAACCCAAATTTAGAATACGATCTGGCGTAATTGGGTCTTCTCCAACGCGCCCCCGAATACCGTCTGTTCCAAATAATTTTTTAATCAATGGCTTAAATATTTATTAGTGATTGAAAAAAAGATATCGATTTATGCTGATACTTTAGTGTTATGACTGCTCATGATTATTTGCAGCTTGCACAGCAGAATAAAAAGTCAAAGCATCCTTTGTTGCCTTTACATCATGTACACGCACAATTCTCGCGCCATTGGCGACCGCAATTAACGCCGCTGCAATACTTTCATGAATACGCTGACCGACTGCATTACCCGTAATTGCGCCCAACATTGATTTTCGTGACAACCCAACCAAAATAGGCACATTCAATTCCGTTAATTTTTTCAAGTCGTTTAGAAGCGCAAGATTATGGTGCAATTTTTTTCCAAAACCAAAACCAGGATCAATAAGCAGGCGTTGCCGGGAAATACCCAGTGCAGCCGTTGCCTGAATACGCGCCTGCAAGAACTCATAGACATTGTTAACAATGTTGGAGTATTGCGGGTTTATTTGCATATTAGCAGGACTGCCTTGCATATGCATCAAGCAAAATAGTACCCGATCATCTGCCGCAACCACTTCTAATGCGCCGGGCTCACGTAACGCATTGACATCATTAATAATATCAACACCAACAGCAATTGCCTGTCGCATCACTTCAGGTTTGGACGTATCCACTGAAACCAATACATCCTCATCCACCAATGCTTCAAGAATTGGCATAACACGTTTCAATTCCTCATCAACGCTGACAGCAGAACTGCCCGGACGGGTTGACTCGCCACCAATATCGAGGATATCCGCACCTTCCTCAATCAGCTTTCTGGCATGGTCAATGGCATCGTCTATTGAAAAATACAGACCCCCATCCGAGAATGAATCCGGTGTTACATTGACAACCCCCATAACAAGTGGCTTTTTGGAAGTATGAATAGGATGGGAAACGCTCAATGCCATTATTAGGATATCGAAAACAAATGAAAACGGGATACGATCTATTAATCGTACCCCGCCCAAATAACCCCGTCGAGAATTAATTAAAACGCACTATTCAGCACTCTCCTTGGCAACGCCTTGTGGTGGCGTATCTGCTTCACCTGTATCTTCTTCTGTGGAAGCTGCTTCTTCTGCAGCTGGCCCTTCCATAGACTGAGGCGGTTTAGGCGCACGCGGAGGACGTCCTTCCATAATATCTTTGATCTGATTGCTGTCAATGGTTTCCCATTCCAGTAAGGCCTGTGTCATGGCTTCAATCTTATCCTTGTTTTCCTCAATCAATTTTCGTGCAAGCGCATACTGTTCGTCCACAATCCGACGAATCTCAGCGTCGACCTTTTGCATGGTTGCTTCACTCATGTTCTTATGGGTAGTAACAGATCGACCGAGAAAAACTTCCCCTTCATTCTCACCGTACACCATAGGGCCAAGCGAATCAGTCATACCCCATTGAGTAACCATCTGACGCGCCAGTTCAGTTGCACGCTCAAAGTCATTTGAAGCGCCTGTTGTCATTTGATGCATAAATACTTCTTCAGCAATACGCCCGCCAAACATAACCGACAGTCTTTGCAAGATTTCCTCTTTTTCCATGCTGAAACGATCTTCGGTTGGCAGTTGCATTGTGACACCCAATGCACGCCCTCTTGGGATAATCGTTACTTTATGCACCGGATCCGTTTTAGGCAAAAGATATGCTACAACCGCATGCCCCGATTCATGGTAGGCCGTGTTCTTGCGCTCATGCTCAGGCATGACTACGGATCTCCTTTCGGCACCCATAAATATCTTGTCTTTGGCGTTCTCGAAGTCTTCCATATCCACCAGGCGTTTGTTTTTACGTGCTGCAAATAAAGCCGCTTCGTTAACCAAATTGGCCAGATCAGCACCTGACATACCCGGTGTTCCACGTGCCAGAACGTCAGCTTTCACATCAGGAGCCAGCGGGACTTTGCGCATATGCACATTGAGAATCTGCTCACGTCCACGTATATCGGGCAATGGAACGGTCACCTGCCTGTCAAAGCGTCCAGGACGCAACAATGCAGGATCAAGCACATCAGGCCGGTTGGTTGCTGCAATCACGATAACGCCCAGCGCACCTTCAAAACCGTCCATTTCCACAAGCAATTGATTGAGCGTCTGTTCGCGTTCATCGTTACCGCCACCCAATCCTGCACCACGCTGTCGACCAACCGCATCAATTTCATCGATAAAAATGATGCATGGCGCATGCTTTTTGGCTTGTTCAAACATATCACGGACTCTAGATGCACCCACACCGACAAACATTTCCACAAAATCCGAACCGGAAATACTGAAGAAAGGAACCTGCGCTTCCCCCGCAATCGCGCGCGCCAATAGTGTTTTACCCGTACCCGGGCTGCCCACCATCAACACACCACGAGGAATACGCCCCCCCAGTTTTTGAAACTTGGTAGGGTCGCGCAGAAACTCAACAAGCTCCGCAACTTCTTCCTTGGCTTCCTCGCACCCGGCGACATCATTGAATGTCACTGGATTCTGAGATTTGTCCAACATACGGGCCTTGCTTTTACCAAATGAGAATGCGCCGCCATTACGACCACCGCCCTGCATTTGGCGCATGAAAAAAATCCATACTGCGATCAGCAGCAACATTGGGAACCATGAAATGAAAATACTCATTAACATTGATGGTTCTTCTTCAGGCTTTGCTTCTATCACAACACCTGCTTTTAGCAAATCGCTAACCAGCCATGGATCTGATGGCGCAAAAGTTGTAAAACGCGCGCCATCTGTATTGGTTCCCCTCAAGGTGCGGCCATCAATCACTACCTTTGCAATACGGCCACGATTTAAATCAGAAATAAACTGCGAGTAATCAATCGGCACCTGCGCTTGCTGTCGCACACTGAATTGGTTAAATACCGTCATCAAAATGAGTGCAATAACAAGCCAAATGGCCATATTTTTAATCAAATTATTCAAAATAGCTCCTTGGTTTGCACCTTTTAAAATTTTATCTAGTCTTTTTACACCAAACGGCTCAAATTTCCAACTTTCGGTTTTAATTAAAACCGAATGGCAACATCAAATATAGATTAATAATTATATAAATTAAGTTCGTGTTATCAATATTTATTTATTCAGACAATTTGTTTTTTAATTCTGCTTAAATTAACGTTTCTTTTCAAGTCCTAACAAATAAACTTCAGAACTGCGATCACGAGAAGCCTTCGGTTTCCGTATCATAACCTTATTAAATCCATCGCGCATTTCCCGTAAAAATTGATCGAAATCACTGCCTTGAAAAATTTTGACCAAAAAACTTCCACCGTAGTTCAGTTTTCTCATCGCAAAATCCAAAGCCAACTCCGCCAGATACATACTGCGCGCCTGATCACATACACCGATACCACTTATATTGGGCGCCATATCCGAAAGAACAAGATCCGGCTTACTTCCTGCCAGTATCTGATCCAACTCAATGATAGCACTTTCTTCTTGAAAATTATCCTGTACAAAAGTCACACCCGGTAATGGCTGCATTTCCAGCATATCCAGAGCAATCACTTTACCTTTGCATCCCACCTTATGCAAAGCAACCTGGGACCAGCTCCCCGGTGCCGCACCGAGATCAATAATCACCATTCCTTCTTTAAACAAATGATCGCGCTCATCAATTTCAAGTAATTTGTAAGCAGCACGTGAGCGAAAACCTTCTTTATTGGCTAACTTTACATAGATATCGTTAACATGTTCATGCATCCATGCATTGCTGGTTTTAGTACGCCTCATCGAGTAAAATCAGATATTTTGAGTAAGACTCATGTTAACTTTGAATGTTGTACAACGTCGCCAGTTAGCTGCTCAAGGGCATGCGCTGAATCCTGTAGTAATTATCGGTAAAGCCGGGCTCACAGATAGCGTTCTGGAAGAGCTCGATCGTGGGTTGCTAAGCCATGAATTAATTAAAGTTAAAGTACATCTAGACGACCGCAATGAAAGAAAATTAGTACTCGAAAAAATCTGCAAAGCACTTAATGCCGCACCTATCCAGCATATCGGCAAGACTTTTGTTATTTACCGGCCCGCTCCTGAAGAAAACAAGCAGAAGAAAACGGTTAAAAAACAAAAACGCGAACCGCGTCGTACCAAACGCAGTTATCAAGACTGATAATTTATTCAGAAATCAAATATATTTAACACTTAGGATTTCATACTCCCGAATACCACCTGGCGCCTGAACTTCTGCGATATCACCTTCATATTTACCGATCAAAGCGCGCGCGGTCGGCGAACTGATCGAGATTTTCCCATCCTTGATATCGGCCTCATCGTCACCAACGATCTGATAGGTCACGCTCTGACCATTTTGCAAATCTTCAAGCTCAACGGTTGCGCCAAAAACACAAGCACCATCCGCATTGATGAGCGCCGGATCGATAATTTGCGCACTGGACAGCTTGCTTTCCAGATCCGCAATTCGCCCTTCAATAAAGCCTTGTTTCTCCTTGGCAGCATCATATTCGGCATTTTCAGAAAGATCGCCATGTGCGCGGGCTTCTGCAATTGCCTCAATAACAGCAGGGCGATGCACCGTTTTCATCTCATGTAATTCCTTACGAAGCGCTTCTGCGCCCGCCACAGTTAAAGGAATCGTAACCATTATTGCTATTTATCCTTCTTTATTCTTCAAATTTATCGATTCACACTATTCAATCAAAGACATGCCAACTGATAATTTCAATCAAGTATGCATTTTTTGCAGCTTATATGCTTTTAATTCCTGCATATTAATCATACCCACACATGCAGCCCGCGCACCCGCCAAAGTAGTATAGTAAGTTACTCTGGCTTGCAACGCTGCATGACGAATTGAATAAGAATCGCGTATTGCGCTGCGTTTATTTTTGACGGTATTAATGATTAAGTTGATTTCACCATTCTTAATCATATCCACAATATGTGGGCGCCCCTCAGCAACCTTATTGACAGCCATCACCCGCAGGCCTGCTTCAGTCAGTGTTGCAGCCGTTCCCCGTGTAGCATAAAGTGTAAACCCGAGTTTCGCAAGATCATGTGCGATTTCGATTACATGAGATTTATCCGATTGGCGTACACTAATAAAAGCCGTACCTGATTTTGGCAACCGGATATCCGACGCGAGCTGAGATTTAACAAATGCCTCAGCAAATGTATCACCAATACCCATTACCTCTCCGGTCGATTTCATTTCTGGCCCCAAGATCGTATCTACACCAGGAAGCTTAATAAAAGGAAAAACTGCTTCTTTGACAGAATAAAATGCAGGCGTTACTTCCTGTGTTACACCCTGTTGCTTCAATGTCTTACCTGTCATACAGCGCGCAGAGATTTTAGCTAGCTGCAGACTTGTTGCCTTGGAAACAAACGGAACAGTCCGGGATGCCCGAGGATTGACCTCCAAAACATAGACGCTCCCATCCTGGATAGCAAACTGCACATTCATTAGCCCCACAACATGCAATGCACGCGCCATGGCCACTGTTTGGCGACGCAACTCATCTTGGATTGCCGATTGCAAACTGAACGGCGGCAATGAACAGGCGGAATCGCCCGAATGAACACCAGCCTCTTCAATATGTTCCATGATACCACCAATCAACACGGTTTCACCATCATGTATCGCGTCAATATCCACCTCAGCCGCATTGGTCAAAAAATGATCGAGCAAAACAGGTGAATCGTTGGATACTTTTACCGCCTCACGCATATACCGTTCCAGATCGTTTTGTTCGTGCACAATTTCCATAGCACGACCACCCAGCACATAACTCGGCCGGACAACCAGGGGGTAACCAATTTCCTCAGCAGCAACCAGCGCAGCTTCAGGATTTCGTGCCGTACGATTTGGCGGTTGCTTTAACCCGAGTTCTTGCAGCATTTTCTGGAAACGTTCTCGATCTTCAGCGCAATCGATCATATCAGGACTGGTGCCGATAATCGGTACGCCGTTGGCTTCCAGATCTCTTGCAAGCTTCAATGGCGTCTGTCCACCGTAATGCACAATCACGCCTTCCGGTTTTTCAACAGCCACAATTTCCAGCACATCCTCGAGTGTCAACGGTTCAAAGTATAGCCGATCCGAAGTATCGTAATCAGTTGAAACCGTTTCAGGATTACAGTTCACCATAATGGTTTCATAACCGTCTTCCCGTAACGCCAGAGCAGCATGCACACAACAGTAATCAAATTCAATACCTTGACCTATCCGGTTAGGGCCACCACCGAGTACCATAATTTTCTTTTTGTCGGTTGGTTGCGCTTCACACTCCTCTTCATAAGTGGAATACATATACGCCGTACTGGTAGCGAATTCCGCAGCACAGGTATCCACACGCTTATAGACAGGCCGCAAATTATACCGATGGCGATATACACGCACCGCAGTCTGGTCTGTGTTCAGCAGCTTTGCCAGTCTTCGATCTGAAAAGCCATTCCGTTTAAATCTACGCAATGCTTGTTCATCCAGTGTCTCCAATCTTTTTTTGGACAACGATTGTTCCTGCCTGACCAAATCCTCAATTTGCGCCAGAAACCAGGGATCAATACGCGTCAACTGAAAAACATCGTCTACAGTCAAACCACCACGAAATGCATCAGCAATGTACCAGATACGTTCCGAACCTGGATTGGCCAGTTCGGACTCTATTTTCTCCAGATTGTTTGTCTTCTCATCCAGACCGTCAACACCTATTTCCAATCCGCGCAAAGCTTTTTGCAGCGATTCTTGAAATGTTCTGCCGATGGCCATCACTTCACCGACAGATTTCATCTGTGTTGTCAATCGATCATTGGTTTGCGGAAATTTTTCAAATGCAAAACGCGGCACTTTGGTTACAACATAGTCGATTGTGGGTTCAAATGACGCCGGTGTAATTCCACCGGTAATATCGTTACCAAGTTCATACAGGGTATAACCCACTGCAAGCTTTGCGGCAATTTTAGCAATAGGAAATCCGGTAGCCTTTGAGGCCAGTGCTGAAGAACGGGATACACGAGGATTCATCTCAATGACCAGCATCCGTCCATCATCCGGGTTAATCGCAAACTGCACATTCGACCCGCCCGTTTCAACACCGATTTCACGCAATACTGCAATGGAAGCGTTACGCATCAACTGATACTCTTTGTCCGTCAATGTCTGCGCTGGCGCAACGGTAATCGAATCGCCGGTATGAATACCCATGGGGTCAAAGTTTTCAATGGAACATATGATGATACAGTTATCCTCTTTGTCCCGGACAACTTCCATCTCATATTCTTTCCAGCCTATCACGGATTCTTCGATCAACAATTCCTTAGTCGGCGAAGCATCCAATCCGCGTTCACAGATACCAACAAATTCTTCACGATTATAGGCAATTCCACCGCCACTTCCACCCATCGTGAAAGATGGACGAATAATGACAGGATAACCCACCATGGCCTGCACCTGAAGTGCTTCCTCCATACTGTGCGCCATAGCTGAACGTGCAGAATTCAGACCTATCCGGGACATCGCCTGTTTAAATTTTTCCCTGTCTTCCGCCTTATCGATTGCTTCACGTGAGGCGCCGATCAATTCCACGTTATACTTGTCAAGCACGTTATGCTTGACCAGATCAAGCGCACAATTAAGCGCCGTCTGTCCGCCCATTGTCGGCAACAGTGCATCCGGGCGTTCAGCATCAATGATTTTTTCCACCATTTGCCATGTAATGGGCTCAATATAAGTTGCATCGGCCATTTCCGGATCGGTCATGATTGTAGCCGGATTGGAATTCACCAAAATGATGCGATACCCTTCTTCACGCAGCGCTTTGCAAGCCTGTACCCCTGAGTAATCGAATTCACATGCTTGACCAATAATAATGGGACCAGCACCGATTATAAGAATGGATTGTATGTCGGCGCGTTTAGGCATTTTCAGATATTGACCTGATTTTATTATTATAAGAATAAATGAACTGCATTAATTTCTAGCGTTTTGCATCATTTCAATAAATCGATCAAAAAGATAATCGGCTTCATGCGGACCGGGGCTTGCTTCCGGATGACCCTGGAAGCAAAAAGCGGGTTTATCCATCAACTCGAGTCCCTGCAGACTGCCGTCGAAGAGTGAAACATGTGTAACACGGATGTTATCGGGCAACGTATCGTCACTTACTGCAAAACCATGGTTCTGACTGGTAATAAAAACTCTTTTACTGCTAACATCCTGCACCGGATGATTGGCGCCATGATGGCCAAATTTCATTTTGAGTGTCTGCGCACCACTTGCCAACGCCAATAACTGGTGTCCAAGACAAATACCAAAAATCGGTATATTTTTTTCCAATAATTTGCGTGTTGCGGCTATCGCATAGTCGCATGGTTCCGGATCGCCCGGACCATTTGACAAAAAAACACCATCCGGCTGCAAGGCCAAAATCTCTTCAGCAGATGTCTGCGCCGGCATCACGGTTATTTTGCAGCCACGCTGCGCCAGTTTCCGCAAAATAGTGCGTTTAATGCCAAAATCCAATGCCGCCACGTGAAAATGCACACTTTCCTGCTTCCCATAGCCTGATCCCAGCAACCATTCACCCTCATTCCATGTATAGGGCTTTTGACACGAAACAACCTTTGCCAAGTCCATCCCGGTCAATCCAGGATAAGCACGTGCATATTCAATTGCCTGCTCCTGATCAATCTGACCAGCCATAATACAACCCGATTGCGCTCCTTTTTCACGCAAAATACGTGTCAGCTTACGGGTATCAATTTCAGCTATGGCCACCACCCTCTGACTTAACAGAAAATCCGTTAGTCGCTGCTCTTGGCGCCAGCTACTCGCCCTTATTGGCAAATCACGTATCACCAGTCCCGCCGCATAGACTTTATCGACATTACCCGATTCAAAATCTTCCGGGTTGGCACCGGTGTTGCCAATATGCGGATAAGTCAATGTGATAATCTGCTGACAATAAGAAGGGTCAGTCAGTATTTCCTGATAACCTGTCATCGCAGTATTAAAAGCAACTTCGCCCGTCGTGATACCCTCTACACCAATAGAAATGCCATCAAAAACAGTTCCATCTGCAAGTGCAAGAATGGCATGCGGGCATTGTGACACAAGAGCTCCTTGGATTTTGATTCGTAGTATTAAAGAATCGGGGGGAAATTCAGATTTACCCGATTTTTGAAGTAGAAATTATACGTGAAAACATTTCGAGTTTCTATGCAAAAGCACCATCTAACGGCTTCCAACCTGATATATTGTTTGCGTTATGGAACAAGTGCACTTACATTTCCATGCAGTGCTTAAAGACTTTATTGCGCCGATTGAGCGACATAAAGTGATTGTTCATGACTTTAACCGCAAAGCGTCTGTCAAGGATGTGATTGAATCCTACAATGTTCCACACACAGAAATCGACTTGATACTTGTCAATGGCATTTCGGTTGACTTCAATTATATCGTACAGAACGAAGATGAAATTCATGTCCATCCACGTTATCCGACACCCAAAAAATTCATCGTCACACCAATTTTACATTTGTCCCCACCGATATCAGGCACACCCAAATTTATTGTCGATGTCAATTTGGGCAGGTTAGCGCGTTATCTAAGGCTGCTTGGTCTCGATTGTCTGTACTGTAATCATTTTGAAGATAAGACAATCGCCGAAATTTCCAGCAAAACTCAACGTATCGTATTAACCCGGGATCGCAAGCTGTTACAGAGAAAAATTATTATCTTCGGATATTTTGTACGCGCAGATATTCCCAAAACCCAAGTCATGGAAGTTCTTACTCAATTCAATTTGCGTCCTTTGTTAAAGCCCCTGACACGCTGCACGTATTGCAACGGAAAATTAATTCAGACCGAAAAAAGAGATATCACACACCGCCTCAAGCCATTGACCAATAAACACTATGACAAATTCCTGATCTGTTCAGAATGCGACCAGATATACTGGCAAGGTAGCCATAGCGCACATGTCGAATGTTTAATTAAGGAACTCACTGACAATTCGTAATCGTCACCTCCCATCTTGGTTACCCTACCAAGATGGGAGGACACTTCAATGATAATAAACTCAAGATTCCGGTCTATTCCGCATTATTTCTGATTGCGCACCTTTAATCTCGTTTTCCAGAGACTCTATTTGTGTTTCCAATCCTTCGAACAAGCCCTTAACCTCTGTAGATTTATCCTGAGACTGCATCTCTAGCAGGGCAATTTTATTTTCCAGAGAATCGATACGCGCCTGCAATTGTCCATCCGCCTGTTCGCTTTCCGGCCCGGCCATATGCGTAAACTCGACACTATCCTCATAGGGCTCGCGGGTTGTTCCGGTAATTTTAATGACGATACCGGCGACAAGACCACCGACAATTGCAATACCCAACGTAATACCGATACCGGTTAACTGTGCCGTGGCAACACCTGGAACGACCAACAATGCACTAAATCCTCCCAATAATCCGGGCATGCCATGCAGATTATGGACCCCGCAGGTATCAATAAGCTTGAATTTTTTTTCCAGCATGGGCAAGAGGAAAACATAACCCAGTACAGAAATTGCCCCAGCCAACAAGCCGATGCCAAATGCACCCGAAGGCGATACCACATCACACACCGACCCAATACCGACACCCCCAGCCAATGCAGCATTGGCCATATCGACCATGGATGTTTTACCACCGTTCAATTTGTAACTTAAGAAATAGGTTGCAATTGTAGCGCCAGACAACGCCAATAATGTATTGGCAACCGTCTGCGGCATGTCCTCAAGCGGTGCAAGCGCCGTTGCAAAACTCGGCCAGAAAAGCCATAACACCATGGAACCCAGCATTGCAAAGCGATCTGAAGTATGATCGGATTCAATCGGTTTGCTGCGCTGATATTCTGTGGTCAGCACAATCGACATGGCCAGACCGAAATAAGCGCCGAATGCGTGAATCACAACTGACCCTGCCGTGTCCTGAAAGCCGGTCGTCAGGCCTAGCGCATCATCCAATACTATCCATTCATTCAGTAAATATAGCGGCACCACCAAAAGCGCCAGTAAGGCATATTGAAAGACGCGCAATCGACCCAATACTGCGCCCATGGCAATGAGCGCGGTGGCAACCGATAATTCAGCAAACAATATCGCATCCAGTGTATGCGGATCTAGATGATGTCCAAAAATGCCATTGGCGCGCAACAGAATATACAGCGGCAATCCAACAGCAACAACCAGGTAAGTACCCGTTACTGCTCCGAAACCATAGCGACGCACAAAAACCATCAAAAAGCCGAAACCGATCAGTAACATCGCCAGAATATGGATGATGTAATTATACTGCGCAACGGTTCGCGCTTCGCTCATGACCGGCGCAGCTTCTGCACTTACCCAACTGCTGAAACCCAGGAGAAACGCACTCACTGCTCCCAGCAATATCAAGCTAAAGCCCTTTTTCATATTATTAATCCTTATATAATGAATATATTTGTGGGGAAGAATTTTTATGTAAAGCACACCCCGGGGTAGAGTGTGAACCCTAATCACCATAAATACAATAGGGTTTTATAGGTGAGTTTACTCGATAAAAAGAAATCTTATCGGAAATATACGGTAATTTAAGCCAAACCTGGCTTTATTGAATCCCGGAATTTAGGGCGGTGAAACGAAAATACTTTGAATTTACTAGAATTAACGCTGGAAGAACAGTTAATGCTGCTTGAACTGCAAATTGGCGGACCGAATCTAACGATTAGATTGCGCACGAAAAAATAAACGAACGCAATCTAACCTTTTTCTATTTTAATCACACTTTTTTCCTAACCAACACGATTGATAGATTCAAGTCAAAAAAGATTGACTTGCATGCCTAGCGATATCGCAAGAAATTCTCGCTGAATCGGCTTTTGAAAAAAAATCAAAACATTTCTGTTATCTCACGCTGTATTTCAGACTCATCAAAATAGTCCAGATCATCTTCAACAAACTCCATTTCATCGATGATTTCTACGACGCGGCTTTCAGCGGTCATGTCTTCCATCACTTCATCGAAATCGTCCAAATCATCGATATCCTCAATAGAAAATTCCATGTCCATCGCAGCATTCCTCCATAAAAGAAAGATTAACGGGAAATCACATTAGACATCATGCAGCGTATCAGTTAAAGCACAGACAGTTAGTGATTTATCCCACAATTCCATGTTTAAAAAACAAGAGAACAATTTATCAAACGGAAAAACACCGAGATAATTCAGCTTTTTGTATGTAATGCGTTATTTTGCTATTATTTTGGCCCGTGAATTATGAAGACCGAACGGTTCCATTTTACCGGCTGGTTTCGGCGGATCTGCTGAAAAGCTTCCAAAACGAACTCGAACCACAAACTCGGCAGCTATATGTCGCAGCAGTAATGGCAAGAATGGGTGTCACCGGATATTGACTATATCGAGTAATGTCCAGGGTTGTCCGTCCCGTCCACTGAGTAAAAAAGATTTACTCAACAACCACCAACGGCCAACCGATTAGCAACACCGTTATAGTGACCACCGCTGCCAGCACATTCATCGGCAGCCCGACTTTGAGAAAATCCGTAAAACGGTATCCGCCCGGCCCATAGACCATCAGGTTGGTCTGATAACCCAGAGGCGTTGCAAAGCTTGCGGATGAGGCCATCATGATGGCTAAAATGAACGGCACGTTATTGAGATCTGCTTTTTCGGTAATTTCCAGCACGATAGGCAGCATGAGCAGTGCTGCGGCATTATTGGTAATCATTTCAGTTAACACCGAAACCGTCAAATACGTCAGGATGAGCAATAGCCAAGGTGTACCGTTGCTTATATCCACCATATTTTGCGCGATGTATTCCGCAACGCCAGTTTTTTGCAGTGCAATCCCTAAAGCGAACGAAGCCGCAATGGTGATAATGACCGTCAAATCGAGACTTTTTTCCGCCTGACTGGCCGAGCAGCATCCTGTGATCACCATTAATCCCGCACCGACGAGCGCGGCATTGAGCATACTGATGATCTCAAAGCCTGCTGCGGCAATAATGCCGACCAGTATTGCCCAGGCAAGATATGCACGTTCATGACGCGGCGATTCGGTATTCAGATCGCTGATTAACAAAAAATCCTTGTTATAGCGCTGACGGCTGACAAAAGCCGGTCTTGCCTCGAGTAACAAGGTATCGCCTGCCTGCAACTTGATGGTACCCAGGTTCCCCTTGATACGTTCACCGTTGCGCGCCACGGCCAGCACGACCGCACCATACTGCGACCTGAACCGCGTATCGCGAATAGCTCTCCCGATTGCCGCGCAGTGCGGGGATACCACAGCTTCCACCAAACGTCTTTCGGCACGCTGTGTCATCAACACATGTGCTTGATCATCCTCGGTTGATGGTACGATACCATTGATACGAAGCAAGTCAGAAATGGCATCGATTTCTCCCGCAAAAACCAAACGGTCACCACTCTGTAATGTCTCTTCGGATGAAACTGCGGTAATAACAGTACCGTCTCTATCGATTTCAACCAGATAAACGCGCCGCAAATGTCTCAACCCGGCTTCCTCTACAGTTTTACCGACGAGCGGCCCATTCGGAGCAACGGATACTTCCAGCGTAAATTCACGAAGATTAGAGAAAGCCTCACTCTTGGTCCGATCCGGCAGCAAACGCGGAAACCATAACCACATCAGTAGAAATCCGGCAAGCGCCACAGGTAACCCAACTGCCGTAATCGAAAATAACGAAAAACCAGGTTCACCGGTCAATGTCTGATACTGGCCATTAACGATTAAATTCGTACTGGTTCCAATCAGCGTCAACGTACCGCCAAGAATAGCGGTATAACTTAAAGGAATCATGAGCTTGGACGGGGAAATCCCGATTTTACGCGACCAGGTATAAATTGCCGGGATCATGGTTGCAACGACAGGCGTGTTATTGAGAAAACCGCTCAATGCCACCACGGGAAAAAAAATTCTTGATAGCGCTGAACGGACTGTCTTTGGACGGCCAAGTATGTGATTGACTAGTAAATCAATCGCTCCCGAAGCGTGCATGCCCGCAGCGACGACAAACATGGCCGCCACCGTGATCAAACCCGAATTGCTAAAACCCAGTAAAGCTTCTTCACTGGTTAAAATGCCTGAAACACTTAAAATCGTCAGTGCTGCGACCATAACCAGATGGGGACCAATACGGGTAAATGTCAGCGTCAATAACACGGCGACACATAGTCCCATCGCAAACCAACCTTGCCATTCCATTATCCTGATACCCCAGAAAAAAATCCCGTGCGTAATATACAGCAGTCATCAATATAATTGGAAATAATATATTTTGATTATCATATA
Organism: Nitrosomonas sp.; assembly: GCA_031316255.1. NCBI lineage: Bacteria > Pseudomonadati > Pseudomonadota > Betaproteobacteria > Nitrosomonadales > Nitrosomonadaceae > Nitrosomonas > Nitrosomonas sp. The sequence goes on along the minus strand of JALDQW010000001.1, from coordinate 1,490,606 downwards.
TATTTTTGTTATATATGATTTTTGTATACGCGGCAGGCTTCGGTACCGCAAAGCGTTTTAAAGATCAGGCCAGTCAAGCTAAATAATGGTATGCTTTCACGCTGATAATGAATAAATTGCTTCTAAAAATAAGAAATACAGCTGATTTAAGACGACGCCTCTATAAATTCAACGTTTTAAACAAGACCAAGACGAGGCGAGAACAGAAAATACTGCCGCAGCATATGATTGATATGCAAGGATATATTTTTTGTGAACAACAAAGTATTGTGACAAAATATGGATTTTTAGAGATGTCCTGAATAAAATATCTTTATTCTACCCCATCATCAACAACTTAATTGTATTGCTTATATGAAAGATTTATTGGTTAGCTTGTCTCTCTATGGATTGGCGCTCGTTCTTTATAGCCATCTTCTCAATGAAAATTTTGACCACGGCGGCAACAGCGGCAGTTATCCCGCTGCGAGTTGGAATTACAAGGAAAAGCTCGCTGGATATACCGATCGCGAACGGCCTTATCGCCAAGCTTCTTTATCTGATGACAACAATCGCGAATTATATCGCTAATGCTTCATCAAAATTGACATGACATTTGCCATTGGCCAAATGTATTTATCTGTTATTAACCTGAGTTGCTAAGAACGACCCGGTAGCGCGCCTTGCCACTGGCCAGATGCGCTATCGCTTCGTTTGCCTGATCAAAGCGAAAATACTCAACAACAGGCTTGATCTTGTGCTGCACTGCAAAATCCAGCATGGTGCGGATTGTATCCGGGCTGCCTACCGGAGAACCTGAAATACTGCGCTGCCCCAAAATTAATGGAAAAACCCCAATATCCAGCGGCTCCAAAGTCGCTCCAACAAAATGCAGACGGCCTTTGGGGCTCAACATGGCAACATAAGCATTCCAATCCAATCCGGCCTGAACAGTAGATAAAATCAGATCGAATTGTCCGGCTGCCGCTTCCAGTGTCGCGGAGTCGGTTGAATTTAATACCTGATACGCGCCAAGTTTCAGAATTTCGTCCTTTTTACTTTCATTGTGCGTAAATGCAGTAACATGACATCCCCAGGCATTCAGAAATTGCAGCGCCAAATGGCCTAATCCGCCAATACCGATGACGCCCACCCTGGCGGTTGGTTTAATATTGAACTGCATCAATGGATTGAAAACAGTGATACCGCCGCAAAACAATGGCCCTGCACTTTGCGCATCCAGCTCGCGCGGCAGTTCGACTACACTTGCAGCCTGCGCACGAACCCTGTCTGCAATTCCGCCATGCCGTCCAATAAGCGTTCCCTGCGCCTGTGCGCAAAGATTATGATCGCCGGACATACAGCTATGGCAGTGCATACAGTAACCGGCATGCCAACCCAGACCCACCCGTTGGCCTGGCCGAACATGCTGCACTTGATCACCGATACCGGCAATTGTCCCGATGATTTCATGTCCCGGCACAAACGGGTATTGTGTCATACCCCATTCATTTTGCAGCATACTAATGTCGCTATAACATATTCCGCAATGTTCAACGACAATTTCAACATCCTGCGGCCCCATCGGCCCCGGATCATACTCATACGGCTCAAGCTTGCCGCCTGGCTCTGACGCAGCGTAGGCTTTAAACATGTTATCTCCCTGAAGTTACCTTATTTCGCCATTGTGTTCTGCATTGTATCGTGTTCCGCGCTCAATACACACGCCAATTCTTTTGACACCCCGTATAATATCCAGCTTTGCAACACTGATTCTCACCCACGGCGACTTAAATTCTTTCATAATGGTGTGCGCAATATGCTCGGCCAGCGCTTCCAGTAACATAAAATGTTTTTTCTCGAGAATCTCACGAATACATTCAACAACACGTGCATAGTCAACTGCATGATCAATGCTGTCTGTCTCAGCCGCGCGTTTATCGGGTAAGGCAATTTCAAGATCCAGTTGTATCGTTTGTGCGACCTTGCGTTCCCAAGGATAAATACCAATTAATGTTTTGGCCTTGAAATCGCTAAGAAAAATAATATCCATTATTGACGGCGAAATGTAATCATTCGGACTGTTTTTTACTATAATTCTATTCTAATTTACTGGAGCGATACTAATTCTTATGACGCTATTGGCTTTTATTTTTCTTGCCTATCTTATTGGATCAATTCCTTTTGCACTGATTTCCAGCTGGATTTTCAAGCTCCCAGATCCGCGCACATATGGCTCGAAAAATCCCGGCGCAACCAACGTTCTACGCAGCGGCAAAAAAGCGGCAGCTGTGTTAACGCTGCTGGGCGATGCTGGCAAGGGCTGGCTGGCGATCACACTGGCACACTATTTTGCACCACCCTGGAATTTGGGCAATGAAGTTGTCGCCGTTGTGGCGCTCGCAGTATTTCTGGGTCATGTATTTCCTGTATTCTTGAATTTCCAGGGCGGCAAAGGCGTTGCAACAGCCGTAGGTGTGTTACTGGGACTCAGTCCAATGCTCGGCCTGCTTGCAATGGCGACCTGGGTCGCGGTTGCCGTCATTTCCCGTTACTCTTCGTTATCCGCTTTGGTTTCAGCTGCACTGGCGCCCATCTTTGCATACCTCCTATTCGGATTTACTCTGAATACGCTGACTGTCTTCCTGATGGCACTCATGCTGATCTGGCGTCACCAGGCCAACATTTCCAATCTTATAGCCGGCAAGGAAAGCCGTATCGGTCAAAAAAAAACGTCTCCCTGATCAACGCTTGCAAACATTTATGTGTAATTATCAGTATTACAGATTTGCATTTGTTATAAACGAGCCAACAGCAATTGCCTGATTTCGGCATCGGTTAAGACTATGGGATTGGTTTTCATGCTGCTGCCCCGTGAATTGGCTACCACTGGATCCAATGCCACTTCTTTCAATCCATAATGAGACAAACGCGGCAGCCCAAGTTGCTGTGTCCATTCGGACAGCAGTTGTATCAATGCAGCATGCGCCGACGCTTCATCATGAAAATGTTTTTGACACAATATTCCGGCTGCCTGCGCATATTTTGCCAATGCCTTATTACCGGGTTCCCTGGCCAGCATACTGTTTATGTTTATCGCTGTTGCAGATGCAACCAAAGTACCGCATACCACCCCATGCGGGATCGGATAAAATGCGCCCAAAGGCGATGCCAGTCCATGCACCGACCCGAGACCTACTTGCGCCAGGGTAATCCCTGAGAGCAAGGCGGCATAAGCCATTTTTTCACGACATTGCTCAATCTTCTCATCGGGTTGCACATTTTGCTGTACGCTGTGCCGATACAGCGGAATCAATGCCTCTCTTGCAGCTTGCAATCCACTGACCGCCAATGCATCTGTAAATGCATTGGATTTAAGCGAAACATACGATTCCAGTAACTGGGTCAATGCATCCATACCATTGGCGGCAATCACATTGGGTGGACAACCGCTCAACAATTCCGGGTCGACAATGGCATATTCGGCAACCAGTTTCTCATGACGGAAAGATTTCTTGAATCCCTGCTCACCTTGCACACTCAGCACAGCATTTTTGGTCGCTTCACTGCCGGTACCCGCTGTTGTCGGTACTGCAATCAACGGTATCGCAGGCCCTTCATAGGGTAATTCCGGTCCGATGCCTTCAAGATAATCCATAACCGAACGCTGCACTTTCAACAAACCCGCTATGGCCTTGGCCGCATCAAGCGCGCTGCCGCCACCGATACCCACGACAACATCGAAAGAATGTCCAGAGTATGCCCTGACGGTATCATCGATTAAAGCCGGAGAAGGCTCATCTGCAACGGTGCAATGAGAATAACCGATCGACCTGAGCGTTAACGCGCTCAAGAACGACTGCCAACCTGGAATATTGTTATACGAATGCGCGCCCGTCACTAACAAAATATTCGATCCGTATCCTGTGACAATATCCGGTAATTTATCAAAGACACCTGAGCCAAACTCGATTCGCGGCAATCTTGCAATGGAGAAATTAAACATCAGGCATTTACCACAGGATATAATCCTTGAAATACAACGCCCTGTCGCGGCCCGGCTATCCAGTCGGCCACGGTTTCGCGCCACGCAAGATAGTGTTCGGTTTCTTTATGGGCCGCAGCATCCTGTTGTGTTTTGTAGGCTTCGTAAAGCACAAATTTTGTCGGCTCGTCAGTTGACTGCAAAATATCAAAGCGCATATTACCGGGTTCCTGAACAGAACCCTCGTGGTTTAACCGGCAAGCCTCCTTGAACGCTTCTACATATTCCGGCTTAACTGAAACATGCACAATGGTTACATACATTATCGTTCCTCCTTGAGTTTACTGGTTTATTAACGTTCACACCTCATTCCGGTAAAGCATACCATCAAACGGAGCAGTTGTTGGATGACCTAGAATATAGTAAAAAGGGGTATGGGTATTCATTTGACTAATCATCGTTTATTTACAACCCACGCCCAGCAGGCTGGGTGCCGCTATAAAAATGGCCATCATTCGTATTAAAAATCTGTTGCTACGCACGTATATCGGCTTTAACGATGAAGAGATCGACAAGATGCAGGATGTCGTTATTAATCTGATGATTGATGTCGATCTGAACCTGGCGATTAAAAATGATTCAGTAGACAACTCGTATAATTACAAAACTATTACAAAAAATATCATTGCGCTGGTTCAGGGGCAAAAATTCAAGATGCTGGAAAAATTAACGCAATCTATCTTGAATGAAATCATGAAAAACAAGAAAGTCCGTTTTGCCAGAGTGGAAGTCGACAAACCGCATGCACTGCGTTTCGCGGAATCGGTTTCGGTTGAACTGGAAGCGACACGCGATGTCATTGCGGACAAGTGCTAACCGATGAAGAACGATACAAATGAATGCATCATCGGCATCGGATCCAACATCAATCCCGAAAAAAATGTCGAAGCAGCTCTTACAATTTTGAAGCAGGAGGTCGATGTCAACAAAACATCGACATGGATCAAAACCTCACCGATCGGCATTGTCAGTCAAAATGATTTTGTTAACGGTGCCGTGAAAGTCCACACCACCATGTCACGAAAAGAATTCAAAAATTATTTAAAAAACCTTGAAAACAGACTGGGACGAGATCGTTCGCTCCCTAAATTCGGCCCTAGAGTGATTGATCTGGACATCATTGTCTGGAACAGTGAAATTGTTGACAATGATTATTATAGAAGGGACTTTGTCAGGAATTCGGTTGACGAGTTAAGATAGCGCCAGAAACCGATAGAATTCAGAAATTTGCCCTGATACATCAATTTTCCAGGCATTCGTTTAAAATCCGTCACCCCACAACGCCAGTCAGCACGCTTTTTTCTGCCCGGACACCTTGCTAACCGTGAAAATGTTCTTATGTTATACAATGCATTCAGACGATAAAGATTACGAAAAAGGAGACATCAATGTCGATCAGCGAACTCTGTAATCGGGAAGTTGTTATCATACAGAAAGAAGAATCTGTACTTGAAGCCGCCAAGCTGATGCGTCAGCATCATGTGGGCGACGTGATCATCGTAGAAGAACAAAACGGCATCAAAAAACCCATTGGAATTGTAACCGACAGGGATCTTGTTATTGAAATCATGGCTACGGAACTGGACCCCGCGGTCATGACCGTCGGTGATATTACGACACCAAAACTTGTGACTGTTCATGAAAACACCGGGGTTTTCGACGTCATTCAATATATGCGACGCAACGCAATCAGACGCGCGCCGGTCATTGATAACCACGGTGGATTAGCAGGTATTATTACTTTGGATGATCTTTTGCAATTGTTGTCCGAAGAATTATCCGAACTTGCCACACTCGCAGGACGTGAAATTGAAAAAGAAACCAAACAGCGGCCTTAAATGAACACAATCTAGACATCACCGATTTTTCTTTTCCAATAAATCATAAAAATACCGTGAGTTGATCGAGCGGCCTATTTATGTCATAGTCAGTTTGTAATAACAAAAAATTGTTGATTAATTTCCCCTTCTTTTAAACTAAACCACCTATATCCAGAGGGAAGCGTTTTATGAAAAATAGCAACTATTCAAAATTAACTGTTGCCAGCATCGCCAGTCTAACCCTGACAATAATGGGTTGCGCTTCAAGCGGCGGCGGCAGTAATGTTCTCGGTTCGGTCGATAGCGGTTTGTCTTCTATTGAGCAATCCGCACAAGCCGGACGTCAAGCGATTGCCACAGGAACAACCGCTGCAACAGATATCGCAACCCAGACCAATGCGGCCATCGCATCAGGCACGGCAGCAGCGACAGGCATGTCCAACATGGCTGGTGCAGCGACCGGACAAATCGGCTTGGTGGATATCCTCTCCCAGCAACTCGGCATTTCGCAACATCAGGCTTTAGGCGGTGCAGGCGCAATTTTCCAGGCCGCACAATCTGGAATGGAACCACAAGCTTTTTCAACACTGTCCCAATCTGTTCCCGGAATCACAGAAATGCTCAATGCAGCCCCTGTGGTTTCAAATCCGCTGGGCGGCATGGGTAGCGGCGTATCCTCGCTGTTAGGCGGCGCAGGTAGCACCCTAAACAACGCAGCGTCACTTGCCACGTCGTTTCAGCAGCTAAACCTGTCACCGGATATGGTCGGTCAGTTTATACCGATTGTGACCGATTACGTGCAAAATGCCAGTGGACAGGTTACGGCGAACTTATTACGCTCAGCGCTAGGCGCACCATAATTTATGGAAAAGCACATAAAAAGCTGAACAAATGGGAAAACAGAAGCCTGTTTTCCCAAAAATATACTGAATTTATTTCAATTTAAACTCTACGCGCAGCCCTGTTCCGTCATCGTCTTGATCGGTTTTCTGCATACCCAGTACAAACAACCGCTCGCCAGAAATTTCCCCTTTATCCAGTAACCAGTTTTGCGCCGCGACAGCCCTGTCTTCAGCCAGATCCTGCATATCATCGTTGCTAACTTCGATATGTGCCAACAGCAACTGTTCCATTTCCGCATCGGGCAGGCTCTTGGTCAAACCCAAAAAGTTGGTTGGTTTCTCAAAATCCGCTGCTTTGTACACGGTTTCCAGGTACTCGCTGTATTCTTCCGGTGTCAATTTGACATCTGCAAGCGCCCCACCGGTTTTACCTTTCTTTGCATCTGCCGCCAGCTTTTGAGCCTTCACCTGACGCTGCAAGAACGCATATTTTAATCCTTCGTAGTCCTTGACTGGGTCGACATAGCCGGCAATTTCCAAGCGTAATGCAGGACGATCCTTAAGCACTTCGGACAAGGTTTGCAAACGACTTTCTGCCGTCGCCTCAATAAATGCCGAACCTGGAGAAAAGGTGATTTCGGACAATTCTTCACCATCTCCGAGCATTGAACCAAGCAGCGCAAAGGGCGCGGTTATCGCTCGGGTTATGAGGTTAATAAATGCATCCAGAATAATGCTTCCAAGACTAAACTGAGGATCATCGATAGAGCCTTTGATCGGCAGATGAATATCAATTTCGCCTTTCCGGTTTTTAAGCAAGGCTATGGCCAGTTCCAGCGGCACCGATACCGCTTCCTCACTTTCTACGCGTTCACCGAGCGTAAACTGATCGAGAAAAATATTATTTTCCGCAGTTAGCGCACCCTGCTCGACATGATAATGAACATCAACTGACAACTTGCCTTTTTCAATAGCATAACCGACGTACTTGCCGGAATAGGGACTGAACGGCGGCAGATCGATTTCTTTCGCCTTTGCAACAATGTCCAGCAACAAATCTGGACCAAACGGCTCAATACTGCCATGAATCTCCAACGGCGCAGTTCTGTCGATTGACCCTTTGATATCAATTGTGCCGGACCGCTTGGAATGAATAGGCCCGATCTGACCAGTAAGGCCGGTCAGATTTGCATGATAATTCGGTTTAATAAAACGATCATAAAAATCGACATCACCCTGTTGCAAAATAATTTTTCCGATATACAGCGGCACGGGCTTACTTTCTTCTTGATCAACCGCAACCTGAGCCTGCTCGTCAGTCGGCATCTGCGTTTCATCCTGCCGCACAATCTGTTTGAGATTCAACTCCCCATCGGGTAACAGCATCACGCGCGCGAAAAAATTACCCAGCTTTACACTGTCAACATTGATTTTCAATGGTTCATTGACAAAATCAAGTCCAATGATATCGAGATTTTTCCAGCGCAGCAGATCTCTGGAACGCTTCTGGTCAATTATATTGAAATTTCCCAACTGCCCCTCTCCGTTGACAACAACCTTGAGTGGCTCTCCCTCGGCTTTAACATTACCCTGAAATGAAATATCGCCACTGGTCAGCAGAACGTTAAGCACATCGCCCGCCCAGCCTTGCAATGACACCAGATCCACTGCTTTCAAATTCAGGTTCAAATCGGTCGCAAGTGGCGACCATGCCAGAAGACCGCTGGCCTCTATAATACCGCGCTGATTGACTTGCGCTGACAGCTTCAGATCAAGTGGATTCACACCACTCACATCGATATTATCCACGCTTAAATCCAATGGACTAATATTCATTGGCGCAACATCATTCAATGCTAAATCGGCGTAGCGTATGGCAGCATCATTGAGCCTGAACTGATTGACCTGAACAACCCACGAGGGTGCTTCACGACCAGATGGATCTGGCTCTTTTTCAGGTTCTTTTTCAATTTGTGCCGCACGTTCCAGCCAGTTTTCATACGGCGGTTTTCTTTCGGGAACCGGGATAATTGATTCCGCAATCTGTATCTTTTCCTGACTTTCTGCGAGTTGGCGCCATGCTTCATAGTCTTCACGAGATGGTTTTCGGCGCGGCTTCTGTATGAATTTTTTACGGCCTCTAGGTTCGGCTGTAGTAGCGACAACCGTATCAGCGGGATTAAAAAAATAGGTCAGATCGATACTGCCGTCTTGTTCACGATTAATATTGCCTTTTAAGCCATCCAGCGTCACTGTGTTCAGAACAACCTGTTTGCCCGTCAGATCGATCATCACGTCATCAACAGCAAGATTCTGTAATGAAACGGCCGCTTGCTGTTGATCCGTGTCTGATGTCAACGGTAATAAAGCAATGTCACCCAGGCTTAATACCAGATGAGAACGCTTCAGTCCGGACAGATCAAACTGGCCCAGATTGAGATGAAAATTTCCTAAATCAAGGCGATAAGGTGCTGCTACAGACTCGTTATTAATTGCGACGCGCTTTAAATTGACATCACCGGATAATGTAATTGCGGGTTCGTCTTCACTGACTTGCGTGAATGCCACGGTGAGGTGACTATCGAAATAGCCTGAAACCAGGTTGATTCCAGCTGGAAACGGCACATACGCATCAATATTCGTCAAATCGATGTCACTTAGACTGAGCACCAGTGTTGCTTCGCGCTTGTCCGCAAAAGGACGCAGCTTGCCTTCCAATGAAAAGGGCGCGCCATTCACCTTGGCATTGAAATGCGGCTCAATCCAATCGGCCTTCAATTTGTCCAGATTCGCGACAAAAGGTATGGCAAAGTTAATTTCGGATATTTCCTGATGATTCTGCTTAAAATGATCCACCCACTCTATATGGCCATTTTTCAGCACAATATTGCTGACTGAAAAAAACGCTGCTGTTTCATCTTCATCTGCTGAAGGCTGAGAGAATTTCTCAATCAGATCGGAAAAATTAAATTCGTTCTCGCCTTCTCGCGCCAACCGGATATGCAGCGTATCCAGCGTTATCGAGCTGATTACCGGCGCAAGCCGGGTAATCGACTCCGAACTGATATCAATATACAGTTTCTTAAACGAAACGAATGTTTCCGCTGCATCCATACTGTCATCTTTCTCGCCGACCCGAAAACCACTGACCGACAGTTCCAGCGTATAGGGTTTAACTTCGATTGCCTGCACACTTACCGGACGATCCAGCAATTCCGACAAGTGTAATTCCAGCTGTGATTTTGCATAACCGGGTAGCCAATAATACCCCAGCAATCCAAACAGGACAACCAATACAGCAAGAACAGCCAAGCTGATGCCTAAACGTTTTACCGCTGTAGAACGCATGCCAGTAGTCTTGGTTTGAATCTGATTCATGACATATCCTTTTCCGGTTTAACTTGTAAAAGATATTTTTATTGCATGTGTATCAATTTTAGACCATATCTTGAAAACATGCCCGGAACCCCTATGAATATCCGGGCAAATCAAAAACTGCAAAAAATCAATAATGCGAACCGTCCTGTATGCCAATTAATTCGACATCAAAAATCAGCGTGGCATTGGGCGGAATGACTCTTCCGGCACCTTGTGAACCGTAAGCCATAGACGATGGAATAATAAGCGTGCGCTCCCCACCAACCTTCATACCTCTCACGCCATGATCCCATCCCTTAATCACTCTTCCAGCACCCAGCATAAACGAAAAATGCGCTTTCCGGTCATGTGAACTATCGAATTTTTTTCCTTTGTTGTCCGGTGCATTGTCATCATACAACCAACCCGTGTAATGCACATTAACCGTATTTCCGATATCCGCTTCTGCGCCCTCGCCCACTTTCCGATCAATTTTTTCGAACTGCGGCTCCGAATCTGCCGCCCGCACTTGATTGGCGAATGCAGTATGCAGCAAAAACATTACCAGCAACGTAATTACAATACTATTTGATTTAAAAAGATTTTTAATTATAGTCATTATTTTCCTCAAAAATTAATAAAACTTTGTTCAAAATATATACTCTCATGTATCATACCCTAACATAAATGAATATTTTGGGACGAATCCTTTTGAATTGCATTTTTTGGGCATTCTTATCGACTAGAGACTATGCAGCTATCCGAAAATAATCGAATAAACGCCAACAGACAGGAATTACTTGATGTACAAGGGGCAGGTCTTTTATGCCTGCATCATTCGCCAGTAATTCGCAGTCTTTATTTAGGAGCAGGGTTTACTGCGCTCATGCTTGGTGCGCTGGGCGTTATACTGCCGATTCTGCCGACAACGCCTTTTGTACTTCTGGCTGCCGCCTGTTTTGCGAGGGGTTCCGAACGTTTTCATAACAAATTGATGACCAATCGCTATACCGGGCCAATCATACTTGAATGGCGCCTGCACCGCAGCATACCCCGCAAAGCCAAACGTGTCGCCTATATTATGACTGCCTTGTCTTTCAGCGTATCAATTCTCATAGTCCCTGAAATGTGGCAAAAGATAATGCTCGCAACCATTGCCTGCATTCTAACTTTTTTCCTGGCACGCATCCCTGTACGATAATCTCTTGCATCGAAAACAACAAGGGCTGATTTTTCTCTGCAAAAAAAACCATGATTTCTTTTTTTAAAACACAGAGATCGCCTACAATATAGCCTTTTTGGTTTTCAGTCTTAATTTCTAGGTATGGATCTATCGCTTGTTGCGTTAACGCCGTTTCTTGGTGCGGGTTTTGTTGCCGCCATTTCGCGCCGCGGGCGTTTGCATGCCGCTTGGGGCGCAGGTGCTGTTACTTTAACTGCATTACTTATTCTTTCCCCATTTATTAAAGATGCTTTCTCGGGCCAGGTTCTGGTGCAAAGCATTTCCTGGATACCCTTGCTGGGAATGGATTTCGCATTCCGCCTGGATGGACTGGCGCTATTATTTGTGCTGCTGATACTGTGCATCGGCCTGTTGATCATACTCTATGCCAGATATTACCTGTCAGAACGCGATGACATGGGGCGTTTCTACGCCTATTTGCTGATGTTCATGGGTTCCATGCTGGGCATTGCCACATCCGAAAACATTATCCAGCTGCTGATTTTCTGGGAAATGACCAGTCTGTCTTCGTTTCTGCTGATCAGTTACTGGCAGACACGCCATGAATCGCGCAGTGGCGCACGTATGGCTTTAGCCGTTACCGGCGGCGGCGGACTGGCGTTACTCGGCGGTTTTTTGCTACTCGGAGAAATTGTTGGCAGTTACAACTTAACAGATATTCTGGACTCCGGCGACCTGATACGTTCTCATGATCTGTATCTGCCCATGCTGATTTTGGTGTTACTCGGTGCATTTACCAAGTCCGCACAATTTCCGTTTCATTTCTGGCTGCCCAATGCCATGGCCGCGCCCACACCGGTGTCCGCCTACCTGCATTCAGCCACCATGGTCAAAGCCGGCGTATTTCTGCTGGCACGGCTGTTTCCAGCCCTGTCGGGCACATCAGCCTGGTTCTGGCTCGTCTGTTTCACCGGACTGGTCACGTTGCTTGTTGCCGCCTACATCGCATTGTTTAAGCATGATTTAAAGGGATTGCTTGCCTACTCAACGATCAGCCATCTCGGCCTGATCACGTTACTATTTGGCATCGGCACGCCAATGGCCGCGCTGGCGGGCGTTTTCCATATTATCAATCACGCAATTTTCAAAGCCTCGTTATTTATGGCAGCCGGCATTATCCACCACGAAACAGGCACGCGGGATATGCGTATACTACGCGGTTTATGGAAATACATGCCGCATACCGCGCTGCTCGCGATGGTCGCTGCGGCATCTATGGCGGGCGTGCCATTATTTAATGGTTTTTTGTCAAAAGAAATGTTTTTTGCCGAAACATTATTTGTCATCAACCTGCCCTGGGGGTGGCTGCTGCCGGCAGCCGCAACGCTGGCTGGCATTTTCGCAGTGGCGTACTCATTGCGATTTATTCACAACGTCTTTTTTGACGGCACGCCCGTTGATTTACCCAAACAGCCGCATGAACCGCCACGCTGGATGAAAGTTCCGGTCGAGATTCTGGTGGCGCTATGTTTACTGGTTGGCATTTTTCCCGCGATTACTGTTGAACCGATATTGGCTGTCGCCGCATCCAGCGTATTACAAGGGCCTGTTCCCGAACATGATTTGGCCATCTGGCACGGATTTAACACCGCGTTTTTTATGAGTATGGCCGCACTCGGCGGTGGAGTTCTCCTCTATCTGATACGCAAACCCCTTTTTGCATTGCAGGAAAGAGTGGAGAATCTGCTGGATTTCAGAGCATTATTTGAATTTCTTCTGGAAAAGCTGTTTTTTCTGGCAAATACCATAACAAGCATTCTGAACGCACATTCATTGCAACGCATGGTGTTTATTTTTATGGTGTTTATTCTGATGCTGGGAATCTCCGGCGTTCTCGCAACAGATTATGATTTCGGCCTGACCGGCGAACGCGACACACTTTCCATAGATGGCGTCAGCTTGCTAATCGCCACAGTACTTGTCGTTGCGGCAATTGCCACCGTTGTCATGCATCGGCAGCGTTTGGTCTCGCTTGTTTTGCTGGGTACCGTCGGGCTCGGAGTATCACTGATTTTTGTTAAATTTTCCGCGCCGGACCTGGCTTTAACTCAGCTATCCGTCGAGGTTGTCACGATAGTGCTGATGTTGTTAGCATTGTATTTTCTGCCACAACAATCGCCCGACGAATCAGGCAGGTGGCTGCGCAGCCGTGACGCAGTAATTGCAACGACTGCAGGCGGCGGTATAGCCCTGCTGGTCTGGGCGGTATTAACCCGTCCTTATGAAAGTATTGCAGACTATTTCCTGGAAAACAGCCTGCCGGGCGGTGGTGGCACCAACGTCGTAAATGTCATTCTGGTCGACTTCCGAGGATATGATACGCTTGGAGAAATCACTGTTCTTGCATTAGCCGGTTTAGGCATATATGCCATGCTGGAACATTTGAAGATCGCCGGCGCCAGCCATGACAGCGAGGGACGCGCCTGGGATAACGATATACACCCGGTCATCATGGCGTCCTTTACGCGCCTGCTGTTACCGCTTGCCGTTCTGGTCTCCATGTACATTCTGTTACGCGGCCACAATCTTCCGGGTGGCGGTTTTATTGCCGGGTTGATTACTGCTGTCGCCCTGGTTATGCAGTATCTGGCAAATGGCGTCATCTGGACACAAGAACGTTTACCAATCAATATGCAAAAAGTGATTGGCTATGGATTGCTGATTGCTACAGTCACGGGACTGGCCAGCTGGTTTTTCGATTATCCGTTCCTGACTTCGACGTTCGACCATATACACTGGCCGGTTATTGGTGAATTTGAACTGGCATCTGCAATGGCGTTTGATCTGGGCGTCTATCTGGTTGTCGTTGGCGCCACACTATTAATTCTGGTTTATCTGGGACTGGTTCACCATCAAAGCCATCAAATGAAACACAGAAAACGAATTCGCTAATGGAATTACTCATAGCTATCATCATCGGAGTACTCACAGCCTGTGGCGTCTATCTGTCGCTGCGCGGCCGTACATTTCCCGTTGTACTGGGGCTGACCTTTTTATCGTATGCCGTCAATCTGTTTCTGTTGATCATGGGCAGATTGACCGTCGGCGCTCCCCCGATTATCAGTGATACCGCAACCCATTATGCGGATCCATTACCGCAGGCGCTGGTTTTAACCGCCATTGTCATCAGTTTTGGTATGACAGCTTTCGTGATTATTCTTTCATTGAAAGCATTCCTGGAAATGGGCAATGATCAGGTCGACGGGAAACACAAGCCATGATGAGCCATATTGTTATTTTTCCGGTGATTCTGCCGCTGTTGACCGGCATAGTGTTGCTGTTGCTGCCCGGGCAGCAATGGTCGTTAAAACGGATTGTCAGTTTCACCTCGATATGTTTTCAAATTGCCATTGCAACATTCCTGCTAATCACCGTCAGCAACGGCGATATTCTGGTGTATGCGTTAGGTAACTGGTCACCGCCCTTCGGCATTGTACTGGTCACCGACCGGCTGGCAGCGTGGATGCTCATTATAACTGCGCTCGTCGCGGCATGTGCATTGCTTTATGCGATACGCGGCACAGATAAAAACGGCGCACATTTCCACACGCTGTTTCAGTTACAGTTATTTGGTCTGAATGGCGCTTTTCTGACCGGCGACCTGTTCAATCTGTTTGTATTTTTCGAAATTCTGCTGCTGGCATCGTACAGCTTGCTGCTGCATGGTGGCGGCCGCTTAAAAACCAAGGCCGGTTTGCATTTTGTCATCATTAATCTGGTTGGATCGACGCTGTTTCTGTTTGCCGTAGGGATACTCTATGGCTTGCTCGGAACGCTCAATATGGCAGACCTGGCGCTAAAAATTGCCAATACGCCGGAAGAGAATGTTGCCTTGATACATGTGGCCGGTCTGCTGCTGTTTGCAGTATTCGCCCTGAAAGCCGCACTGCTTCCGCTTTATTTATGGCTACCTGCAGCCTATGCCCATACCACGGCAACCGTCGCCGCATTGTTTGCCATCATGACCAAGGTAGGCGCTTACAGCATATTGCGCGTCTATACCCTGATATTTGGCGCACAAGCTGGCCACCTGGCAAACCTGATTGAAAACTGGTTATTGCCGCTGGCTTTATTGACATTAATTGTCGGCGTTCTCGGAGCGCTGGCCAGCACCCGGTTGCGCCAGCAGGTTGCCTATCTTGTCATTGTTTCCATCGGAACACTGCTGACGGCATTTGGCATGCATACCCAGGCCGGTATTGCCGCCGGTTTATTTTATTTGCCCCATTCGACCTTTGCGGCAGCGGCATTATTCTTACTTACTGACTGTATCGCCAACCGGCGCGATGTCATGGATGACCAATTCGAACCAGGTCCGATCATTCAACAGCAACGATTAATGGGCATTCTGTTTTTTATACTCGCCATTCTCATTGCCGGCCTGCCGCCATTATCCGGGTTCATCGGCAAATTTCTGATTCTGCAGGCAGCCTTGACACATTCGGCCTTGCCGTGGATCATGGGCGTTATTTTAATCACAAGCCTATTTACGCTGATTGCGCTGGCGCGCGGGGGCAGTATGCTGTTTTATCGCGCGCAGGCACCGCATATCTGCAATATCGATCCCAATGCAGATGCGCAACGAAACAGCCTGTCTGTGGCTATGGAATTGGCTTCAGTTATTTGTCTGCTTATGCTCTGTATCGGCCTGCTGGTCTGGGCAGGCGTTATCACTGAATACACAACAGCGACTGCAAATCAGCTGCTGCACCCTGAATTTTATATTCAATCGGTATTGAACATGGAGATCAAACAGCAATGACTCGTTTATTACCGCACCCCATACTCACACCGGCTCTCGCAGCAATATGGCTGCTGCTGAACAACACCATTGAACCGGCTCATATCCTGCTTGGCGTGATCCTGGGCTGGGCCATACCGGTACTTACAATACGTTTCTGGCCGGAAACAGTTTCGATTCGCAAGCCGGTTATCTTGCTCCGGTACATAGCGGTTTTGTTGTTTGACATCATCATGGCAAATTTTATCGTTGCGCGGCTGATACTCGGAAATCCGGACAAATTGCAACCTGCATTTGTCAAACTGCCTCTGGACCTGACTTCAGACCTGGCAATCAGTCTTCTGGCCAACAGCATCACCCTGACGCCGGGTACTTTATCCGCACAACTGGCAGAGGATCAAAGTTATCTGCTGGTGCACGCACTGAATGAAACGGATCCCGATAAACTCATTGCAACCATCAAACAACGTTACGAACATCCACTGAAGGAGATTTTTGAATCATGTTAGCGATTTCAATCCAGATAGCACTCGCCATGGTCACTGCTGCAGTTGGCATGAGTTTCTGGCGGTTATTGCGTGGCCCCGATGTTCCGAGCCGGATATTGGCGCTGGATACGCTTTATGTCAATACCATTGCAATACTGGTACTGCTGGGCATTCATCTGGGCAGTGCACTTTTCTTTGAGGCCGCACTCCTGATTGCACTCATGGGATTTATCGGTACAGTCGCCCTGTGTAAATACGTGTTACGTGGCGATATTATCGAATAAGTTATGCTGGAATACTTTTTATCTTTCTTGATTCTAACGGGCGCGGTATTCACATTTATCGGCTCTCTGGGATTGGTCAGACTCAAGGATCTCTATACCCGCCTGCATGGACCCACCAAGGCCACAACACTTGGCGTCGGCAGCCTGCTGATTGCCTCTGCAATCTACTTCAGCACATATGGCGAAAACATCAGTCTTCATGAAGTATTAATTACTTTCTTCCTTTTCATTACCGCACCGGTAAGTGCGCATCTGCTGGCCAAGGCCGCATTACACCTGGGTTTACCCTCTTTGGCCGATATACCGGAAAAAGAAGTGGAAAACCAGGAATCACCAGAAGCAAAAAATACTGCCACCGAAACTGAAGCGACCGAAAAAAAAGAAAAACCGGAAGAAGCTGGAGAAACCCAAAAAACAGACAGCGTTGATACGCCCGTATCGACTGAACTAACTGGAACAAAACCCACAACTGAAGCACCGCATACAACCGATCCAACAAAACCCTAGTAAAAAATCCCACACATGTCTGCATCCGGATCAAAAAAAGTCATTTTTGCCGCACTCATCGGAAATACTTTAATCGCCATCACCAAATTCATTGCCTCAGCTATTACAGGCAGTTCCGCGATGCTTTCAGAAGCGATTCATTCATTGGTCGATACCGGCAATCAGGGATTGCTGCTTTATGGCATTAAACGCGCAAACAAACCGGCGGACAAAGATTATCCGTTTGGCTATGGCAAAGAAATTTATTTCTGGAGTTTTATTGTCGCCATTCTGATTTTTGCTTTGGGTGCGGGCGTTTCCATTTACGAAGGCATCCGGCACATTATTTCACCGGAACCGATTACCAATCCGTACATCAATTATATTGTGCTAGGACTCGCTTTACTTTTCGAAGGTGCTGCCTGGTATATGGCGCTTAAGGAATTTAATAAAGGCAGAGGAAAGTGGAGTTATGTCAAAGCCGTTCGGCGCGCCAAGGATCCATCCATATTTGTTGTACTGTTTGAAGACTCGGCCGCATTGCTGGGTCTGATGGTCGCATTTCTGGGCGTGCTATTGACGCAAGTCACCGGCATTTTATGGTTTGACGGACTCGCATCCATTATTATCGGTTTTATTCTGGCCACCATCGCGATCTGGCTTGCCATCGAAACAAAAGGATTATTGATTGGCGAAAGCGCCAACAGCGAAGTCAATCAGGAAATTCATGCCATTGCTACAAGCCACAGCGGTATTGATCATGTCAATGAAGTGCTTACCCTGCATATGGGTCCTGGGTTTATTCTGGTCAATATCAGTATCGACTTTATGGACAATCTCTCAGCGGCCGAAGTTGAAGAAACGATCGCAGCCATCGATCAGGAAATCAAGTCAAGGAACGTGCTCGTCAAACGCGTTTTTATCGAAGCCGAGAGACGCAAGGCACGCAAACAAGCACCCGATCAGATTATTGAAAAAGATACCGATTTTTTATAAATAGAGCTCAAAGACTATTCGTCTGCCTTGTGCACTACGATACGGCTGATGAGCCCGTCAGCTTCAAAGTAAATACATTCACGCCCGTGTCTTCTGACAGGCTCATCAGCCGCCGCATCCGTTGCTGTCATCAAAAAATCAAATTCAACACCCTCATTACCAATCGGACGATAATTCGATACTTCCCAGTGCACATCGGGATATCGCACAAAGAAACTCTGCATCATTTCACGAATGGCGACACTGCCTTTGTATTCACCAAAAAATGCTGAATGGTAGGTGGCGCTCCCTAAAAATAGGGTTTCAATACGCTTGAGGTCATGTTTGTTCGATAATTCAATGTAACTTTTCGCCCACTCGATATTTTTTTGTACGTTCATTGACAGCCTCCCCGATGACTGATCTGTAATAATATTCGCTTTATTTCTGCGTCAACTCTTCGCGCTTAAAAACCCATTCACACTCGTTGCTTTCCGCTTCACAAAACCCGTAACCTGCAACATCGAACTGTTTAATTGCTTCTGGCGCCGTTAATCGGTGTTGTATGATAAAACGGCTCATCAAACCTCGGGCTTTTTTTGCAAAAAAACTGATAATTTTATAAACACCGTTTTTCTGATCTTTAAAGACCGGGGTAATGATTGTTGCGTTCAGTTTTTCCGGTTTAACGGATTTGAAATACTCGTTGGATGCCAGATTGATCAGAGTGTCTGTTTTCTGATTTTTTAAATCCTGATTAATGGCCTCGGTAATGGTATCCCCCCAGAATTCATATAAATTATCGCCGCGAACATTTTTTAGCTGCGTACCCATTTCCAGGCGATACGGTTGCATCAGGTCGAGCGGTTTAAGCATGCCATACAAACCGGAAAGAATCCGCAAATGATTCTGAGCAAACGCGACATCATTGTCACTGAGTGTTTCGGCGTCCAGTCCGGTATAAACATCGCCCTTAAACGCATACATCGCTTGTTTGGCATTTTCCAGATTAAACGGGCGCTTCCATTCGTAGTAGCGGTTTGAATTCAAAGTGGCCAGCTTGGGGCTGATTGACATGAGTTTGCCGATTTGATCCGGTTCCAAAGTTCTCAATTGATCAATCAACACCGCCGAGTCGTCAAGAAAAACCGGCATGGAAAACTTTTTAGTGTGAGCAGGCGCCTCAAAATCCAGTGTTTTTGCTGGAGAAATAACGAAAATCATGTACTTTATCTCTGAAATTTTCTGATCAAATAACATTTAGACGAGTAAGTATACTAAAATCTCGACTTATTTTCGTACAAGTAACGGTTAAACGCTGCCATTCAAGGTACAACATGACAAAACACTTCAAGCGAATTCTTTTGGGTATTTGCGTCGGATTGTTTGCTATCGCCGTCTATCTGACACCTCAAGGCCAGTTGCTGGAGGAAGAGTATGGCCTGTACTGGCTTTTCCAGTTACGCGGCACAACACCCGCACCAGACGAAGTGATTGTTGTCGCCGCAGACAGACCATCAGCCATTCAAATGGGTTTACCGGTAAACCCCCGCTTCTGGCCATGGCCACGTGATTATCATGCACGTCTTATAGAACAACTCGCTCAGGCCGGTGCAGCAATCATTGTACTTGACCTTGTCTTTGATTCACCCGGCCCGGAACCAGAGCATGACCGCGCTCTCGCTGAAGCGATTGAAAAAGCCGGCAATGTAATCCTGGTCGAAAGATTATCGGCCGCCCCACCAGAAAATGCAGACGCCTTTCAATTGCAAATAATCCAACATAGAAGAATAGCGCCGTTGCCCGAAATAGCAGCCGCAACCCTGTCACATGTACCATTTCCTTTACCCCGTATCCCACGTATTAACGCCTACTGGGCTTTCAAAGCCGATACCGGCGACTTTCCCACTATGCCGATTGTTGCTTTGCAAGCCTTTTCACTCGGGGTTTATGATGACTTTATTGCATTGCTCCAGGAAATAGAAAATTTTGATATTGCGGATTTACCCACCCATAAGGAACAAATCACGGATCTGGAATCACTGATACTCAATTTACGCGAAAAATTTGTTAATCATCCCGGGATCAAACAACAACTCCTCTCCGAATTACGCAAAAATAAAGGTCTTGACAACCACACCAAATATTATATTCACGTGCTGGCTAATCTGTATTCAAATCAGCCGTATCATTATCTCAATTTTTATGGTCCACCGCGCACAATACACACTGTTCCTTACCATCAAATACTTCTACCCAACGATACCGGTGCAAACGCATATCAATCCATACTCGGAACAATAAAAGGCAAGGCTGTTTTTGTCGGACTTTCTGCTGCGACGCAATCCGAGCAGGATATTGTCCGCGATTCTTATCACACTGTTTTTACCGAATCTGAAGGGCGGCAAATTGACGGCGTGGAAATTGCCGCTACCGCATTCGCCAATCTGCTCGAAAATAAACCCATCAGCCCCTTTCCCCATGAAGGCAGCCTGGGATTGTTATTTATCATGGGCTTGACACTGGGTTTTATTTTTCCACTGCTATCCAACAGGAAACTGTTGATCATCAGTTTTTTTCTGGCCGGCGGCTATACTTTTTTTGCTTGGCTAATCTTCAAACAGGCTAACATCTGGTTACCGCTGATCACACCGCTCTTGATTGTCATCCCCGGTTCAGTTTTTGGCGCTACTGTGCTCAAATATCTGATTGCCCGACACGAGCGTGACCAGCTTCTGGAGTTATTCGGTCAATTCACACCCGAGCGCGTAGTCGGAGATTTTTCCCGGCAGGTGGATTCCGTATTACACAAAGATCAACTCGTTTTTGGCGCTCTCCTGTTCACAGATATAAAAGGGTATACCACGCTTGCAGAAGAAATGGATGTCCGGCAGCTAAGGCTGCTTATGGATGATTATTTCAATGTCCTATCTCAGTCAGTTAGACAAAATAACGGCTCCGTTTCCGAAAAAATCGGCGATGCCATGCTGGCAATCTGGGAATCAACTTCCGCCAGCAAAGCATTACGCAAACACGCTTGTGAAGCAGGCCTTTCCATCGTTAACAACGTTAATAAGTTTAATAAAGACAGCCGTCATCACAAGCTTCCTACTCGCATCGGTATCCATTTTGGAAAACTACTGGTCAGCAAACTGGGTTCCATGGATAACTATATCTACCGTGTTGTTGGCGATCTCGTCAGTACAACCAGCCGTATTGAAGGCACAAACAAATTTCTTGGTACAAATTTACTGGTCACCAATGAACTCATGGATGGCATCGATTGTTTTCTGACACGCCCTGTAGGCAGCTTTCGGTTTGCCGGAAAATCATTACCGGTCAATTTATCTGAACTGATTACATATCGACAAAAAGCCAGCGAAAGTCAGTTGTTGTTATGCGAAATGTTTACAGACGCCTTAAATGCTTACCTGCTACAACAGCACTCAGCGATCCAGAAATGGACACATATTCTCAAACAATTTCCCGGCGATGGACCGACTAAATTCTATCTGAACGTCTGCACACAGTCCCCACCGAATCAATGGAAACCGGTCATTGAATTCACCGAGAAATAACAGCACCTTTTCCCACCTCAGTTGTGATTATTGTCACAGACAGCATACTGCTTTCTTCATATAGTTTCTGGCTGTACTTGAGCAACCTGCCACCTCGGATTTAATACGATTCGATCAGCACCACGTGCGAAATATAATCCAGAAATAACATTTAGACCCAATGATCAAAATTGTTTTATGTTAATCTGTATACCTGCGTGACCTGTATGGATTTATAAATCACCTATCTGACTTAATATAGACATGAATTTCTCGAGGGCATCAATATTAAAGCCAGGCGTATGTAGATGCTACGGTCTTACAGCTATCATTGCCGCCCTCTTGTATATT
Source organism: Nitrosomonas sp. (assembly GCA_031316255.1). Taxonomy (NCBI): domain Bacteria; kingdom Pseudomonadati; phylum Pseudomonadota; class Betaproteobacteria; order Nitrosomonadales; family Nitrosomonadaceae; genus Nitrosomonas; species Nitrosomonas sp. The sequence continues at coordinate 1,468,438 of JALDQW010000001.1, read as the reverse complement.
CTACTTACCCGCGCTGTAATTGCCGCAAACGTATGCTCACCAAAAGTCGCACAAGTGGTCTCCGTACAGGGAATCGTTGAACTCCGCCGCAATAACTCAACTGACTGGAAACCCGCAGATCTTGATACGCATCTTTGCGCGGGGGATTCATTACGCGTGCGCAAACACAGCCGCGCTGCGATACGGCTTAACAATGAAAGTCTGATGCGCCTCGACCAGAGAACCGCGATTACCATTCCCCAGACTGAAGAAAAAAAAGCCACTTCATTGATCGACCTGATCAAAGGCGCAATCCATATCATCACGCGCACACCCCAACCGTTTAAAGTCAGAACGCCTTTTCTGAATGCAAGCGTAGAAGGCACGGAATTTTTCGTTGGTGTTGAAACGGATCATGCCCGCGTTGTTATCTATGAAGGCCGCGTTCTGGCCAGCAATGATCAGGGTAGTTTGCAACTCACTGATCACGAAGCAGCCATTGCCTATCAAAACCGGGCGCCTATTAAAGAAACAATCGTCAGGCCGCTGGATGCCGTGCAATGGGCGCTTTATTATCCGGCAATCATCGGCTACCACCGGGGTCCGGGCAACGTAAGTTTCGATAACCAACTGCATGAAGCAGAATACTTGTTATCTGTCGGACAAGCCGATGAAGCCAAAGCCATTATAGACAGAATCTTAACCGCCGATCCGGATAACAGTAACGCCATGGCATTACAATCAATTATCGCCGTGGTTCAGAATGACAAGGAAAAAGCACTTGAACTGGCAATCCAGTCAATAGAATTCGATAAGTTATCCGTACCAGCATGGCTCGCACTATCTTACGCGCAACAGGCTGCATTTGACATCGATGCCGCACTTGCCAGCGTCAAACAGGCCGTTGTACTTGATCCACAAAATGCACTGATCTGGGCGCGGCTGGCTGAACTGCAAATGTCCGTCGGCAAACTCGAACAGGCACTGGAATCTGCACAGGAAGCGGTCAACCTGAATCCGACTGTCGCCAAGACACAAACCGTATTGGGTTTTGCGTATCTGCTGCAAATCAATACGACGGACGCCAAATCGATCTTTCATGAAGCGATTCTGCTTGATCAGGCAGATCCCATGCCAAGGCTCGGCCTTGGACTCGCACTTATCCGTGAAGGCCAGCTTGAAGCAGGCCGCATCGAACTCGAAATCGCCGCCAGCCTCGATCCCGGTAATTCACTGATCCGCAGCTATTTGGGCAAAGCGTATTTCGAAGAAAAACGTTACTCTACTGCAGAAACACAATTCGAACTCGCCAAAGAGCGCGATCCGCTCGATCCCACGCCGTGGTTTTATGACGCCATTCAGAAACAAACACAGAACCGCCCTGTTGAAGCACTCAAGGATATCCAGAAATCGATCGAATTGAACGACAACCGCGCTGTCTACCGTTCCAGACTGCTGCTCGATCAGGACCAGGCCGGACGTGGTTCGAGTCTCGCACGCATCTACGACAATCTTGGGTTTGAAAAACGAGCCTTGATGGAAACAGCCAAGTCACTGAGCTTTGATCCAGCCAATCACTCAGCGCACAGATTTCTATCGGATGCGTACACCAATATTCCGCGTCACGAAATTGCTCGAGTAAGCGAGTTGCTGCAAGCACAATTATTGCAACCTATAAATGTGAATCCGGTGCAACCACATCTTGCAGTCGCTGATTTAAATGTTATCACCAATACAGGTCCCGCCGAAACAGGTTTTAATGAATTTGCATCTTTGGTTGAACGTAATCGGGCACAACTCGTGGCTTCAGGTATTGTGGGAAGCAATAGCACTATCGGAGATGAAGTTGTCGCATCGGCACTTTATGATCGCGCTTCAATCAGTGTTGGACAGTATCATTATGACACTAATGGGTTTCGCGCAAACAACGATCTGCGACATAATATTTATAATGCTTTTATGCAGTATGCAATTACATCCAAATTGAACATCCAAGCTGAAGTACGTAAAAGAGAAACAGAGCATGGAGATTTGCTGTTAAATTTTGATCTTGATGATTTTGACTCAACTAAACGCAGGAAATTAACACAAGATACAGCACGTATTGGAGGACGGTATAACATTTCGCAAAAACAAGATCTTATTTTCTCTGCAAGTTATATAAATCGTAAAGATGATAATAGTTTTATTGTCCCTCCTATACCAGGAGCCCCAGAAATACCGGAATTGGGGAGTATCTCCACTGGCAGAGTTTTTAAAGATAATGCTTATTTAATAGAAACTCAGTATTTATTTAAAGATAATCGGCTAAACTTAATTGCGGGTGGTGGTACATATAATGCTGACGTAAAACTCACACAGTTTACAGAATTCCTAAATACGAACGAACAATTAATCACTTCACGTCCTGGTTTTAATAGAAAACGAAATAATGGTTACATTTACACAAATCTTAATTTTCTACCAAATATGAATTGGACTTTTGGTGTAAGTTACACCAGTTTTGAAGCTGGCGAAGGTAGATATAAAATTAATAAACCCAACCCAAAATTTGGATTACAGTGGGATTTTACTCAGAATTTAAGGCTTAGATTTGCTTGGTTTGAAACGATCAAATCAGCTTTAGTAACAAATCAAACACTAGAACCTACTCAGGTTGCCGGATTTAACCAGTTCTTTGACGATGTGAATGGAACAAAGGCACACCGCATCGGAATCGGACTTGATACATTTTTAAATAAAAATATTTATGGTGGTATTGAAATATCAAGGCGTGAACTTGATGTTCCAAATTTTTCTGATGCTTTTGATCTAAAAGATGCGCCAGTTACAGTCGAACAACAAAAAGAAAACCTTTATCGAGCATATTTGTATCTGATTCCAAATACAAATTGGACTATCAAAAGTGAACCACAATTCGAAACATTCGATCGCGCAATAATCATCAACAATAATTTACCAATTGAAATTAGTACATTAATAATACCTACCAGCATCAATTACTTTAATCCATCTGGTGTTTTTGCTGCATTATCAGGTGCATTTGTTCGACAGGATATAGAACGTTTTGAAAATTTCACAACTGAGAAAAACTCGGGTATTAGTGACTTTTTCATGGTTGATGCTGTTATTGGTTTTCGGATGCCCAATAGAATGGGAATAATTAGTTTAGAGGGCAAGAATCTTCTCAATGAAGAATTCTCTTATAGAAATATAAACTTTCAGCAATCTGAAATCACGAATACACGATTTACACCCCGTCGCACTTTTTTTGCGCGATTAACTTTAAACTTCTAGATGGAGCTAATAATGAAAGTCTTGATTCTTTTTTTTGTAATATTAAGTATTGTAGGTTGTCAAAGTGAGAAAAACGATCATGAAAATATAATCGAGAAAGTCGAACGAGAAATAAAAGAAGACATAATTTCTCATGTTGAAGATAAACTTATTTTTTCCAATCCAAAACCATGCGGAAAAAACACTCCAAATCCGCATTGCCGACTTGATGAAATAAACAATCCTGTAGTTGCGAATGAATTGATAAGCCAGGCAAAAAAAGCAAACTTAAAAGACGTAACAATAGTTGTTCTTATTGATTCAGAAGGAAATTCTTCTCAATTGCTATTAGATATTGAACAATCCAATAAGAAAGGCAATAAGTTTATTGTTAAACGAGAAAACCTTCAACCAGGCCAAGACCCAACCCCAACAAACGAGTACAATGCTACAGCAATGATAATCCCATTTGTCAAAAATCCAAATTGCGTAAGATGGTTATATGGAGGATATAATGGCCCTCAAGGAGGTTCACAATATACAGATTACTGTTTGATATGGAAATAGAAAAATAATCATTACAAGCTTTACCTATACAACCACAATTTATTACCACTGGTTGTATAGGTAATAAAAAGAGTTCACTCAGAAATTCATCAAACTATTTAACTTGTCAAATAATAATTTCGTCTTGAGATGAATAGACGACAGCATGCAGGTTCATAACTAGCGAGTAGCCTGGATAAGGCTACGCCATCCAGGAATATCATTCACTCCATTTAAAAAAAGTGTTTTTCTGCGCTTCGTGGGGTTATTTGAAAAAGATTCATATACAACCAATCAATCGCTTAACGTACGATATTGTGTTACGGCATAGTTTATAAATCTCCAGTGAGTTTTGCAAAACTCTCAATAAATATCGTTTTTTGCATCTGATAAGACAATCCTGGATGGTGTAAACTTATCCAGGCTACCTTGCTGTGTAAACCCTCTTTGGCCATATTTCCCGATTATTTTCTTGGCATGCATATCAATCTTTGGTAAATTATTAGTGAATAAAATTTTGAAAAGGCTAGGAAATGGCCAAAAATACCAGTGTTTCGCTTGGCGATCATTTTGAGACTTTTGTTGATGAACGGACAAAGGCGGGGCGCTATGCTTCAGTAAGTGATGCCGTGCGCGCAAGACTCAGACTTCTGGAACAGGAAGAAACTAGACTGGAGGTATTACGCGCGGCGCTTGTCAAAGGCGAGGAAAGCGGCATTGCCGAGGACTACGACATCGAAGCGATACAGCGTGAACTTGATGAAAAAGAGTGATGCGCTTTAAGGTTTCAAAAGAAGTGCGGGAAGATATTCGCAAGATTGGCCGTTATACGCAACGTAAATGGAGCAAGGATCAACGCCGGAATTATTTAAACGATCTGGATAAAAAATTCGGATTACTTGCAGAAAACCCTCTTCTGGGTCGTCGCTGCGACAGTATAAGAGAAGGGTATTTTTGGTTTGAATATGTGTTAGCCACGTTATTTTTTACAGACAGGAAAAAGACTTTATAGTTATTTCCCGTGTCATACACCAAAGCCGCGATGTAAAGGCGTTACTCAGTGAAACAGGCAAAGCATGAAACAAAAGAATAAACGCGGATATTTATACAAAATTGCCGGATAAACGCATCAGGAATATCCGGAAATTTAAATAAAATCTGGATGCATCAGTACACAAGATTATTATGAGAATAAAAAGTTACTCTTGACATCAAGATAAACTTTACCCGACAGCCACCCCCAAAAAACTATGATCCAGCACCCCGACAATCGAACTGTCTTCCACCAAGTCATTGATCTGAATAACCGCTTCATTCACCACCAGCCTGACCATCACATCAGCTGGCCAGAGTACAACTTCTGGCACATCGTTAAATGCTTCCAACACAAATGTCTTAAAATCCTCTGTATTTCTATCATTGACTGGGAATTGAACAATCGGTGTTAATTCCGTTTGGTCAAATGCGGAAAACATGTTGATCAAGGAACCGTAAAACAACGACTCTATGCTTTCATTCGTAGCCGGGACTTCAATGCCCAAATCGACACCCAGTTCTTCCGCATCATAAACACCGTCATTCGCTTGAAATGGAAATTGCGGCCCGAAAACTGAGTCATATGACGCCGGGTCATTCAAAAGCGGTTGAACAAACTCTCTCAGGGAGTCCGTCGACAACGCTTCTGAAATATTATCCACATTGTCAGCATATGCTTCATCGTTTTTGTTGAAACTGACAAATTGACTGAAAGCGCCCAAATCGGCATTCACCAAAATACTGGTATCGTCCAGTTCACTGGAATCCAACCCAAAATCCGCAAAATAATCGCTGATAATGTCTGGAGAAAGATGGGTTATTTCGCCCAGCATTTGCGTTGTAATCGCATATTGAGAAGCCACATTGAAAATTGTTTCCGGTCGCTCAACATTTGTAACCAGAAACTTCAATGCCTGTGGAACGGTAACGCCGAGTTTGGCAAGATGTGATGCTGCTAACATGGACTACCCCCTTTTGGATGGATTGATTTGCATTAATATTTAGCCAGAAATCTGCTCGATTGAACAAGTTTTTCATTATCGGACAACTTGTTGCGGTACGTAATCATTGACTCTTTGTACTGATCGACCCTCATTTGACAATTTATAGCACATTCCAATCCTAATCAACTTACTATTGTTTATATGTGGAATTTCTCACATCCGGCAAATCATTTTTATGGTAAAAAATTGAAACCGAACAAAATCAATAACTTTTTAAATGAATATGCTAGCATTAGCATTATTGTTAAATTAATGTTCATCACGTCAGATGGAGAAAAATTGCGTTTTCAGTTTAACAATATGTAATGATGCATGTATTGCGGATAACAAATATGCTATGGTGCTCAATCAAGCGGACAAGCTTGTTAACACTCTCTGTCTCGGCAGTGCTTTTTCTCATGCTGGCACAGTTTTTATTTGCACGTAGCGCGCAAGCAGCGCAAGTCTGCCACTTTGCAGCAGCGCAAGTCGTTTCTATACAAGGCACTGTTGAAGTGCGAAGAATGCGGGAAAGCACATGGCTTCCCGTCGAACTGAATACGCAACTTTGCACCGGAGATCACTTGCGTGTGCGCAAACACAGCCGTGCGGCGCTACGGCTAGTGAACGACAGTATGTTGCGACTGGACCAAAAAACAACGATTACTTTTCCGGAAACCCAGGAAAATAAAACCACGTCATTAATGGATTTGATCAAAGGCGCGATGCATATCATTACCCGAACTCCCAAACCTTTTAATGTCAGAACGCCATTTATGAATGCGGGCGTGGAAGGCACGGAATTCTTTGTTGGCGTGAATGAATTGCACACACAGCTGGTTGTTTTTGAGGGCCGGGTAACCGCTCAAAACCCCTTTGGCCACATTGCCCTGGAAAGTCATGAAAAAGCTGTCGCGTACAAGAACCAGCCACCCCGGAAAGAAATCATCCTCAACCCGATCGATGCGGTTCAGTGGACGTTACATTATCCGACGATAATTGAATACTGGCTGGACAACCGAAAAGACAAACACCATACCGCTATCGAAATTGCAGAATCCGCGCGCCTGCTCGCGCTAGGCAGCGTTGACGGCGCTGAAGAAATCATAGCGCAGATTCTGCAATCGGATTCTGCAAACAGCGATGCCCATGCATTAAGCGCAATTATTGCACTGACGCAAAATGACAAGGCGCAGGCACTCGAATTCGCACAAACTGCTGTAATCCTGGATACAAATTCGGCTGCGGCAAAACTGGCGCTCTCGTTTGTTCAACAAGCGCATTTTGAAATTGAAGAAACGCTGGCCAACGTGCAACAGGCAGCCAAGCTTGATCCACGAAATGCATTGATTTGGGCGCGGCTGGCAGAGTTACACATGTCAGAAAACGAAATTGATCTGGCGCTGGATGCCGCCACGGAAGCCGTCAGATTGAATCCGGAAATTGCCAGAACCCAAACTGTTCTGGGATTTGCCTATCTGACGAAAATTAATACAAAAAGGGCAAAACAGACTTTTAACCGGGCAATCGAACTTGACCAGTCCGATCCAATGCCACGCCTCGGCCTGGGTCTGGCTTTAATCCGTGAAGGTCAACTTGAGGCCGGGCGTATAGAGCTTGAAATTGCCGCCATTCTGGATCCGGCCAGTTCTCTGATCCGCAGCTATCTGGGCAAGGCCTACTTTGAAGAAAAACGCTATTCCCTGTCCAGTACGCAATTTGGCATGGCCAAGGATCGCGATCCCAATGATCCAACCCCCTGGTTTTACGATGCCATACAAAAGCAAACACAAAACAGACCTATTGAAGCGCTTCGTGACATCCAGAAATCAATCGAATTGAACGACAATCGCGCGGTTTATCGCTCCAGATTATTACTGGACCAGGATGAAGCCGCGCGTGGTTCCAGCCTGTCACGCATTTTCGACAATCTGGGTTTTGAGAAACGCGCAATCATGCAAACGGCGCAGTCTCTAAGTATTGATCCATCCAATCATTCGGCACATCGCTTTCTGTCGGATATTTATGTCAACATCCCGCGCCATGAAATTGCCCGTGTCAGTGAATTATTGCAGGCACAACTGCTGCAGCCAATCAACACCAATCCGGTACAGCCGCAACTCGCCGTTGCCGACTTGAACATTATCACCAATACCGGACCAACCGCGGTCGGATTTAATGAATTCGCGCCACTGATGGAACGCAACCGTCCGCAACTGGTTGCATCCGGGATTGTGGGCAGCAACAGCACCTTCGGTAACGAAATAGTCTATTCCCAGTTATATGAAAAAACCTCTGTCAGCTTCGGACAATTTCATTACCAAAGCGATGGATTCAGAAAAAACAATGATCAAAATCATGATGTACTCAATGCGTTCATTCAGCATGCCTTTACACCCAAGCTTAATGTTCAAGCTGAGGTCAGGACACGTGAAACCAAGCATGGCGATTTGTTATTGGACTTTGAAGGAAAAAATCTTGGTTTAAATAAAATTTTTCGTGAAGAAACACGTCGCAAGATAAAAGAAGATGTCGCACGCATTGGCGCCAAGTATGAGTTAACACCCGATCAGGATTTGATTTTTTCGGGAAAGTATATTGACCGCCTCGAAAAATTAAATTCAACTACTTTAAAGAATGAGGGGTTCCAATTTGAGGCGCAACACCAACTCCGTCATGAATATTTCAATACAATTGCCGGTGGTAGCATCTATCGATTTAGCTGGATTACAAATGATTCACAAAAGCAAATTCCTTATAAATATATGGATCGTGAGAATTTGTATGCATACACCAATATTAATTATTGGCGTGATCTTAATCTGACATTAGGCTTAAGCTACGATAATTTTAGCAGCACTCTAAACGTCACAGAAAAAAACAGAAGTGACAGGGTAAATCCTAAATTTGGCTTACAGTGGAATCTACTCGACAATTTACGTTTACGAGGCGCATGGTTCAGAACTACCAAATCGCACTTGATTGCACAACAGACACTTGAACCGACGCAGATAGCCGGATTTAACCAGTTTTTTGACGATGTTAACGGTACGCGCACAGAACGTACGGGTATAGGACTGGATTATTACATTAATCATGCATTGTATACCGGCATCGAAGCCACCAAACGTATCTTGAATGTACCGTCAACCGTTTTTCTTGACGATGAACCTGATAAAGAAAACGAAGCGACAATAAAACAAAAAGAGCATCTATATCGAGCATATATTTATTGGATGCCACACAAATTTTGGACTATTAAAGGAGAGTTGCAGTATGAACAATATAAGCGAAGAGATGAATTTGCTGCCTTGCTTTCAACAGATCCTGTACGTATTCAGACGCTTATAGCACCAATCAGTATGGAATTTTTTCATCCGACGGGTATTTTCTCCGGTATGACTGGCACATTCGTACGACAGGATTTGACGCGATTAGGTGATATTGACGAAAATAACCATAAAAAAGAGAGAATTCCCATAAAAGATAATTCTGGTATCGACAACTTTTTTTTATTAGATGCATTTGTCGGATTCAGATTACCTAAACGAAAAGGTATATTAAGTTTGGAGGCCAGAAATTTACTCAATCAGAATTTTTACTATAGAAGTATCAACTTCCAGTTATCAGAATCTGTAAACCCACGATTCATTCCGGAGAGGACTTTTTTTGCAAGAATAACTTTAAACTTTTAAACAGGAGAATACAATGACAGCTTATAAAGTTGAAAAAGATGCCACAGGCAAATGCCATATTTTCAAGCGGGAAAATGATGGCAGTTTTAGGAAAATTAGTGACAGCAATGGAGAAGTGCATACTTCAGGTGGTACTTACAAAGCAGAAAAAAAAGGTGAAATATGTTGTGTTTACCTACATGAAAAAAGCCCAGGAGGAAACAATGAAACAGTCACATATATTATGAAGCAAGGAGAAATTAAAACAATGTAGATATTTCGTATATCATATCACTGCTATCCCGCTAACTGATACATGAAGAGACCCGGTTCAACCAAAATTGTCACAATAGGATTTTCGATAACTTATTGAATAAGATTGAGAACAAGGCCAAGTACATTGTAATACAATCCTTTCCCATGTTCTAAAATTTGTTTCGAGACATGAAAAGTTAACAAGACAGCAGTGGTAAAAAGAAAGAGTTGTAATCTTAATAGGGTTGGCCATTCAAAAAAGCCATGATTTATTTTCCTGTGCTCTGCCCAAAGTAAAATTGTATACCAGAAAATAACCGCCCCGTTCTACCAGGGTGATGTTGACATTGACAGGCCCGCTTGAATAATCGGCCACACCGGAGTAGTTGATTCGCTTCTCGCCAAATAACGAAAAGGCACTCGCTGTCCGCGAGAAATCCAGCTCATCAATGGAATAAAATCGGCCAAAACTGCGGTAGTGATCGAGTAATTGGTCCATTTGTTCATCGGTGATGGTTTGTTTGGCTTCGGGCGCCAGATGTCTTAACAAGGGTTCTTTCTCCCAGGTCGAGATTTCTTTCAGAATTTGCGCAGCTGCTGGTTCTGCGGTTGTGCTATAAAACTTCTGTTCGCGGTTGGTATGAAAATACAGCATGACGACGATTGTCATCAATACCGCGATAATGAGACGTAATGTTTGAACTTGCATAATTCAGAATTTTAATTAATTTCGGCCAACAAATGATTTTATTCTTCCCACAGCTCCCCCTGCAAACCATTCCTCGGCAAGGCCACACCAAAATGCCGGTAAGCAATGATTGTCGCCATGCGCCCGCGCGGCGTGCGTTTCAGGAATCCCTGTTGAATCAGATAAGGTTCCAGTACATCTTCAATAGTGTCACGCTCTTCACCGATTGCTGCAGCGAGATTATCCACACCGACAGGACCACCGTTAAATTTTTCCAGTACAGACAATAACAACTTTCTATCCATGATATCCAGACCGATTGCATCGACATCAAGCATGCTCAAGCCCGCATCGGCGACTTGACGCGTTACTTGTCCATTTGACTTGACTTCAGCGTAGTCGCGCACCCGGCGCAACAGACGATTGGCAATGCGCGGCGTACCACGTGATCTGCGTGCGATTTCCATCGCGCCGTCCTGCGTTATCTCAACATTCAATAACCCAGCTGAGCGCACAACAATCTTGCTCAGTTCCGCAGCTGTATAAAATTCCAGTCTTGATACAATTCCGAAACGGTCACGCAATGGATTTGTCAGCATGCCCGCACGCGTGGTTGCACCCACCAATGTAAACGGCGGCAGGTCCAGCTTAACAGAACGTGCTGCAGGTCCTTCGCCGATCATAATATCAAGCTGGTAGTCTTCCAACGCAGGGTATAATATTTCTTCGACTATAGGAGACAAACGGTGAATCTCGTCGACAAACAAGACATCATGCGGCTCCAGATTTGTCAACAGGGCTGCAAGATCACCCGCCCGTTCAAGTACTGGCCCTGAAGTATGGCGTAAGTTAACGCTCATTTCTCTGGCGATAATATGCGCCAGTGTTGTTTTACCGAGTCCCGGTGGACCGAATAACAGCACATGATCCAGCGCCTCTTGGCGGCGCCGTGCTGCTTCGATAAAAATCTGTAACTGGCCGCGGATTTTTTCCTGCCCGACATATTCATCCAGTTGCTTCGGCCGCAAGGCGCGTTCCAACACTTCTTCCTGGGAAGATGCAGTTGTGGCATTTATCAATCGATCAGTTTCAATCATTGCGAACGGTGTTTACTTATCCTTGGACAATCGCTGCAAGGCCTGTCGAATGCCATCAGCCACGGTTGTTTCAACCGGTATTTGCTTGACAGCCCAATTAGCCTCTTTTGCATTATAGCCCAAAGACATGAGCGCATTGGTAATGTCTCCGGTTTGGTCAGAAACCGCTAACGCAGTCGTCGAGCGCATTTCTGTGGCACTCAGTTTGTCACGTAGTTCCAATAAAAGGCGTTCCGCCGTTTTTTTGCCGATACCCGGAATTCTGACAAGCCGCGAGCTGTCATCCGATTTAACGGCATGCTGCAGATCCGTCACACTCATACCGGACAATAATGCCAACGCAGTTCTCGCACCGACACCCGATATTTTGACCAGCTGGCGAAATGCCTGACGTTCAATCTCGGTTGCAAAACCAAACAACAAATGCGCATCTTCGCGAACCAGAAGATGTGTAAATAGCGTTGTTTGCTCCCCGATAGCCGGAAGGTCAAAGAATGTGCTCATGGGAACGTCAATTTCATAACCGATACCCTGCACATCCAGCAACACTTGCGGTGGCTGTTTTTCCAGCAAAATACCCTTCAGGCGACCAATCAAACCAATCTTCCCCGTTTCATACGCAGACCCATTGTTGAAATTTTTCCTAACCCGATGCTGCCATGTGCATGACATATCGCGCAAGCCAGCGCATCAGCAGCGTCCTTAGCGGGACTTGTTGACAAGCTTAATAAATGCATGACCATTGCCTGAACCTGATTCTTGTGGGCATGACCATTTCCTACGACAGCCTGTTTGATTTGCAATGCAGTATATTCCGCAACTTCGAGATTATGAAGAACAGCCGCACAAATAGCCGCACCTCTCGCCTGTCCCAGCAACAGTGTCGACTTCGGATTGACATTAACAAAAACTTTTTCTATGGCAACCTGATCAGGGCGATACTGCAGAATAATTTCGCGCAAGTTATCCAGGATCAACTTGAGCCGATGGGGCAGCGTACCTTCCGATGTCTTCACACATCCACTACCAATATAGGCGAGTTGATGTGCATTCTGATCGATGACACCAAATCCGGTGATACGCAATCCAGGATCTATACCTAGAATACGAATTTGAATACCTTTATGAATTAGAATTTATTCATCGAGCACAGCCGTCGTATAAACAGCCTGTACATCATCCAAATTTTCAAGTGCATCCAGAAGTTTCTGCATTTTGACCGCATCGTCACCCGTCAGAACCGTTTCATTGGTCGGCTTCATGGTCACTTCAGCAAACTCGGCCGTAAAATTAGCTTTTTCCAAAGCTTCCTTAGCGGTAACGAATTCATCGGGTGCGGTAATGATTTCTATACTTCCGTCATCATTATTGATGACATCTTCAGCGCCAGCCTCAAGTGCGGCATCCATCAGTTTTTCTTCATTGGTACCCGGTGCAAATACAAATTGTCCGCAATACTTGAATAAAAAAGCAACCGAACCATCTGTTCCAAGATTGCCGCCAAATTTACTAAAAGCATGACGTACATCTGCAACAGTACGTATACGGTTATCCGTCATACAATCTACCATCACAGCCGCCCCTGAAATACCATAGCCTTCATAACGGATTTCTTCGTAATTAACGCCTTCCAGATCGCCACTACCCCGTTTAATGGCGCGCTCAACATTATCTTTAGGCATATTCTGACCAAATGCTTTGTCCATCGCCAACCGCAAACGCGGATTACTGTCGGGATCAGCGCCACCCATACGGGTCGCAACGGTAATTTCTTTAATGAGCCGGGTAAAAATCTTGCCGCGCTTGGCGTCTTGCGCAGCCTTTTTGTGCTTAATATTAGCCCATTTACTATGACCTGCCATTGGATTCTATCTCTTATTTAAGGTGCGCCTATCTTACCACCCTGTCTTGCAGGGATAAAGGTATATCATACGTAACCAGAATTAATCCTTCAATCCAGAAACAAACCAATGAATTGCTCAAAGCCAGGCTGATTATTCCACTGTTACCGCTTTCGCCAGGTTTCGGGGTTTATCGACATCGGTACCCTTCACAAGCGCCACATGATAAGCCAGTAACTGTAATGGAATAGTGTGCAGAATCGGACTCAAGATGCCGGCATGCTCAGCGAGCCGGATAACGTGAAGACTTTCGTTTTCTTCAATCTGTGTGTCCGCATCAGCAAAAACATATAATTCGCCACCGCGGGCATTCACTTCCTGCAGGTTGGATTTAAGCTTGCCCAGCAGTTGATCGTTTGGCGCGATTGCGACAACCGGCATTTCCCTGTCCACCAAAGCCAGTGGGCCATGTTTTAGTTCGCCAGAAGCATATGCTTCTGCGTGAATATACGATATTTCTTTAAGTTTGAGCGCACCTTCCATTGCTATTGGGTAGTGAACGCCACGACCCAGAAACAGCGCATGGCGTTTTTCCGAGAAACGTTCCGACCATTCCTGTACTTCGGGTTCTATCTGTAACGAAGATTGCAATGCTGCGGGCAAATGCCTTAATGCGGCAATCATTTCCTGTTCTTTTTCTACCGATAGTTTATTTCGTAGCTTCGCCATCAAAATAGCCAATAACAGCAAGGATGCAAGCTGTGTAGTAAACGCTTTTGTCGATGCAACCCCTATTTCAGGCCCGGCGCGCGTGAGAAAACGCAAATCTGTTTGTCTGATCAGGGCACTTTCCGCCACGTTACATATAGCCAGACTATTTTTATGACCCAACTCTTTCGCATAATTCATTGCAGCCAGCGTATCTGCGGTTTCACCAGACTGGGAAATACCCACTACCAGTGTTCGAGGATCTGCAACCGGATCCCGATAACGATATTCACTGGCAATTTCCACGGCGCAAGGTATTCCGGCAACGGATTCCATCCAGTATCGCGCCACGAGTCCCGCATGATAACTGGTGCCACACGCAAGAATGAGCACACTGTCCGTTTGCGAGAAAATCTGTTCTGCTGAACTGCCAAACAATCCGGGTGATATGGATTGCGCGTTAAACACCATTTCCAGTGTATTCGCTACTGCGCCGGGTTGCTCAAATATCTCTTTTTGCATGAAGTGATCATAGGGACCCATATCAATTGCATCGCTGGTCAGATCACTCTGATGAACGGGACGTTTAATTTCCTCACCAATACAGCCATCCGTGCAATCGAAGATACGATAGTGGTCCTGATAAAGTTCAGCGACATCACCTTCTTCGAGATATACCATATTGCGGGTAGTTTTCAATAAAGCAGAAGCATCTGAAGCTGCGTACATTCCGTCTTCACCCAATCCCAACAACAACGGGGCACCTTTTCGAGCGACCACAAGTCGGTCAGGATATGCTTCTTCCATAACTGCAATAGCATAAGCGCCTTGCAATTCAGATATCGACAAACAAACCGCATTTAGCAAGCCGGTTGTATTTTTAAGTTTAGACGCAATCAGGTGCGCAATCACTTCGGTATCCGTATCCGATTCAAACTGATAACCCTCAGCTTGTAGTTGTTTACGCATGGCCTCATGATTCTCGATGATGCCATTATGAACGACAGCAATCTTTGATTCTTTGCCAGATAAATGCGGATGCGCATTACGTTCGGATGGTTCACCATGTGTCGCCCATCGTGTATGTGCAATCCCTGCCAATCCATTGGTTTTTTGTTCAGCAGCCTTCTTTTCCAGCTCTGCAACCCGTCCAGTTGTACGCAGACGCTGCAATCCGTTATTGGTAATGACCAAACCAGCAGAGTCGTAGCCTCTATATTCCAGTCGCAACAAGCCTTCTAGCAATACCGGAACCACATTATTTTTTGCAACAGCACCCACAATTCCACACATTTTATGTTTCCTTGCTTCAGAGGTTAATTCAAATTTTGGATAATTTTATGTTTTTGACGGACGCTTCCATCCGGTTATACTGACTTGTTTCGACCGTGATAATGACAATTCATTTTCAGGTGTATCCTTGGTTATTGTAGAACCGGCGCCTATTGTTGAACCATGCGATACTTTGACAGGCGCAACAAGTTGTGTATCAGAACCAACAAATACATTATCTTCGATGATTGTTTGATGTTTATATGCGCCATCATAATTACAGGTTATGGTACCCGCACCAATATTGACATTTTGACCGATTATCGTATCGCCAATATAACTCAAGTGATTGACTTTACTTCCCGATGCAATCCGGCTTTTTTTTACTTCAACAAAATTGCCGATATGCACATTGTCGATCAGCTGAGTTTCCGGCCGTATTCTTGAATAGGGGCCAATTTTGCAATTGGCGCCTATTTGTGAATTTTCAATATGGCTAAATGGCTGAATGACAGTTCCTTCAGAAACTGTAACATCTTTCAAAATACAGTTTGCCTTGACCTTAACGCCATCTCCTAATGTTACCAAACCTTCAAATACGCAATTGATGTCAATCTCAACATCATGGCCACAGATCAGTTCGCCGCGAACATCAATGCGAGATGGATCAAACAGCATAACACCGTTATCAAGTAGTTTTTTTGCATTTTCTTGCTGGTAGATACGCTCCAGTTGCGCCAACTGTAATTTACTATTGACACCCAGAATTTCCCAGTCATGCTGTGCATTTGAAGAGACAACTGAAACATTCTGATCGACAGCCATTTTAACGATGTCCGTCAGATAATACTCCCCCTGGGCATTTTTATTTTCCAAACTTGGCAACCACTTGTGCAGATAATTATTCGGAATGACCATGATTCCGGTATTAACCTCATTAATGGTTTTTTGTGATTCGGTAGCATCCTTTTGTTCGACAATACCTTTAATAGCATTCGTATTTCGATCACGGATAATTCGGCCATATCCATACGGATTCTGGAGAACAGCCGTTAAAATGCCACAGGTATTATCCGATGAAACTTCGATGAGCCGGTTCAGTGTTTCTAAACTGACCAGTGGTACATCTCCATACAAAACCAGCGTCTTACCATTGCAACCTAAGTAAGACTTCGCTTGTAATAATGCATGACCTGTTCCCAGTTGGGGTTCTTGTTTTACCCAAGTTAGATCTGGATCTTGTATAGAATCCTTTACACGTTCACCGCCATGTCCGATAACGATGCAAATCTGCTCTGGTGATAAATTTCTTGCCAAATCGACAACATGCGATAGCAATGGTTTTCCAGCAAGTGGGTGCAGTACCTTGGGTAATGCCGAGCACATGCGCTTGCCTTGACCTGCAGCCAGAATTACGATATTCAGTTTAGATGCCATTTGAAATTCTATCACTTAAAAATTTATTCCAAGTTCTACAAATTCCCGCTATTGAATATATTTTATCAATCACAAAAATAGAAACACATCTTGTTTTACGAATTTCTACTGCTTTCTAGAAACCAATTTTACATGGAAATACACCAATTATTTATATCAAACGCTTCGAAAAGAAACACTCATGAATCGCTTCATCGTTAAATAATCACAAAACCAAAATCTAGATTCATAAAAAAGGGCGACATGATTTATTGTCGCCCTTTTAATTATTCTTGAATATTGTACTAATGTCTGCGTTTTCTTAATTTCTCAATAGCTGCCAACTGCGATACAGCCTCCATCAGCTCGGCCTGCGCTCTTGCATAATCTAATTCAGAAGCCCGGTCTTTCATTGCTTCTTCCGCAATACGTTTGGCTTCAATCGCTTTTGCTTCATCCAGATCATGACTTCGGATCGCTGTATCTGCGAGAATAGTAACCACATCTGGCTGCACTTCAAGCATGCCGCCCGATACATAAACGAGCTCTTCCTCTTTTAATTGCGCTTTAATTCGAACCATGCCCGACTTAATTCTTGTCAGCATAGGCGTATGCCGAGGATATATACCGACTTCTCCCATTTGTGCGGGTGCCACTAAGAACTCGACTGGCCCCGAATAAATGGATTCTTCCGCACTCACAATATCCAGATGAAAAACTGTACCCATCACTCTTTACTCTTTATTGAATACTTTTTGCTTTTTCTACTGCTTCTTCGATACCACCCACCATATAAAACGCCTGTTCAGGAAGGTCATCGTATTCACCTGTCACAATACCTTTAAAACCTTTAATCGTTTCTTTCAGTGGAACATATTTTCCTGGCGACCCTGTAAATACTTCAGCCACGTTAAACGGTTGAGACAAAAACCTTTGGATTTTTCGTGCACGACTCACAGCCAATTTATCTTCTGCTGATAGCTCATCCATCCCAAGAATAGCGATAATGTCTCTTAATTCTTTATAACGTTGCAATGTTTGCTGCACTTCCCGTGCCGTAGTGTAATGTTCTTCGCCAACTATCAACGGATCGAGCTGTCTTGATGTCGAATCAAGTGGATCTACGGCCGGATAAATACCCAGCGAAGCAATATCACGTGACAATACAACCGTTGCATCCAAGTGGCCAAAAGTCGTTGCGGGTGATGGATCCGTCAAGTCATCAGCAGGAACATATACCGCTTGAATCGAAGTAATAGAACCTGTTTTAGTTGATGTGATACGCTCCTGCAATCGACCCATTTCTTCTGCCAGTGTTGGTTGATAACCTACAGCGGAAGGCATACGACCCAGAAGCGCAGAAACCTCAGTACCGGCAAGCGTATAACGATAAATATTGTCGACAAAAAACAAGACATCACGTCCTTCATCGCGAAAAGCTTCCGCCATCGTCAATCCGGTCAGTGCAACTCTAAGCCGGTTGCCTGGAGGCTCATTCATCTGCCCATAAACCAGCGCAACTTTGTCCAGTACGTTGGAATCCTTCATTTCATGATAGAAATCGTTTCCTTCACGGGTACGCTCACCAACACCTGCAAAGACAGAATATCCACTGTGTTCAATCGCAATGTTACGGATCAACTCCATCATGTTCACAGTCTTACCAACACCAGCACCTCCGAACAGTCCGACCTTACCGCCTTTGGCGAACGGGCAGATCAAATCAATCACCTTAATACCCGTTTCAAGTAATTCGGTGGATGCAGACAATTCATCAAACGCCGGCGCTTCGCGATGTATGGACATTGATTTTTCAGATCCAATATCTCCCATTTCATCAATGGGTCTACCGAGTACATCCATAATCCGGCCCAGTGTTTTAGGTCCAACTGGAACACTGATTTCAGCACCAGTATTCTCAACCATCATGCCACGACGCAATCCATCAGATGATCCCAGCGCAATTGTACGAACCACACCATCACCTAATTGCTGCTGGACTTCCAATGTTAGATCAGAACCTTCCATCACCAATGCATCATAAACTTTTGGAATGGATTCACGGTCAAATTCCACGTCAACCACTGCACCAATACACTGAACAATTTTTCCTTGACTCATCGTTTTATCCTAAATACTTTTATATTTAAACTGCTGCTGCACCGCTCACAATTTCCGATAGCTCTTTAGTAATTGCAGCTTGTCGAGACTTGTTGTAAATAAGCGTCAATTCATCTATGACATTGCCTGCATTATCGGAAGCAGCCTTCATCGCAACCATCCTGGCTGATTGTTCGGATGCCATGTTTTCGGTTAACGCCTGATAAATCAATGCTTCGACATAACGCACCATGATGTCGTCAATTACCGGTTTTGCTTCAGGCTCATAGATATAATCCCAGCCCGCTACTTTTGCAGAGCTTTCTTCCTGGGCATTGTCTGACTGCATTTTTTCGTTACTTAATGGCAGCAGTTTTTCCATTACCGGTTCTTGTTTCATGGTATTGATGAAACGATTATAAAAGATATACACACGATCAAATCGATCTTCGGTATAGCCATCCAGAATCACTTTTACCGCACCAATAAGACTTTCCATATCCGGCGTATCACCAAGTCCTACAACCTGGGAAATAACTTTTGCCTTAAGTCTTGACATAAAGCCGAGGCCTTTACTGCCAATACAACATACCTCTAATTCCTCTCCTTCGGACTGCCATTTCTTCATTTCATTCAACGCGCGCCGAAGGACATTGGTATTCAAACCACCACACAGTCCTTTATCTGACGTTACAACAATAATGCCAATACGCTTGACAGTATCTCGTTCAATCAGAAATGGATGGCGATATTCGGTATTTGCTCCACTCATATGTGCTGCAACATTTCGAATTTTCTCGCCATAGGGCCTGGCCTTTTTCATGCGATCCTGGGCTTTGCGCATCTTGGATGCAGCAACCATTTCCATAGCCCGTGTAATTTTTTGTGTATTTTTTACACTTCTGATCTTATTACGTATTTCCCTGCTGCCTGCCATGGCTTAATATGTTCCGTTCTTTTTGAATTCTTCAATTGCAGCAACCAATTGCTTTTCTGTTTCTGAATCGAGCTCTTTGGTGCTCTCAATTTTTTCCAAAATTGAGCCATGCTGACTACGGATAGAGCTTTTCAAAGCAGACTCAAATGCCAATGCACGATTGACTTCCACATCATCAAAATAACCATTGTTAATGGCAAACAAGGTTAGCGCCATTTCAGAAACGCTCAGCGTTGCATATTGCGGTTGCTTCATCAATTCCGTTGCCATTCTACCACGGTCAAGTTGCTTGCGAGTCGCATCGTCCAAGTCAGATGCAAATTGTGCAAATGCAGCTAATTCACGATATTGGGCCAGTGCCAATCGTATACCGCCGCCCAGTTTCTTAATCACCTTGGTCTGTGCAGCACCGCCTACTCGGGATACTGAAACACCTGCATTAATTGCCGGCCGAATACCTGCATTAAACAAATCCGTTTCCAAGAATATCTGGCCGTCGGTAATAGAAATCACATTAGTAGGTACGAACGCGGTTACGTCGCCTGCCTGGGTTTCAATAATCGGCAATGCCGTCAGCGAACCCGTTTTTCCCTTAACTGCGCCATTTGTTTCCTTCTCAACATACTCTTTACTTACTCTCGCGGCTCTTTCCAGTAAGCGTGAATGTAAGTAGAACACATCGCCTGGATAGGCCTCACGACCAGGCGGTCTTCTCAACAACAGTGAAATTTGACGATAGGCCCACGCCTGCTTGGTCAAATCATCATAAACAATCAGTGCATCTTTCCCAATATCGCGGAAATATTCACCCATTGTGCAACCAGAATATGGCGCAATAAATTGCATCGCCGCAGATTCAGATGCCGTGGCTGCAACCACAATCGTATATTCCATCGCACCGAATTCTTCAAGTTTACGAACAACGTTTGCAATAGACGAAGCCTTCTGGCCAATTGCCACGTAAATACACAGCATATCCTGGCCTTTCTGGTTAATAATCGCATCAACCGCAACCGCTGTTTTGCCTGTTTGACGATCACCGATAATCAATTCTCGCTGACCACGCCCAATCGGCACCATCGAATCTACCGATTTCAGGCCAGTTTGCACGGGCTGATCAACTGACTTACGCCAAATCACGCCCGGAGCAATCTTTTCAATAGGTTCTGATTTTTCAGAAGTAATGGGGCCCTTGCCATCAATAGGTTGTCCCAGCGAATTCACTACACGACCGAGCAAACCCTCACCAACAGGTACTTCCAGAATTCTTCCGGTACATTTAACCGTATCACCTTCTGAAATAT
The DNA here is from genome assembly GCA_031316255.1 of Nitrosomonas sp. Classification (NCBI taxonomy): domain Bacteria; kingdom Pseudomonadati; phylum Pseudomonadota; class Betaproteobacteria; order Nitrosomonadales; family Nitrosomonadaceae; genus Nitrosomonas; species Nitrosomonas sp. The sequence continues at coordinate 1,447,327 of JALDQW010000001.1, read as the reverse complement.
GTTCATATGAACCCATAATAACCGCACCTACTGAGTCCCGTTCCAGGTTAAGTGCCAAACCATATGTATTGCCCGGAAACTCCAGCATCTCACCTTGCATGACATCTGATAAACCATGTATTCGGACAATACCGTCTGTTACCGAAACAATGGTACCTTGTGTACGAACTTCTGCTGTTTCAGCAAGTCCTTCTATCCTATTTCTAATCAGTTCACTGATTTCGGACGGATTTAACTGCATTTTCTTTTAACTCCTAGCTTTTAAGGGCATTAGACATTGCTTCTAGTTTACCGCGAATGGAAGCGTCAAATATTTCATCGCCGATTTCGACTTTAATTCCGCCTATCAATTCAGGATCAACTTGAACCTTAGCCACTATTTTCCTTTTGAATTTATGTTCAAGATCGGCTATCAATTTCCTAAGTTGCCTGTCATTCATTTGAAAAGCCGAAATGATATTTGCCTCGAGTACACCTTCATGCTGTGCTTTCAGTTGTTCAAACAGTTGGCTAATTTGTGGAAGAACACTAATTCTGCTGTTTTCTGCCAGCATCATCAAAAAGTTGCGGCCTTCCTGATTAAATTTGCTTTTGCCGATCTCAAGCAGCAATTCACCCAATTGTTTAGCCGACACAACCGGATTGCCAATAAGCGATCTTATTTGGCCATCCTGTGCTATATCCGCTGCTAATTGCAGCATTCTAGACCATTCTGTTAAAGCATTCTTGGCGACTGCCAGCTTAAAAACTGCTTCAGCATAAGGTCGCGCAACTGTAATTGCTTCAGCCATTATTTAAGATCTTCCTCAATTGATGCGAGTAATTCAGCATGCACATTAGCATCGACTTCCTTACGCAGTATCTTAGTCGCACCTGCTATCGCAAGGCTTGCTGCGTGCTGTCTTAATGATTCTTTGGCACTGAAAATCTCATGATCGATTTCTGCTTTCGCACCTGTAATGATTCGATCGCCTTCTTCTTTAGCTGTATTTTTGGCCTCTTCCACAATTTCAGAAGCGCGTTTCTCAGCTTGGAGAATAATCTCAGATGCTTGTTGTTTTGCTTCTTTCAAAATTTCTGAGGAACGATGACTTGCCAATTCCAACTCATGGCGCCCACGTTCACCAGCTGCCAAACCATCTGCAATTGTTTTTTGACGCTCTTCAATCGCACGTAATAATGGTGGCCAAACAAACTTAACTGTAAACCAGATAAATGTTGAAAAAGCTAATGCCTGAGAAATTAATGTAAAGTTAATATTCATGACCAACCCATATTGGATCTAAACAAAGATTAATTATTGAATAACTGCCAACAATGGATTACCAAATGCAAACAACATTGCCAAACCAACTGCAATAATAAATGACGCGTCAGTCAAACCGAGTAACAAAAATACCTTGCCTTGTAAAGTCGGAATCATTTCAGGCTGTCGCGCAGCGCCTTCCAGGAAACGACTACACATTACACCCACACCGATACAAGCACCGGCAGCACCCAATCCAATCATCAGACCAATACCGATTCCGGTATATGCTTGAATCAACGCCAAATACTCTAAATTCTCCATGCCTATTTCCTTTAGTTATGATTAAAGATTTTGTTACAAAAAAAGTTAATTAATGCGATTCATGCGCCATAGAAATATAAACCACCGACAGCATCATAAAAATAAATGCCTGCAGTGTCACAATTAATATATGGAAGATAGCCCAGCCTGCACCGAGTATAGCTCCGAAAAATGCACCCGCAACACCGGTCGCGGCCCACATACCAATCAACAAGAAAATAATTTCACCCGCGTAAATATTTCCGAACAATCGTAACGAATGTGAAAGTGGTTTGGAAACATATTCAATAAAATTGAAAAGCAGATTCAAAATCCATAACAACGGATTCTTTCCGAACGGCGTACAAAATAACTCATGCATCCAACCGCCCAATCCTTTGACTTTCACACTGAAAAATATCATCAAAAACCAGATTGAAAGTGCAAGTGCAAATGTTGTATTGACATCCGTTGTCGGCACTATCTTCCAGTAATGCAGGCCAAATACGTTTTCAGTAACCCATGCGGTAATATCGATAGGCATAATATCCATCGTATTCATCAACAGTACCCAGACAAAAATTGTCAAGGCTGTTGGCGCGACAAACACATGCCTGTTTCCATGAAAAGTATTTTTTACCTCGTTATCGATGAACTCAATCATCAATTCAACGAAAGCCTGACGCTTGCTCGGCACCCCTGGAGTCGCCTTGCGCACAACCAGCCAAACGGACCCCATTCCCAGTATGCCCAGTAGAATTGACGTTACCAAGGTATCAACATGCAAAGCCCAGAATGCACCTTCCTGGACTTGCACTGTCATATGTGTTAAGTGATGATCGATATATTTTGTTGGAGTAAGCTCTGTATCTGCTGCCATGCGTTACCTGTTATCTGGTCGAATTCTTTATTAATTACTATGATCTATATTTTTGCTATCTGATACGAATAATGCCAAGCTGTGCACTATCACCGTTAAAATAAACGTCCCAATAAACGCAAATGCATTAACGTTATCATATAGCTTAAACACTATCCAAAGCAGAATTACTGTTAAGAAAATTTTAACGGCTTCTGCTCGTAACGCTGTTCGAATTGTTCCGCCCGCTGTATAGCCTTTGTGACGCGAAACGATTATTGCAAATGCCGTTGAAGAAATTACACTGACCATTCCTCCGAGCAATGCTGATGTCGCACTTTGCAAATCAATCAGCAATGCTAAGGCAATAACAACAGCAATTGTAACTATCAGCTGCCAGCGCAGAACAATCAAAAGCGGCTTTACTGTTATCCAAGATGTCATACGAGTTTATCCTGGAACACGGCTTTTTTGTAAAAACCTCTACGCTTGAAAAAAGCGGGATTCTAAACTGATATACACTTTCCGTCAATGCAAATCTAATTATCATGGAAATATCTAGCACGATTCAACTGATTGAGTTCAGGGTGATTTGATTGATGATTTTTACAAATAATCCAGAGCGTTTATTGTACTGTTACTTGAAACTGTAAAGCAGCCAATTGAGCATACAACCGACTCGATATCATTAACTCTGAGTGTGTGCCTATTGCTTCAAGCCGGCCGTGATTGAGAACAGCGATACGATCAGATGATTGCACCGTCGACAACCGATGCGCAATAACCAAAGTTGTTCGATTGGTCATTAATTGTTCGAGTGCCTGCCGTATCCAGAATTCACTCCGCGCATCTAGCGCACTGGTCGCCTCATCAAGCAGCAATATGGGCGCATCAGCCAATATTGCACGCGCAATCGCCAGACGCTGCTTCTGGCCGCCAGATAATCCTTGCCCCAAATCACCAAGCTGCGTTTCATAGCCTTGCGGTAATTCTTCGATAAATTCATGTGCATAAGCTGCCTTAGCAGCAGCTTCAACCGCTTCACGCGTCGCACCGGGCCTGGCGTATTGCAAATTCTCTAGAATTGTTCCATAAAACAGCGCCGGTGTTTGCGAGACCAGCGCACAACTCCGACGCAAGTCGGAAAGGTTCAGTTGACGGATATCAATCCCCTCCAGCCTGATGCCACCCGATTGACAATCAAAGAATCGCAAAATCAAATCAAATAATGTCGATTTACCTGCGCCGGAAGGACCTACCAGAGCGATCGTTTCACCCGCACAGATTTGTAACGACAGCTTATCGATGGCACGGATTTTTGGACGGGATGGATAAGCAAAAGATATCTGGTCAATCTCGATATTGCCTGAAACCTTAGGAAGCAACAGCGCCTGTTTTGGTGATGTGATTTCGTTAGGCGCATGCAACAATTCCATGGTGCGTTCCGCTGCACCTGCCGCACGCTGCAATTCACCGATGACCTCTGAAATCGATGCGACCGCCGATCCGACAATCACACTATAAAAAACAAAAGCGGCCAATTCTCCACCGCTGATACGGCCCTCAATAACATCGATACCACCCACCCAAAGCATCAGTCCAACTGCACCCAATACCAGAATAATAACCATGGTTACGAGTAATGCACGCTGTGTAATCCGATGTTTTGCAACAGTAAAAGCTTCTTCTACATAATGTTGAAATTTTTGCTGATCAATGGATTGATGGTTATAAGCCTGCACTGTCTTAATTTGACCCAGAATCTCACCGACATAAGCGCCTACAACCGCCACTTTATCCTGACTTTCTCTAGACAATCCGCGAACCCGACGGCCAAAAATCAATATTGGAACAACCACTAGCGGCACACAAATCATAACGATTGCAGTCAATTTGGCATTGGTAATAAACAACCAAATAATTCCGCCAATCATCATGATGAAATTGCGTAACGCAAATGAAATTGACGAACCGATAACCGACTGTAATAACGTCATATCAGCTGTCAGACGTGTCTGAATTTCCAGACCACGGTTATGCTCAAAAAAACCCGGATGCAAATGAATCAGATGATTGAACACATTGCAGCGTATATCGGCAACAACACGCTCACCAAGCCATGTCACCCAGTAATAACGGGAAAACGTGCCGACAGCGAGTGCGAATACCAGGCATAAAAAAACCAGCACATACTGACTCAGCAAGTCTTTCGACTGGGTCGCAAAACCTTGATCAATGAGCAAACGAATCCCCTGGCCAATTGATAGCGTTATCGCCGCAGTAAAAAGCAAGGCAATCAGGCTATACGTTATCTGTCGTTTATATGGCGCGAGAAAACACAAAGCCATTTTAACGGCCTGCCAGCGATTTTTTTGTTCAGCTAATGGATTCGGATTCATGTGAACTGATGTCAAGAAGAAACAGCTGGTGTTTATACAACACTAAAAAGGGAGCCTGTGGCTCCCCGAGTTTAATTGACAACAACAGTTGCCGACATTTGTTAATGTCAATCTTTTCGTTCTGTCACTTCTACCAGATGGTAACCAAACTGCGTTTTAACAGGTCCCTGAACCTCGCCCACCGGCGCACTAAAGACCACATCATCGAATTCCTTGACCATTTGACCTGGGCCGAATTCACCCAGCTCCCCACCCTGTTTCCCGGATGGACATAAAGAATGCTGCTCAGCAATCGATCCGAATTGCACACCATTCTCAATCTCTTTTTTCAGATTGTTACACTCTTCTTCAGTTTTAACCAATATATGCCGCGCACTCGCTTTAGCCATTTATGCTCTCCCGTTCATGTTTGAAAGATGTATCGCATTGCGCATTTAAACATGGATTGCCTTTTTATCAAAATATCCGCCAATCCGCTTTCAGCCAAAATTATAATGAATTGAAAATCCTGCCTCGCCGCGATAGCAGGAAGCATCCAGTTTCCCTCCCTTGCCAAACATAATCGGATGATCGGTTACATCCCTTTCCAGAAGATAGGTGCCAAAAGCGCCTTCCTGCGCGATCACCTGCTCACGACAGGCGTTCACCACTGATAGCGCGGCACGGGACAGAATACTCGTTTCACCGACTTGCGCACCGATAACAAGTGGAATTTTCATCTCGCCTGCTTTTTGAGCAATTGCCAATGCACGTAAAATACCGCCCATTTTGGAAATACGCAGATTGATAACCCAATTACTGGGGTATTCAGTCAAATCGCCAAACTGTGCGTTATTTAAAAAACTCTCATCCAGAATAATCGGAATCTTTAACACAGCAGCGATTTTCTGGCAGCCGGCATAGTCACTCACCGCCAGTGGTTCCTCAACGCCATTAAAGGGAAAATTCAACGCGCTGACATATTCAATCGCCTGCGTCGCATCTTTCCACAGATTATTGGCATCAAGGCGTACTGTTAATTTCGCGGTCATACTCTGCAATAGCACCATTTTCTCCTGATCCAGCGCAAGATTACCGGACACCTTGACTTTAAAATCGGTAAACCCCATTTGCACATAACGTTGCAGTTGTTTGGCGTACACCGCCAAATCATCCGCACCCAAAACCGCACTGTACCGAAAACTGTTTGATAATTCAGGCAAACCCAGCAAGGAATCGACTGATTCACCAACCTCGCGGGCAAGCAAATCAAGTAATGCCAGTTCAACCGCACACCATGCCGCCGGGTTTTTGTTGATTTCGGCCTCGTGGTATGAAATCCTTCGTTTAAGATCGTTTAAGCACCGGATACCATAGATACTAGTGTTGATTTTCTCGAAAAATTGCAGCGCCGATTCGATGGTTTCTCCCGTGACATAGCGCCTCGGACATCCCTCACCATAGGCAACATGACCGCTTTTGGAAATTGCCTTTACCAGTACTGTCTCGGTTGATTTGCGCACAGCCGAAGCATGTCTGAAAGACTGTTTAAACGGAATCTCCAGGCTTTGTATACTCAAATGATCAAGCTGCATGCACGTTTATCTTGTAGGGTTCAAAATCAAAAGTACAGTCATGACTATTCTGCAATTTCAAGAATTTAAATTGTCCCTCGCGCTGTCCCAGTTCAAGACAATGTTTTTTGTACGCCTCGGCGGTCGTTTTGGAAACAAAACACACGCTCGTTTGCTGTAAACGTCCACTCTGGCGTTTGGCGGAAAATTCGATATTTAAATCACTCAAATGTTTCTCCAGCAGCACAGTTACTTGCGCAAACGGCTCGACCGCAATATACAGCGTATAACACAGCAAATCAGGACAACCGAGCATCATAAAGAAATTGAAATCAATATTGAGCGCCAACTTTATTCTGTTGACAGCCTCGATCACCTGGCTTTCGTAAAGCTTTTCCCCGGTTAAATTAACGACACCCTTTCCTTTTTGAACGAAATGAATCGTCGGCGTGCCGTTATACCAGCCGTCAACTTCGATGATATCGTTGATAAAATAACGATAAAGCCCGTTCTGCGTGGTGACAATCACATAATATTGCTTGCCTTTAACCAATGAAGATATCGTTTGAAATTCTTCGATTTTGTTGTCCCATTGATCACGCTCCACAAACTCAAAAAAATTCTCATGAATTGTCGGAATACCTTTATTCCGGTCCACATCTACTGTAATACTGCCCCTGAATTCACTGCTCAAATAACCCATTTCAACAATTCGGGTCGTCTGATTCAATTGTTTTTGCAGGGATGGAATCAAAACTGCACAACTGCCGTAAGTCCAGGTTGTGACAGTCTGCAGATTTGGCCAGATATCCGCAAAAATGATGACACATTTTCTGGCATGCAGATTTTTGAGCGCTTCAGCCCGTTGTGGATTTGCGTGCAATCCGTATAGATTCCCCGTACCGATTTCATGAACCAGTGCCGTCCAGTGGGTTTTGAGAATTTCCGCGATCTTCAGTAGTGTTGAAGGATTTGCCGTCGCAATCAACGTAATATTCTCTTCCGCTACCGCAAATACCGTGATCAGACGGTATTTCAGTTCATAATCGGCCACTTCAAATACGCTTGCCGGTATTACATAATTGGCTGACACGAAATCGGGCATACTTCGATAGATCAAACCAGACATGCTGCCGTAAGGTGCTCCGGAAGGCAGGTAACCTTCGACTGTCGGGCTGACAATTGCCAGCACTTTTCCTGAATACGTTTTTGGCATCGCCGAATGAATAGCATACGCCACGCAGTGCTGGCTGCGACGATACTGTTTAATTGTTTCAGGCAGAATCGGGATATATTTCGGCCTACCCGTAGTACCACTGGTTTGCGCATACATCACGGGCTGCTCGGCAGTGATGCAGGGTTTCTGATCATCTTCCTGTCGCTCAATAAGTCCCCTCAAATCCTCATAATGCCGTACCGGCACAGTCTTTTGGAAATCAGCAGAATTTTTTAATTTTGAAAAACCAAACTTTTTTCCAATATCGGTATTCCTGTTTTTATCCAGAATTTGCTTTAGCAGCTTGTCCTGAATGTACTGTGGGCAATAAGTCTGATTGATCAATGGCCGCCACAAAAATAGTCCGACCCACGCCATTCTCAGACCGATCAATAATCGGGTTAAAACAATACTGTGTATATTCACCGTTGATCGAGATCTTTGACAAATGGCGTTTTCATCTGCGCCAAAAAACTTTGCGGATAATGACGGTTAATCAGCCCCAGCTCGCCAACCTGTTTATTTTCCGGCAAATATCGGGTCCCAAACAATGTATCCCATATAATCAGATTATTTCCGTAGTTACGATTCGATTCTTCAACTTTCCTGGAATGATGCCAGCGATGCAACTCCGGTCCGCTGACGATATAATTCAAAAACCCAAGCCGTAATTCAATATTGCAATGCTGAAAAAAACCGTTGACACTGTAAAAAACAAAATAAAGCGCAAGAACTTCTTCTGAAATACCCAGCAAAATAAAAGGCAGCGCATCAAAAAGATACTGAATCGACTTTTCGACAGGATGGAATCGGCCAACATTCAACCAGTATAATTTTTGCGGCGAATGATGCACAGCATGCAAACGCCACAACGGCGGCACCCATTCATGCGCGGCACGATGCAACCAATAACGCAAAAAATCAGCGGCCAGCAGCATCAAAACAACCTGAGCCGCAATAGGCCAGTCATGCGGCCATCCCAGATTAATGGTCAGACCATTTTCGTTTATCGCCGCCAACAGCGTCACCGCAACAAAAAATGAAAGTAAACGCGGCAGTAACACCTGAACCAACACCATGAATATCAGATCATTGCTGAAATCGTTGCGATCTGGATGCCATTCTCGGTAATGCGGATGATTCCATTCAAAAAAAGAAATCGCCAGTGCGCTCAATACAACTGGCAAATATGTAGCCCATTGCAAATTTATCTCACTATCGATGAGCAGGTGATGCATACCCATGGCCGATATCATCATGCAAGGATAAATCAGCCGCGCGCTCAGAAGATTACGACTGTTCTCAGAACTCAACAACCTCATAAAATCCAGGTGGACAACAGGAAGGCACAACAAACCATGTTCTTTTGCACTGCTTAACTTTGAATTTATTTGGATCACATTACCGAATAGCGATTATTCTTTGCAGACATCATTTGATTATCTGAATCGCTTTGTTCCATCTCAATACTTAATCGAGCAAGCAACTCTTCAAATAAAACCGGCCTGCCTAGGCCATAGCCCTGTGCGTAATCGACACCGATTTCAATCAGTTTATTTTTTATGTCATCGTTCTCGACAAATTCGGCAATTGTCTGCATACCCATTATGTGCCCGATCTCGTTGATCGATTTCACCATGGCATAATCTATTGGATCGTCAACAATGTCTTTTACAAAAAGACCATCGATTTTCAGATAATCTACTGGAAGACTTTTTAAATATCCGAATGACGACAAACCACTGCCAAAATCATCCAATGCAAATCGACACCCTAATTTTTTCAAGGTTGTAATAAATTGCGTTGCAATATCTAGATTTGCAATCGCGGAAGTTTCGGTAATCTCGAAACAAAATTTCCGCGCTTCCACACCGATCGTATGTATTTGGGAAATGATAAAATTGTAAAAACCCTCATCAGCGATAGACTGACCGGAGATATTGATCGAGATAAAATCAATCTGCCTAACAAAGTGCTGATTCTCATTGAGTAAGGCGAAAGCCTGTTTAACCATCCAGCCATCAAGCTTGGTCATGAGATTATAACGCTCCGCAGCGGGCAGAAATGTCCCTGGCATAATCAAGTTCCCCTGATCTCCTATTTTTCTGATAAGCAGTTCATAATGAACACCGGTTTGATTCCCGAGCGGCACGATAGCTTGTGCATACAGCACAAATCGGCCATCTTCCAATCCCCGCTGAATACGTTCCACCCAGCGCATTTCGCCCTGCCGCTTAGCAATATTCTTATCTTCCAGCTGGTACAAGTGAATTCGATTGCGCCCGGCCTCCTTTGCCATATAACACGCTGTATCGGCCTGCTTTAACACTTCGGTAAAATTGAAAAAATTGGTCTCGGAAATAGCAACCGCGCCAATACTGACACCGATTCGAAAAGCATGCCCCTCCCAACGGAACTGAAAATCCCTGATTGCTTCAAGAATTGTATTTGCGACGCGTTTCGTTTGGGCCAGCGAACAGTGCCGGAGAATAACCGCAAACTCGTCGCCCCCAACTCGGGCCAGTGCATCACTTTCACGCACCGCAATTCGCAGTATCTTCGAAACCTGCCGTAACAACTCATCACCGGCTGCGTGACCACAGGTGTCGTTGACAATCTTAAACTGGTCGAGATCCATAAACAGCAGTGCATGCTCCACCTTGTCCTGGATTAACGTCGAGAATAAATTTTCTGTCAGTCGCTCGAACTCCCGGCGATTAATAAGTCCGGTCAAAGCATCATGTCTGGCTTGATAATTAAGCTGCTCCGTCAGTTCGTACTCAAATGAAACGTCGTCATTGATGCTGATAAAATGCGTGAGATTACCTTGTGCATCCCTGACACCTGAAATAGATGCGCGGTTGCGATATAGCGTGCCGTTTTTTTTCCGGATCTCCATTTCACCTTTCCATTCTCCTTTTGACTTCAGGTTCGTAAATATTTCTTCGTAAACGACATCCATAGCTTCAGTAGGCTGCAACAGGCGAGGCGTTTTACCCAGCACTTCCTCTTTTGTATAGCCGGTCGTATCGGTAAAGCTGGAATTGACGTATTCTATGCAGTTATTCTTATCAGTAATAATTACCGCCGAAGAACTGGACTCCACTGCACGCGAAAGCTTTCTGAGGATTACTTCAGCTTCATGACGTTCTGTTACATCTCGCACTAAGGCCGTATAGAATTTTCTGCCATTTAAAAAAATCTTGCTGACAACAAATTCCATTAAAAACTTTGAACCATCCGAACGTTTTCCCTGCAATTCATTCCAGACATTTAACTTTTCTTCGTTACCGGCTTCCACAAATGAACGCAACAATTGCTTATGGGACGGCGCAACCAATATACTGATGTTTTCCCCGATAGCTGCGCCGGTATTAATGCCGAAAATTGTTTCAGCTGCACGATTGAACGAACGTATAGTCCCGTCCTCATTTAAAACAATAATACCTTCGGCCACATTATCCATGATGGCTTGCAAACGTAACTCACGATCCATAACTTCCTGATGCTGCCTAAGCATTGACGCATGCATTTGATTGAAATCACGGGCAAGCCGTTTGATTTCTATAATTTTGGTATCGGTACGCAAGTCAATGGCGTGATTACCGGCGGCTATCGATTTCGCCATATCACGCAAATTGGCTATCGGGATTGACAGATGTTGTCCAAAAAACAAAACCAGTAACAGACTGATGAGCATATAACTTGCGGCAAAATACGTACCGCGGTAATAAGCAAGCTCGATTAAATCGATCGTTGGCTGTTCATCGTAACCCAACTGCAGTATGCCTAATGGTTTTCCAGTCAAATCATCAATAACAGGCACCGCGATATAGTAAACAGCATCATCATGCTGCCCAAAGAATAAATCCTCAGTAAAGCTTAAATCTGGCGGGATAAATTCAACTGTTGGAAAAATTACCTCATTGCGTTCATTAGTAAAAGCAGCATAAATAACGCCGCTATTCAGTAACGCTTCATCCAGATGTGAAATAATTTCAGATTCAGGCTCGTTTTTGTTGAAATCTTCTTTGATGATTAATGCATGAAGATTCGCCTCATTACGCACACGATCAACAAATTTACCTTGAAATGCATGTTCGAAAATGGACAAAAAACCAAAAAACAAAATGGGCACCAGCAGAAGATGTATCAAAAACACTCCCATTACCATACGGCCGGTAAAGCTGTACCAGAGTTTTTTTACTTGACGGAGCTTGAACATAAAATTCTCCATGATTTCAGTCCAGCGTCATCATCTGACCACATTTGAAGGCGTTCCAGTGTAAATTGCGTTCTCTTAACAAAAAAACACATCCAGGAACCGCAACCACATAGCGTTGACGGCAAAAATAAAACATAAAATCTTTGAATAATTCAGCACAAATAAATAGCGGATGTGCGCTTTGGTAATTGTCAAAATCATCTACAGTATTAAGGACACAAAATTTAAAGCGCTTTTGATTCTCATTTTACGGCCAGTATCGATCAACTCACCACACAACATTCTTTATTACTTTCATTTTAACCACTTACACCTGACTCAATCTTACAAAAACAAACATCTTTTATAGCTAATCAAAGCAAATCATTCATACCCGATTAATGAAACAGGAAAAAACAAACTGCCCAAAATAGCAATCGGCGGAAAAAACCGTAACTGTATTATTGCGTTGGCAAAAATCAGAATGCGCGGAATACCGCCGCGTTTATAATGTGCAAATTAAATTGATTTGATCGCGGGTTTTTCCCAAGAAACCCGCTGCTGTAAACAATGGCTTACATTGGCGCGACAAACCCTGCATGATAAACGGGGTGAACGATAAGGGTCTTGGATTTCTTACACCTGAGTCAGGGTTATGGTTACCTGATATTTTGCAACGAAGGCGTACAAACAGTCTTATTCCTTTTCCACAAAACTTTCATAACTTGACTTCAATTCCGGCATCACTTTTTGCGCTGCGTTGTATCCGATTTCAAATAGTTGTTCGCCGCGCGTAAAATCGGAAAATGGGTATGTGGAAGTATCGGGCGTGATCAGGAAATCGCTTTCCGACATATGCATTTTGGCAAGTTCATGCGAACTGACTTCAAGTACACGGTTCAGTGTCGAAAAATACCCGACATGCCTCATCTCCGCCTCGGTCGTTTGGGCTGTATTTTTCCCAAAAGTAGGATGTAATTTTGTACCAACATCAACGGCCACAATATAATCGACCTGCTGTTTTCTCAACACAGAACTGGGAACGTTTATAAGCACGCCGCCATCAACCAGCGCAAGTCCATCGCGCCAGATAGGTTTCCCAAATACCGGATAGTTGATGCTTTCAAGTACGCAACTGACCGCTTCTCCGTTTGATCGTATAATCGCTTGTCCACTGATCAAATCCACCGAAATCGTATGCACGGGTAACAGCAGCTGTTCGAGTTTGAGATCTTTCAGATATTTGCGAAACCTGTGTTCAATCAATCCGAAACGAAACAACGTCCACAGGTAAAAATTACTGGCCTTGGGAATCAGTTTCATGACACGTGGCGGCCTCATTTCATTATTAAACAAATTAAGCAAATGTTTTGGGTTAAAACCGGCACCAAGCCCCACGGCAATTATCGCACCTGCGCTGGTTCCCGCAACGCGGTCAAAATAAAGCCCATTCTCCTCGAATGCTGAAATAACACCAATATGCGCCAGGCCGTGCGCACCCCCACCGCCCAATGCCAAGCCCAGATGGATATCTCTGGCGATATGATACAAGCGCGTAAGATCCGCGGAACGCACCTCATTGCTATATGCGCTATAAATACAGCGTATCGCCTCAAGATTTGTTGGAATTGAATACAACGTATTTTCAGCCAGTTTGTAGGTTTTTTGTTGAACCCAGACAATCTGCACGCGGTTCTTTAGCTCTGATTGCTGCTCAAGCAATGTTTCTAATTGATCGGTAAGGGATTCCTTTACCGGTAAATTTTGTTCTATAAACCACCAGATACGCTCACATTGTAGCAACAATTCAGAAATAGCACGATTGCCGTAAACATCAATAAATACATGATCACAGCGCTGGGTTGCTGCCGCGAGTTCCAGTAAAAATTTTGAATAATCGGATTCCGAGTTTAACGCATGGATTGGAAAAATGTTTTTATGGGCGGTTAATTCCCAGAATGACAAACGATCTGTAAAGATTTCGATTTTTTTATTTTTAGCGGCGAAATACCGCACAATGGATGGCGCAATCAATGAAGTTAATTCCGTTGTGCGCACCAATCCGATAATGCCGAGTTTATGACGCATTATTTTACGCGTTTGCGCTCCCAGCAACCATTTCCCGATCGTGCGGCTGAGTTTGATCGAAAATTCGGGTAAACTGCGGGTAAACCGATAAAAATCCCGCTTGGAAATTTCCAGCACTGTAGTGTCAATGATTGCCGTTGCCGTTGCGGCGCGACGGCCACCTATCAGCAAAGACAACTCGCCAAAATGTTCTCCTTGCCGCAAAATGTTGACGACTTGTTCATTACCGTCCTCACGCAGTATGCTCAACCGGACACGTCCGTATAAAATGAAAAACATGCTTCTCCCGATCTCGCCCTGTTGAAACAGTTTCTCGCCGCTTTTGAAAGTTCGGCGCGTTGCTGCTTCAATAATTTTTTGCGAATCTTCGTTGCTGAGTTCACCGAGATCAATCGGCAAGGTTCGATTACTGACTATCTGGTCATTCACGGCAAAATCCTCGCACACTGGTTCTTGATATTCTTCCAGTAATTGATAGGATGATCAAGTTATCACTGACATAAAACTAAACAATTGAAAAAACATATAACAAAGCAATATCATTCAGAAAATCTGTCAGGTCACAGTATTATATAGCCGGAGGTGTGCTTATGAATAAATCTATAACATTTATAGCCTTGTTCTGGGGATTCATGGTCAGCAGCAGCGTTGCTGATAACGCGCCCCGTTTCGAAAACGGCGTTCTCACAATACCACGGGTCGATACGCCGGAACAGCTCGGGCAATATGAAAATGCCCGGTTCAGCCTGGCACCCGACGGCCGCTGGGATTTACTGCATGCTGAAGTTGGTCGGCATGCATTCATTGATGAAATCGAAATCCAGATACTGGAAAGTTTTCCGGTACAGGTTCTTGTCCGCGTTTCAGGCAATCTTCCTACCCCGTGCCATCAGCTTGGCCCCATTCATAAACGTTCCGTCAATAATCGATTGGAGACTTCGGTAAATTATGTGCTGCAATTAAATCGCTTTGAAACGTGCATTCAAGTTCTGGAACCATTCGAGATTACGATACCACTGGATGTATATGGAATACCGAAAGGCAATTACGAAGTCATCGTCAATGACAAATCGGCCAGTTTTGAACTGGAAATCGATAATCGGTAGATCGGGAATTAATGCGGCACGGATTGGTTCAAGGTATTGAGGCTGCGTCCATCGCTCTGACCCAATCCGTTTATACAAATGTCATGAGAATGGAGTATACTGGATTGCATAAATTTTAAACTTCTCTTAACTCAGTGGAGAGGCTCAAAGGATGATTGGAATCAAGATTTCCCTTCAAATGGCAAACGGGTATCTAAAACGAAACAATTTCGCCAAAGATCATTCAGCGGAAAATTCGAAAAACAATTGGCTGCAACGAATTCCCGCAGATTAGCATTGCTATTCCTGGAAACCCATAGCCCGGTAACATATTAAGATAGCCCCTTTTAACTTGTAGCATTATCTTTTTCAAGTTTATGATAGGCACCTACGAAAAATGTATCGCGCTGTTTTCCAAAAAAAATTCCCGTATCTTAATTATCGCCGGTGAAGAAGATGAAGAAATCATGCACTGGCGCAATAAAAGCGCAATGAATGTTGACTTTATCTCGCTGCCCAGTAGCGGGAACGGGAATCTTGAAAGGTTTAATACTGCTATCAATCCGAAAACTAATGATATCAATCAGCATGTCGGATACGATCTCATAATACTGGATCACGTATGTGAATCGCCGTTACTGGGTACAGCAATACAAACCCTTGAATGGAAGAAACGACAGGAAATGTTCTTTTCACTATCGAAAAAAATACACGAACAGGGCAGCATTATTATTTTTTCAAATAATGCAACTGACGTAAGAAATCCCGCAGTCTTTTTTTATGCATTAACCAATCTTTTTTTAAATACCTTTTTCTCTGGCTCTTTTGCTGGTCAAGTAACCCGTGAATTGAAAAGGGCAGGATTCTCGAAATTTGATTGTTTTTATCTTTATCCGGAAATTAATACCTTTTCTCAGCTGATTTCCGACAGCAGAAAAGCTTTTGGTGATGCCATTAAGAGCAAGTACTTTTTGCCACTTAAGATATACCGCCGTCCAAAACTCTGGCTTCGTTGGCTTGGTTGCTATCTGCAACTGGATCGTTGTCTTTTATCTAGTCAAATGATTTGGGCCCGGAAATGATTGTGCAAATTTTGGACGCACTTTTCGATCATCCGGAGTTTCCCCGCGACGATGAATATGCATTAAATATTGCGATTAGGGACCCACTCCTGATCAAAATCTTTTTTCGACATAATGGTGTTTTTTTTATAAAGGCGGCGTCAAAACAGATAAACGATAGTGTCAGAAATTTCAGAGGATTCATCAGTAGCGGACGTGTAAAGTTTGACACTTTATCATCAGGTTTTAAGAAAATCGTTCGCGAGCACGATGCATTTGAACAATGTAAACGAATGTATCCTGGCTTGATGCCGGTTCCCATTATTTTCAAGGAATCTGATCATTACGTCATTTTAGTGACTAATAATATAAAACATACCAATATTAATATAGACGAGCTTTTCCAAACTGACGGTCAAATACAAAATTTTTTGGTCGGTAACGACAGGATAATTGCTTCGAGAGATACTGATTTGGCTGATCATATATCCACTTTGAATCAAGCGCTGGATTTATTGCCGCAGAGTTTGCAGTATCAAATTCAAAATTTAAGATCTTTACACGCCTGGGACGAAATGCTTAGAGCGTTTCCGGCAATTCCGCAGCATGGCGACTTGGCTATTAATAATATTGCAAAGACTGCTTCAGGGTTAATTCTGTTTGATTGGGAGGATTATGCGTTTGTAAAGCTGCCCGGTTTTGATCTATGTATTTTGCTTGTTTCCGGCAGTGATTTTGATTTGTCAAAATTAATTTTTATGATAGAAAATGATCTGCAGAAAATAAATCACAAGTCTTTTTTGCATCCAATGATTCAAGGACTGGGGATTAACACCGCACAATTATTTGATTTGATATTAATAAATTTAATTATTTTTTATCAGCTTAAAAGTCAGCATGGATATGGTCGGGAGGTAATTGACAATTCAGAATGCTTGTTACGACAATTGACCATGTTTTTGTTAGAACGTAATGATTAATTTCTATTTCAAATATTGGCAGTCAGAATCATTCAGAGAATTATGGATGCTTCTGCTGGATGAAATTGTTCGACTACATACGGTATGTGACCAGCAATTGGCTTTTATTCAATAATTTTATTGCCTGACCGTAGGTAACTAAATCGAACAGTGCTGAGGATATTATGGATTACAGAGAAAGTCATAAAGCGCGCGGGGCATCGTATGATAAAACCCTTGAAGAAGAAGCGATTAGTAATTATATGACAAGAATAGAAGCTGGCTTGTTAAGAAAGATTGTGCCCGTGCTCTTTCCAGAAACACCTCCCAAATATTTGGATTTTGCCTGCGGTACTGGCCGTATTACCAGTATCGTGGCCGCCATGTCGACACACTCATTTGGCGTGGATATCTCGGAAAGCATGTTGGAAAAGGCAAAGTTAAAGTGCCCAGATACGCAATTTTTTCATATGGATATCACCAAAGACTCATTGAATCTGGAACCACTTGACTTGATTACATCATTTCGGTTTTTTGGTAATGCACAAGATGCGTTACGCGCAGATGTTTTGCTGGCTTTGAATAAATTATTAAAAAAAGACGGTTATTTATTAATCAATAATCACCGAAACCCCTGGAGCTTGAAATATATGCTTGGCCGATTGACGGGCGGCAAAAAGAAGCTTGATTTGTCGCCGGTAAAATTAAAAAAATTGCTTAACGATAATGGTTTTAAAATTACAAAGGTTTATGGCATCGGCGCATGGATTTTTAGAAATTCGCTCGCCCAGACAAAGTATTTAAATTCGAAATTCGCAAAGTCTCTTGAAGCTATCTCCAGATTCCCTGGTACATATCTCATTTCCCCGGATTCGCTGATTGTCGCAAAAAAATACAAATAATCTTTTAATGAAATGTATCTCGTTTTAAACCGAAAAGAATTCATCAGTTTAATAAAGCGGATCATTATATTAATAATATGCATTTAACAAGTAAGGTATTGAAAATCAGTGAGTGAATCTGCAACACAACCTCAAAACCGCAAATTTCTTAATGGCGCACTATGGATGATCGCAATGCGATGGATGATGCGTTTGTTTGGGTTAGTGAGCACTATTATTCTGGCCAGACTATTAACCCCGACAGACTTTGGTATCGTCGCCCTTGCTTTAATCGTTGTCGGATTGCTGGAAGTGCTTTCATGGACAGCGCTCGATTTGGCGTTGATTCAGAAGCAGGAAACAACGCGGGAGCATTACGATACGGCCTGGACGATGCAAATATTGCAAGGATTATTCATCGCATTATTGCTGAGTGTCTTGTCACCGTATGCTGCCCATTATTTCGATGAACCGGCTTTGACGAATGTTGTTTATTTACTGGCGCTTAAGGTTTTTATTTATGGATTTCAGAATATTGCAGTTGTCGATTTTCGTAAAGATCTGAATTTCTCGAGAGAATTTAATTTCCATTTATATAAAAAAGCATTCACTTTTTTGTTTGTGGTCAGTCTTGCATTTATTCTTAAAAATTACTGGGCTTTGATTTATGGCATGCTTGCTGCTTCGGTAATCGAGGTCATTATTAGCTATCGGATGCATCCATTTCGCCCGCGGCTTTCGTTGGCGCGTATCCGCGATATCTGGACTTTTTCCCAGTGGATTTTGTTGTCCAGATTGGGCTATTTCTTGAACCAGAAAACGGATCAGTTTGTGATAGGCGGGGCATCTGAAACCGAGGTTATGGGTGTTTATCACATGTCAACAGAGATTGGCACCATGCCATCCACAGAAGTGGTAATGCCCTTGCGCCGTGCTTTTTTCCCCAATTTTGCAAAGATAATGCATCTTCCTGATGAATACAGGCGTTATATTCTAAGCACAATCGGGATTATCAGCGGTTTGATTTTTGCATCTGGCGTGGGATTGTCGGCTATTTCAGAAGATTTTGTCTTGCTTGTATTAGGTGAGAAGTGGGTTGATAGTATTCCATTAATACAAGTGCTGGCGATTTTTGGCGTTGTCGCAGCATTGTCATCTGCTATGGAATTGCTGTTGCTGGTCTCGGGCAAAGGAAATCTTTCAACGATCGAATCATGGATACAGCTTATCGTGCTTGTGCCTGTGGTATGGTTTGCAGCGCACACTTATGGAGTTTATGAGGTTGCATTCAGCAGAACTTTGATCGCAAGTTTGTTTGTTTTCTTAATGATTTATTTTCTTACTATTGCGACACCGGTCAGCTTCTTTTCTGTTATCGGTGTGATTTGGCGTCCCTTCCTCGCTTCAATAATTATGTTTTTTGTAGTCAAGTTATGCCACCAAGATAACCTGGACTACATTGCTCTGAGGCTTTTAATGGATGTCTCGATAGGTGCACTTACTTATATAGGCAGTGTGTATTTGTTGTGGATCATGACTGGTCGCTCAGAAGGTTTGGAACAAACTGTCATTTCCAAAATTTGGTTATTCTTCGATAAAAAAAAAGCCAGAGCTGAAACTTGATCATGACTATCCTGTTGAGCAGGATTCAGTATTGATTCAGTGCTAAAGCCTTTTTGCATTATCAACGTTAGAAACAAGACCGGTTACATCTCTCCGGCAACGATAGTTTTTCAGATAAATCAACCACGCGGTCAACTTGTCCTTCAGACCTCTGGTCTTTTTGTAAAGTGGAAATTTATAAACCGATTTTAAATCCGCCATCGTCAATTGTAGATTCAAAAAACGATTGAGTTCTTCTACTGTTTTCTCCGGTGTCAATTGTAAATCTTCGAATTTAAATTGTATAAATTCCAGATGATTTTCGTGCAAAAACTTTTTTATGCTATTTGTAATAGCACCATTATAAGCCTGGGTGAATGCACGACTTTGAATATGGCGGCGTATGTTTGAAGTAATCCACGCCTGCACATCATCACGCGTAAGTACGATAAATCTAGTGTCATCAAGCGGTAAAAATTTTGCCCAGATACGTATCGTCAGCGCAAGCCTGGGATCTTTCCAAATCCATGGTTTGTGCTGCTGACAGTCTTCAAGAAATTTTCGGTAAGGCGTAAGGTCTATGGCTGAAGCTTTGAGCGCCAATTCATCCAATACTTCAGTTGAAAGTATTTCATGCTCGCGATTTCCAGTGTAGTTCAATTCGTTCAATAGCTGATTGTTTAATTCAACCAATCTGAGATTCTCGTAAGTATCATAATCAACTTTTTTAAACGTGTTTTCACCATGCCAGTAACCTGCTTTGCCGAGTAAGGCCGCAAACACTGAACTACCTGTCCATCCATGTGTAAGAATAATGACATTTTTCATTGCTGTACCCTGTACCCATTATCATTAGTAAAATCGTTCATTTTAAACAAACGATATTTCGTTTTTTTGAATGTGTTTAATGGTATATCCCTGAACTGCCTACGTAAATGAGTAAATTATCTCATAAAATTAACATTCTGATTCTGTGTTTATTGCGCGGATTAATTCAAAGTTGCTTACTGGGAGATAATCGCTATAAGCCATAACTGAAGGAAGCTTGTTTTAGCCCGCATTGATTGCCGTGCCTGGTGGTGGGTGCTTGTGAAGATATCTGCCAATGCAGTCTACAACAAAGAAACCGGCCCAGAATGTAATGACGGCTATTCTCAATACACCTATGTCCCCGATTAGCTTTCAGGGTTAATACAAATTTGCCCTGCAAGGGAAATGGTTGATTCTTGACAATTTCTTGACATTTGATGTGTTATTCTGCCTGTTGAAAAGTATCAACAATAATTTTATTTGTGCTATACGATTGATTTACATTGTTTTTATGAAACAGGAAAGATCAAGCATAAGCACCAACAAAAATTGTACTTTGCTTTGCACTATCCATATTTTGGATACATATTAATTAATAACAATAGAATTAAATAGTTTCAAAAAAAGGGGAAAATATGCTTAAAAAATTGAGTATTCTGATTGTTGCAGCGATGCTGTTGGTTATTAATCATACAGCATCCGCTACTGTTGAATATGTGGAAGATTTTCAGACATGGGGACAAATTACGGCAAGAGGTAATTTCGGTGCGCTTGGCAACGAAAAAGTATTATGGTGGGTTGAAGGACAAGGGCGTTTTGGTAATGACAGTACAAGATTCTCACAAGGAATTATCCGGCCTGGTATTGGTTATGCTGTCACTGACAAGATCAGTGTATGGTTGGGTTACGCCTGGATTCCCACCAGTGTGCCTTTTTCAGGTGCATCCGGACCCTATAATGAACACCGGATATGGCAACAGATACTCTGGAACGACAGATTCTCATTTGGCTCGTTACAAAGCCGTACCCGTTTTGAGCAGCGTTACTTCGATATACCCGGCAGTACGGACGTGGGCTACAGAGTACGGCAGTTATTCAAACTGACTGTACCTATTGCAGAAATACCTAACCTGAGTTTTGTTTTGGCAAATGAGATTTTCTTCAACACAAATGATATCGACACTGGAACTAAAGGCGGATTTGACCAGAATCGTGTGTTTGGCGGATTTGGTTACAGATTTACACCGGTGATATCAGGTGAAATCGGGTACATGAACCAATATTTCAATAGAAACAAAGTACCAAGACCTGATCAGATGCAGCATATTCTGGGTGTTAATTTGTTCCTGAACTTTTAAATTTACAATAAGAAAGTCTGCTCTTATACAGTATATTGCTTAAAAATACTGTAATCTCGTTCAATCCGATCAATTTTCGTCAAATGAATAAATCCCGAAAATTGATCGGATGATTTTTTGTTTTGTACAGTAATACTTTCAACACAACATTGTTTCAATTCTCCGTATATTCGAAAAGTTATTTGATCCATACCGTTTTGATATTCACAAATTCGCGGATGCCATGGAAAGACAACTCCCGGCCAAAACCGGAATGCTTGACGCCTCCGAACGGCAAGCGCGGATCGCTTTTAACAACACCGTTGACAAAGGTACAACCAGCATGGATTTTTCGCGCAATACTTTCTCCGCGTTTCACATTTTGTGTCCATATACTGGCACCGAGGCCAAATTGAGTACGATTTGCTAACGCAATAGCTTCATCAAGATTTTTTACTCGCACCATGGCCGCTACAGGACCAAACAGTTCTTCATCGAATGCGGGCATACCCGGTCGCACATAATCCAGAATTGTGGGTGCATAATAAGCGCCTTGCTTCCCGATAAACGTTCCACCAATCATAAGTTCTGCACCCATAGAAATACTGCGTTTAACCTGTGCATGCAAATCGTCACGCAGGTCGGTGCGCGCCATCGGCGCAATGTCAGTCATTTCTTCTTTGGGGTCCCCGTAGCGTAGTTGACTTACCCGGTTTTTAAACCGGGCCACAAATTGATCGGCAATGCCATCAACGAGTACAAATCGCTTTGCGGCAATACAACTTTGCCCCGCATTCTGAAAACGGGCTATGATGGCCTGTTCTGCTGCAAAATCAATATCTGCATCGTCAAGCACAATGAAAGGATCCGATCCGCCCAGCTCAAGCACACATTTTTTTAAATGTTTGCCGGCTATCGCCGCCACTTTACTGCCCGCAGCCGTGCTTCCGGTTAGTGTAACCGCCGCCACATTCTGATTTTCGATAACTGTTTCGGCCTGCTCTGCGGTGATCAATAAACTGCGGAACACATCTGCCGGAAAGTCCGCTGCACGAAAAGCTTCTTCCAGCGCCAAAGCGCAAAGCGGCACATTAGCAGCGTGTTTCAGGATAACGGCATTACCTGCCATCATGGCCGGCGCAGCGGCGCGTATCAGTTGCCAAAAAGGAAAGTTCCAGGGCATGATGCAAAACACGACGCCCAAAGGCTGGTATGCAACATAACTGTGCGTGGCGTCTGAAGCAATAGGTTCATCAGCCAAAAATGTTTTGGCGTGTTTAGCATAATATTCACATCCGAGTGCGCATTTTTCTACCTCGGCCCGGGCTTCTTTTAATAACTTGCCCATTTCTTCCGTGATCAGATTCGCATATTGATCACGAGAATCGCGAAATACCTGCGCAAGATTCTGAAAAAAGTTTGCCCGCTGATCGAGACTAAACGCTGCCCAATGAATTTGGGCGGATGCAACATTATTCAGAATTGCGGCAATATCCTTGCCTTGGAAAGCAGGAAAAGATTGTATCATTTGCCCTGTAGCTGGGTTAATAGACTGTATGCACATAAAAATCCCTCAATAATTGATCTATCCTTTGATTTCAAGAATGCGATCAATATTTTGCACTTTTCTAATAATCAAATCATTTGATTATGCTACAGAATGCTTACTTTTTTAGGGAAATTGACAATAAAGCGGATCAGTGAATCTACACATGCAATCTCATTGGAAATGTAGCTACTTCTACTGATTTGGTGGGCAGCGTACTAATTGTACAATCATTGATTATCGTGTTATCTGTGGCAATTCATCCAGTTGGCGTTGCAGCACTTGAAGATTTGCCTCGCGCACGCTGATTTCATTTTTCAGGCGTTCAACTCTGTCTAAATATCTTTGGTAATTACGCTCGCTGCCCAAACGATCCGGGTTGCCACCTTTATATTCAGCCTTGATAGCTTCCAGAAAATCAGACTCATCAGCTATTCTTTGTTCAATTTCTTTTCGCTGCGCTCTGATCTCTTTATTTTCTCTTCTTTTTTTGATCCGTTCATCCACACCTTCGGTATTAGCGGAAGGGACAACAATTATGGACGGAAGATCGACTTTCTCGGCATTACCCGATCGAACGTTTGAATAAGTAACATTGCCATGTTCGTCAACTTGTTTGTAAACACCGGAATGTGCCGGAAAGGCATAAATGAAGAAAATTGCGAGCAAGAAAAAATATTTTGATTTCATAATCGTTTTACCGGATTCCTAAAGCTACAGTTTTGCGAGTTCTTTTCTTATGGCCGAGATATTATTTTCATGCCGCAACAGTTTGTGTTGCAGCTGTCTGAATTCTTCGTTTTGTTGATAATCGGTATCATTGACGCGCATCAGGGACAAGTTTTTGCGTGCATCAGAAAATAATTTCATTTCAGTCGCCAGTTCATGCTGAAGGATTTCACGTCGCTTGATGTCACGCTTGTTTTGTGTGTTGGCAGTATCTTTTGGAACAACAGGTTGAACTTTTGATACATAGGGTTGAACGGTGGAAGATTGTGGCGCTGTTCTGGTTTTTTGCGCCCCTTTGATAGGGCGATTGGTAAATGTAATGTTCCCATCCTGATCAACATATTTATAGATCGTTGATCCGGCGTGTAACACAGGCAAAAAATTTAAACTCAAGAAAACCAAAATGATAAATTTACTTGGCGTACTCATATCTTTATGACCGTGAACAAATGCTGAGAGTTGCTACTGAATGAATAACCAGGCATAGTTTACCAATCGATCTGATTTGGAAAAGCTGAAAAAAGACTGTTAATCCATTCTTTTTATCCTGTTGATGCTATTCTCAATTTCAGATTACAAACTGTAATACATGTCAAATTCGACAGGATGTGTTGTTGTTCGCAACAGTAATATTTCTTCCATTTTAAGATGAATATAGGCATCAATCATATCATGCGTGAAAACGCCACCTCGAATCAGGAAATCACGGTCGTTGTCCAGATGATTCAGAGCCTCATCCAGTGAAACACACGTATTGGGAACTTTGGCGGCTTCTTCCGGCGGCAGATCATAAAGATTCTTATCCATAGGATCAGTTGGGTGTATTTTGTTCTGAATACCATCAAGTCCTGCCATAAGCAGTGCCGTAAAGGCCAGATAGGGGTTCGCGGTGGGATCGGGGAAACGCACTTCTATACGACGGCCTTTAGGGCTGCTCGAGTGCGGTATACGGATTGCTGCCGAACGGTTGCTCGCTGAATAGGCCAGATTTACAGGCGCTTCAAAGCCGGCAACAAGTCTTTTATAGGAATTCGTACTTGGATTGGTGATGGCATTGAGCGCCTTGGCATGCTTGAGAATACCGCCAATGTAAAACAATGCCGTTTCGGACAAACCGGCATATCCGTTACCGGAGAACAAATTCTCGCCATCCTTCCAGATGGATTGATGAACATGCATGCCGGAGCCATTGTCACCGACAATTGGCTTGGGCATAAACGTAGCCGTCTTACCATAGGAGTGCGCAACATTATGTATGACATACTTCAGCAACTGGTTCCAGTCTGCGCGTTTTAACAGACTGTTAAAGCGTGTACCAATTTCGCACTGGCCTGCTGTAGCAACTTCATGATGATGCACTTCTACCGGTATGCCAAGTTGTTCCAGAACCTGGCACATGGCTGAACGGATATTTTGCAATGAATCCACTGGCGGCACCGGGAAATATCCGCCTTTGATTGCAGGGCGATGCCCGATGTTGCCGCTGTCATATTTAATAACTGAACTCCATGCCGCTTCCTCGGATTCGATTTTGACAGAACAGCCGGACATATCGGTATGCCAATAAACCGAGTCAAAAATAAAAAACTCGGGTTCCGGACCAAAATAGGCGACATCGCCAATACCGGTCGATTTGAGATAAATTTCACCACGTTGCGCGAGTGAGCGCGGATCCCGACTATACCCTTTGCCGTCAGCAGGATCGACAACATTACAGGTCATGATAAGTGTGGGATCATCCATAAACGGATCAATATTGGCGGTTTCCGGATCCGGTATCAGGAGCATATCGGATGCCTGAATACTTTTCCACCCAGAAATAGATGAGCCATCAAATGGGTGGCCATCTTCAAATTTGTCAGCGTTGAAACTATGGGATGGAATCGTAACATGTTGTTCTTTTCCATTTGTGTCAGTAAAACGTAAATCGACAAATTTGATTTTACTGTCTTCAATTAATTTTAAAACATCAGCTGCCGCCATTTTTTTCTCCGATTGGCATGGTTATAAAATAAATACTCTAATCATTTGACTGAATTATACCAGTGCCAGTCAATTGATAATTGAAACCGCATATGGCCTATCAAAAGGTTTTTTTATTTATTTTTAACATATTTGAGACAATGAAATTATTGCATGTATATACTTGTAGCTTGGAAAAATTATTCACTGTATCGGAAAAAGAATGGTGCCATTCACTCAACCCAAAAAAATCGGTCTGGCCTTAGGTGTCAGTTTTTTGGTAACCACAATTATATTGCCTGCTCCCGCAGAAATGTCAGAATCTGCATGGCGCACATCCGGTGTAGCTTTATTACTGGCCATCTGGTGGGCTACTGAAGTTTTACCCATTCCGGTAACCTCGTTACTGCCAATTTTGTTGTTTCCCGCATTGGGCATCATGTCAATGGAGAATAGCACAGCGCCCTATGCGGCACCAGCGATTTTCTTGTTGCTTGGCGGCTTTATCGTTGCAAAAGGACTGGAAAAATGGAATTTACATCGACGCATTGCATTGAATATTCTGGCGCGCGTTGGCAGCAGTCCAGGCGGACTTATTGCGGGTTTTATGGGCGCCACTGCATTGATATCCATGTGGATTAGCAACACTGCCAGCACACTAATGATGATTCCGATTGCCATGTCCCTGGCGAGTGAAATGGTTAAAGACGAAATCGGGCAACACCAGAAATTTATCCTGTGTCTGATTTTAGGTATTGCTTATTCAGCGAGCATTGGTGGATTAGGCACCATTATCGGCACGCCGCCCAATTTATTTGTAGTCAGTTTCATGAAGCAGAATTATGATATCGATATCAGCTTTGTGAAGTGGATGATGTTTGGGGTGCCTGTTGTAATCGTGATGACGACTTTGGCCTGGTGGGTACTTACAAAATGGGCTTTCTCGTTTGACCTGCACGGCGAACATATTTCAAAGACAATAATCGATGAAGAACTCAAAAAACTCGGCAAATTGACTCAACCGGAAAGACGCATCACTTATGTTTTTGCATTCATTGCAATGGCCTGGATACTGCGTGTGCCGGTGCAAGAGCAATTTGAAATTATGCTATGGTTAAACGATGCCATGATTGCAATTGGCGGCGCTGTACTCATGTTTGTCATTCCTGCGGGACAAGAAGTAGCGCAAACGCCTGAAAAAGCAACGGCACTCATGGACTGGGAAAGCGCCAGCAGAATACCCTGGGGTGTACTCTTGTTATTTGGCGGCGGTTTAAGTCTGGCAGCCGCGATTAAGGATACCGGCCTGGCTGCCTGGATTGGCGACGGTTTGTCGGGACTGCCGCACTTGGATTTGATAGTGATGATGTTTGTATTGGTTACACTGGTGATTTTTTTGACTGAGTTGACCAGCAACACTGCAACAACCGCTACCTTGCTGCCTATTCTAGGAGTACTGGCTGTTTCCAGCGGCATCGATCCAATGTTGTTATTTGCGCCCACAGCCCTGGCAGCCAGTTGTGCCTTTATGCTGCCCGTGGCAACAGCGCCGAATGCGGTTGTATATTCAACAGGCCAGGTCACCATTTCCCAGATGGCCAATGCCGGTTTGAAGCTGAATCTTGTCGCGATTGTTGTGGTTACTGCATTATCATCTGCATTGATTCCCTGGGTGTTTGGATAGTTTTCCACGTTATTATAATGAATTTATAGTACGCACAATGAAATACAAGAGTTAAAAAAACGCATTACTACATGTCGAATGCACTAAATATACTCAAAGAGGTTTTTGGTTATCCGGCGTTTCGCGGACAGCAGGCGGAGATCATTGAGCATCTTGCAAACGGTAACGATTGCCTGGTACTTATGCCAACAGGTGGCGGCAAGTCGCTTTGTTATCAAATACCCGCCTTAATGCGCAAAGGTGTCGCAATCATTGTTTCTCCTTTAATTGCTCTCATGCAAAACCAGGTTGCGGCACTCAATGAAGTTGGCATACAGGCTGCGGGACTTAATTCTTCTTTGCCATTCGAAGAAGCACTAATTGTTGAACAGAAATTACTCGCCGGCGAATACGACTTGCTTTATGTTGCGCCGGAACGTTTACTGACAAAACGTTTTCTTAATTTAATAGAAAAAATACCGCTGGGATTATTTGCGATTGATGAAGCGCATTGTGTTTCACAGTGGGGGCATGACTTTCGTCCCGAATACTGTCAGCTGGATATTCTTAACTCACGTTTTCCGAGTGTGCCTCGCATTGCATTGACAGCGACAGCTGACGCCGTTACACGAAAGGAAATCATTGAACGTTTGGTATTGCACGAAGCCAAAATTTTTCTATCCAGTTTTGACCGGCCTAATATTCACTACCAAATAGTGGACAAGGTAAACGGCAAACAGCAATTGCTTTCATTCATCCAAACAGAACATCCGCAGGAAGCCGGTATCGTTTATTGCCTGTCACGCAAAAAAGCAGAAGATACCGCCGCTTGGTTCAATGCGCACGGTGTCGCCGCACTTCCTTATCATGCGGGAATGACTCCGCATCAACGTTTATCGAATCAGGAAAAGTTTCTTCGCGAAGAAAACGTTGTCATGGTTGCAACAATCGCCTTTGGTATGGGAATTGATAAACCGGATGTACGTTTTGTCGCCCATCTTGACATGCCCAAAAGTATTGAGGGCTACTATCAGGAGACAGGCCGGGCTGGCCGTGACGGCCAAAAAGCGAGCGCCTGGATGGCTTATGGTTTGAATGATGTGATTCAGCAACGCCGCATGATCGAAGAATCGATGGCACAGGAACAATTTAAACGCGTTGCAACCGGAAAACTCGAGTCCATGCTGGCTTTATGCGAAACAACAACTTGCCGCCGTACTCATCTATTGGATTATTTTGGCGAGCAAGCGGCGTTTTCGTCATGTGGAAATTGCGATGTTTGTTTAAACCCGCCGAGTACCTGGGATGCAACCGTTGAAGCGCAGAAAGCATTGTCCTGTGTTTATCGTACCGGTCAGCTATTTGGCGCCGGACATTTGATCGATGTATTGCATGGAAATCAAACAGTGCGGGTCAAACAATGGAATCACACACAAATCAGCACATTTGGCATCGGACAAGATTTACCAGTTAAAACCTGGCGCGCAATTTTCAGACAGTTGATCGCACAGGGGTTACTGACTACGAACAACGAAGGTTACGGATCGCTTTGCCTTACCGATGCAAGCCGAGCCGTATTAAAGGGGCAACAAAAAGTTTTTCTTCGTCAGCAACCCGAGCAAAAACAAATTTTGATCAAGAAGCAACCAGATGAACCTCAAACACTTGACCCGGCTGCACAACAACTTCTGGACCAGTTACGCAGCTGGCGGGCAAAAACAGCCAGAACACATGGCGTGCCTGCGTATGTTATTTTCCACGATGCAACTTTGAGAGAATTAGTACGCGTCTGCCCACAAACAGAAAATGAATTGCTTCAGATAACGGGGATCGGCATGCACAAGCTGGATCGATACGGCGATAATTTAATCGAAATTTTACGTAGCGGGTGATTTTAAATAATATTCACACTTGTTTTCCGGCATTGACGATAAGAAATAGTTTTTCATTAAAATCAATAGATAACCTCAATCTTCCACACAAACAAATAATGCAAAACCTATAAGTTATTAACTCTTATAGGCGAAAAAACAACAATTGTGTTGCGCAAATGCAACATATAGTGCGTTATTTGCAAAAAAAAGATTCGTTTTTCTTGCAGGAATGCATTGTGTTCGGCACAATCCAATCAAACCTTCCAGATTGGTAGGTCAGAAAAAAAGCGGGGTGCATTCCACCGGAGCAAAGTTAGGTTTATTGTCGACCCCCAGTCGTTTAAACATTAAAGGAGAACTTCCCTATGAAGAAGAAGCTTATTTCGTTAGCAGTTGCCGGTGCGCTTGCAACACCAATGGTTGCGTCAGCACAAGGAACCAATGTCACCATGTTTGGTAGCGCCCAGGCAGAATATTCAACGGTTGACTTCGATGGCATGACCAGTCAGGCACAGATCGGTGATGAAGCCGGTCGTTCAAGATGGGGCGTGCATGTTGTTGAGCAACTTGGCGGTGGATTGCAAGCAAAGGCCCATTTAGAATTTGGTTTCAACACGGGTAATGGCGACTTGGGTGTAGCACGAGAACGCTGGGTAGCGTTGGCCAATGATGCTTGGGGTGAAGTGAAATTTGGCCGTGTTCAATCTCCGTTTAAAGATTTTGCAGGTGGTCAGACTATTGATCCATTTGCGTATACTACACTGCAAGCAGCAGGTAGTGGTGGTACCATGACCGCATCAGCGAATGGTATGGGATCAGGTGCGCAAGGCTTTGTGAACAGTGCAGCCCGTTATGATTCACCAACCGTAGAAGGCTTTTCATTTGCAGCCTTGCTGATGCCAGGTGATTCCAATAATCTCGATCCTATATTGGGTGGTGGTATTGCTAATTCAAGCAACTTTACGCCTAATAGTACCAGCGGCGGTGAAGATGGCGAATGGGATTTCCAGATCGCGGGTAAATATGAAGCAAATATTGCAGATCACAACGTTGGCGTTTTCGGTGGTTATTCCAGAGATAATATCAGCACAAACCAGAAAGCATTCCAAGGCATCGGTGCCGATGATGAAGAAATCTGGCGTGGTGGTGCTTCTTGGAGCTTCATGGGCTTCCGCCTGAGCGGTCAGTATGAAAACATTAATAACGCAAGTATCAACGGTGCTGCTTCCTGTACTACCGCAGCGGCATTAGGCTCGACATTAGCGGGCGGCGCAAATAATGGCAGTGGACGTGGACAATGTAACTCAGCCATGAACGTGAATGGTGATGGACACCTCTGGTTTGTCGGGGGCGAGTATGAATTGGGCAATACACGTCTGCTCGCACAAGGTGGTATGGGTAAAGCCGACGCAACAACCGCTGCTGTAAAACGTGAAATCAGTACTTTTACAGTGGGTGCAATCCACAATCTGAGCAAACGTTCCAGCTTGTTTGGTGGTTATCAACGTAACATGATCGATAACAACGCTGCAAGCGGTTTTAGAGATAGCAACGTGTATACAGTCGGTATGCGCCACAATTTCTAAAAGAAAAAGCTCTCAACAAAAAAGGCACCGCTGGTGCCTTTTTTGTTGTTCGAAAGAAATACTCCTATCGCCTAATCGTAACTTTTCTTGATTACTGGCACAGTAATTGACCTTTAGCCAACTGTAACGTAGAGTTAAGCAGCAACATAATTTACTTTAATGTGATGAATATAATTACAACAGTCTAATTGCAAGAATTACAATAATTCCAGGCATATAGGCGCCGAGAAAGTATTCAGGCTAATAAAATAACACCTAAGGGGGACTTGCTCACTATGAGTATGAGAAAATGGACAGATGAAGAATTAGTTTCAACGCGCGACAAGTTGGAAGAATGGCGTAGCAAATATCAAAAAGCGGGAAACAAAATGTGGCATTTGACTGCTTTTCTGGGTGCCTTTGCTGTTTCGACAGGTATTGCATTTATTTTTCTAGACGGTGTAGACGTACTTAATGTTCTCTTGATTGTTATGGGATCGCTGACTTGTCTTGCCTGGTACAAAAGCGAGAAACGGCGTAAGGACAATCTGACATTTCTCGCAGAAATCGATAAAGAAATGAAACAACGCGCAAAGAAAACAACCAAATCCAAAGCAAAGCAAGACAAAGGCGAAAAAGTTAAAAAAGAAAGCGACACCGATCAGAGCGGGACAGCCGATGAGCAAAAACCAAACGCAGATAAAATAGATACCGATAACGGAACTGACAAAGAAAGCAAACAGTAAGGCTTGAATTGTTATGAACAGGTGGCTGAAAAGAATAGCGGATCTATTCTCATTAAAAAGTACACTAAAAATAGATAATGCAGTGCAGAGCACTGCGTCAGGCGATCAAAAAAAAGTCGCATCTAATACCGAACTCAGCGAAGAAAATAAACGATTGTTCGATACTCTGCGTCAATTTATGTGGATACAGGGTGAACCGTTGCCATTAATCTTCGATTTGAATGAACAGATTTATACACAGCAGGGTATTACCCATGAAGCACTCAAACAACTGGAAGCCTGCGGACTGATTAATTTTGAGCCGGACGGGTTTGTTAAAAAAAAGTTTGGCAAACATACGCGTTTGTTTTATTGTGGAAAGCCAACAAAAATTGGCTTTCCTGATGACATCAATAATCAGCTTGACCTGGGCTGCGTTAAGCTTACCGAGCAGGGAAAAGCACTGGCATCAGACCGTGAAATACCCAGGAACCAGGCGTATTATGAATACGTAATCGGCCGTTGGTATCAGTCAGGCTATACCGTATCTTCAATACAGGTTGATCAATAAACTGTCCTGACCCGCAGTGCGTAACTTCTGAATCTACAAAATCAAAATGACGCGGTAGTCATTGACATTGGTATACGTTGGGCCAGTCGTCACCAAATCGCCTAATGCTTTAAAAAAACCATAGGCATTATTATTATCCAAAAATTTTTCCGCATGAAATCCCATATTGCTACCACGCTTCAAGGAATCAGGCATTATTATCGCGCCGGCGTTATCTTCGGAACCATCTATACCATCGGTATCGCACGCCAGTGCGTAAATATTGTCCAGGCCATTGAGTTCAATGAGCAGCGATAATAAAAACTCTGAATTACGTCCACCGCGCCCGTTTCCATGCAGGGTCACTGTAGTTTCACCACCCGACAGCAACGCAATGGGCGGTTTCAGCATACCAGGATACCGGCGGATTTCTTTAATCAATGCCGCGTAAACTTTTGCGACTTCACGCGCTTCTCCGGTCACGGTATCGCCAAGAATCAACGTATCGATATTCATATTCCGAAAATATTTTTTTGCCGCCACGAGCGATTGATGTGCACTGGCAATAATAACGTTCTCAACACGCTTAAAAATTGCGGAGCCGGGCTTGGGTGTTTCATCCAACTGCTGACTAATACCGGCCGCAAGGATGCTTCTTAGATTCTCGGGCAGCTTGAGATGATAGTGTTCCAGCACTGCACTTGCATCGGAAAAATACGTTGGGTCCGGCGCACAAGGCCCGGAGGCGATATGCGTGGGATCGTCGCCGGTGACATCGGATATAATCAGCGCACGTACGGGTGCTTTGCAGGCCGCTGCTAGCCGTCCACCTTGCAAACACGAAATATGCTTACGTACAGTATTAATTTCTTGAATGTTTGCACCGCATCCCAAAAGTTGTTGCGTGAGTTCCTGCAAATCCGATAACGTAATTCCGTCTAACGGCAAAGATAACAAACTGGAACCGCCGCCACTGAACAGGCAAAGTAATAGATCCTGCTCGTTGAGCCGCTTAACCTGTTTCAATATTTCTTGTGCAGCTTGCATGCCATTCTGGTCGGGTACAGGATGGCCGGCTTCAATGATCTTGATTCGGCGTGTAGGCAGCCCATGGCCGTAGCGTGTAACGACAATGCCATCAAGGGGAGCATTTTCGGGCCAGTTCTTTTCTACCGCCAATGCCATAGCTGCTGACGCCTTACCCGCACCGACCACAAAAATGCGCCCCCCGGAAAATTCGGTTGGATCAGGGAGATGTCGCGGTACGATTTGCGCAGGATCGGCAGCGCTGACTGCAACATGAAAACTGTCCAGCAGCCAAGCACCTGGATTCATTTCGATAGGATTCCGCGCAAATAATGTCCGGTGTAACTGTTTTTATTCTTCACAATATCTTCGGGCGCACCTTCGGCTACAATACATCCGCCACCATCACCACCTTCCGGCCCCAGATCGATTATCCAATCTGAGGTTTTGATAACATCAAGGTTATGCTCAATGACGACAACCGTATTACCATGATCGCGCAGTTTGTGGAGCACCTTCAGCAATAAATCGATATCCTGAAAATGCAAACCTGTTGTCGGCTCATCAAGGATATACAAAGTACGCCCGGTATCACGCTTGGAAAGTTCCAGCGACAATTTTACACGTTGCGCCTCACCGCCAGACAGCGTTGTGGCGGATTGGCCCAAGGTAATATATCCTAATCCGACGTCCAGCAGTGTCTGCAGTTTCCGTGCAACAACCGGCACTGGATTGAAAAATTCAAATGCATTTTCTATTGTCATTTGCAGGATTTCATTGATATTTTTGTTTTTGTACTGTATTTCAAGCGTTTCACGGTTGTACCGCTTGCCATGACAAACATCGCAGGTCACATAAATATCGGGAAGAAAATGCATTTCAACCTTAATCACACCGTCACCTTGGCAGGCCTCGCACCGCCCGCCTTTGACGTTAAATGAAAAACGGCCGGGCGCATAACCGCGTTCCCGTGCTTGCGGCACACCAGCAAACAATTCACGTATGGGTGTAAACAAGCCGGTGTAGGTTGCTGGATTGGAACGTGGTGTCCTGCCAATCGGGCTTTGATCCATATTGATGACCTTATCAAAAAATTCCAGGCCATGAATTTTTTCAAACGGAGCCGGTTCGGCAACACTCGCATAAAGATGCTGCGAAACAGCGCGATGCAGGGTTTCGTTGATGAGTGTCGACTTCCCTGAACCGGAAACACCGGTAATGCAGACGAATAATCCAACAGGCAAATTCAACTGTACCTGTTTCAAATTATTACCTGCAGCACCTTCAATACATAAAATCCTGTCACGATTTGGCACAGTACGCTGGTCCGGTGTTTTTATGGATAATCTGCCGGAAAGGTATGCGCCCGTCAGAGAACCGGAATGCACCTCGATTTCTTCCGGCCTGCCTTGTGCAACTACGATGCCACCATGCTCTCCGGCGCCCGGTCCCATGTCGACGACATAATCTGATATCTGGATGGCTTCCTCGTCATGTTCAACAACAATCACGCTGTTACCCAGATCGCGCAAATGTTTGAGGGTATTAAGCAGACGATCGTTATCGCGCTGATGCAGTCCGATGGAGGGCTCATCCAAAACATACATGACACCAGTCAGGCCCGAGCCTATCTGGCTGGCAAGCCTTATGCGCTGGGATTCACCGCCGGATAACGTGTCGGCGGACCGATCCAGAGACAAATAATCAAGACCGACATTATTCAAAAATTGAAGTCGGCTGGAAATTTCTTTAACGATTCTTTCGGCAATCGATTGTTTATGCCCAGGCAACACCAGTTGATCGAAAAACATTTTGGTTTGCTTGAGTGGTAATGCGCTGACTTCATAAATCGCTTTCGCGTCTACAAAAACATGGCGCGCAGCAGTGCATAAACGGGTGCCAAGACAATCCGGACATGTTTTGGCATTCAGATATTTTCCGAGTTCTTCACGTACCGTTTGCGATTCGGTTTCCCGGTATCGCCGGGTTAGATTTGGAATAATGCCTTCGAATGCGTGCTTCTGGCGGCTTTTCTTGCCGCCTTCATTGAGATAGGTAAACTGGATTTTTTCCTGTCCAGAGCCGTGAAGGATAATATCCTGGATTCTTGCGTCAATACTCTCAAAAGGGGTTTCAATATCAAAATCAAAGTGTTTCGCCAGACTGGTCAGCAACTGAAAATAAAATTGATTGCGCCGGTCCCAGTTTTTTACTGCGCCTGAAGCCAGCGACAAATGTGGAAATGCCACCACACGCATTGGATCGAAAAAGGTGATCTGACCCAGGCCGTCACATCGCTGGCAAGCACCCAGCGGATTATTGAACGAGAACAACCTTGGTTCCAGTTCGGAAAGCGAATAACTGCAGATGGGGCAACTGAATTTTGCTGAAAAAAGATGTTCCTGACCACTGTCCATTTCCACTGCCAGGGCACGCCCGTCGGCATGCCGTAGCGCAACTTCGAATGATTCGGCCAGCCGTTGTTTCGCATCTGGCGATACTTTCAAGCGATCCACGACGATTTCAACGGTATGTTTCCTATTTTTTTGCAGCTTTGGCAAATCGTCAATATCACACACTGCCCCATCGATGCGCAAGCGGATAAATCCTTGTGCGCGTAATTCATCGAATAAATCCGCCTGTTCCCCTTTACGCTCTATAATCAGAGGCGACAGAATCATCAAACGCGTACCGGAAGGCAGCTCAAGTACATGATCAACCATCTGTGAAACACTCTGCGCTGTCAGGGTAATCTGATGCTCGGGACATTGCGGATCGCCCACACGGGCATATAACAAACGCAAATAATCGTGAATTTCTGTTACGGTACCCACTGTTGATCGTGGATTATGCGAGGTTGCTTTTTGTTCTATTGCGATAGCTGGCGACAGTCCTTCAATTGAATCGACATCCGGTTTCTCCATTAACTGAAGAAATTGCCTGGCATAAGCGGAAAGCGATTCTACATAGCGCCGTTGTCCTTCCGCATAAAGCGTATCGAATGCAAGTGAAGATTTTCCAGATCCGGAAAGTCCCGTTATCACGACAAGCTTGTTGCGTGGCAGATCAAGATTGATGTTTTTGAGGTTGTGGGTGCGCGCACCGCGGATTCTAATCAATTCCATTGGCTATCTATGTACGAGTCAACCTGATAATATACCCAACTTTTTAGAAAACACATAACCTGATTTATGTCTGCTTCAATTTCATCTGAAAAAATGTCACAAACCGAATTGCGGGCTACGGCCGGACTGGCCAGTGTCTATGGTTTGCGCATGTTTGGATTATTTATCATTCTGCCTGTCTTTGCTTTTTATGCAGAGCATTTACCCGGTGGCAACAACTATGCTTTGGTTGGGATTGCTCTGGGTGCTTATGGACTTACACAGGCTATACTGCAAATTCCGATGGGTTGGTTGTCTGATCGCATCGGACGCAAACCGGTGATCTATTTGGGCCTGATATTATTCGCCATTGGCAGTTTTATCGCTGCTCTGGCAACCGATATTTACTGGGTGATTTTTGGACGTATTATCCAGGGCGCGGGCGCTATATCTGCGGCCATCATAGCGTTAGCCGCCGATTTGACGCGCGAGGAACACCGCACCAAGGCGATGGCGGTTATAGGCATGACTATTGGAACTGTTTTTGCACTATCGCTAATTATAGCACCCGCACTGAATCAATGGATCGGCGTGCCCGGCATTTTTGCCATGACGGGCGTATTGGCGATTGCCGCCATTTTCATTGTTAAAAAACTGATTCCCGATCCGCTTATCAGTCGTTTCCATTCCGATACCGAAACTTCGGCTGACAGCTTCGGTAGCGTGTTAAGGAATACCCAATTACTGCGTTTAGATTATGGCATTTTCGCGCTTCATGCCACACTCATGGCGCTGTGGTTGACTGTGCCGTTAACGTTACGTGAAGCCGGTATGGCCGTTGATCATCACTGGCAAATTTATTTGCCGGTTTTAATCTTTTCCATGATACTCATTATTCCGGCGATTATTTACAGTGAAAAGAAAGCCAAATTAAAGCAAGTTTTTGTCGCAGCAATTGCATTATTACTCTGCGGACAAGTGGCTTTGGCAATGACTGCAGGGTCGATTCTTGGCACGGCTTCAGCTTTATTCATATTTTTTGCGGCATTTAATTTGCTCGAAGCCAGCTTGCCCTCATTGATTTCTAAAATTGCTCCTGTGGGCGCCAAGGGTACTGCAATCGGTGTATACAGTAGCACACAGTTTCTGGGCGCATTCGTCGGGGCCGCAGTTGGCGGATATTTGATAGAACATCATGGCAGTTCTGCACTGTATATATTTTGCAGCGGGCTTTTGGTGATGTGGTTAATTTTTGCATATACCATGAAAGCACCTGCAGCAGTGCGCTCAAAAATGTATCATGTACTGGAAATGAATAACGCAGCAGCTCAGCGTTTGTCGCAGCAGCTCGCGGGATTGACCGGTGTGCGCGAGGCATTGGTGCTAGCCAATGAAAGAGTGGCTTACTTGAAAGTTGACATGAAAGGATTTGACGAAGAAGGCGTTAATAAATTGCTGGGCGAAAAAGAGGAGGAACCAAATGGCATCAGTCAATAAAGTGATTCTTATCGGAAACCTGGGCAAAGACCCCGAGACGCGATATATGTCTAGCGGCGATGCGGTAACCAACATTACAGTGGCGACAACTGAAGTCTGGAAAGACAAAAATGGCGAGAAACAGGAAAAAACAGAATGGCATCGTGTTACTTTTTACCGGAAATTGGCTGAAATTGCCGGTGAGTATTTGAAGAAAGGGCGCTCAGTCTATATTGAGGGAAAACTAGAGACCCGAAAATGGACCGATAAAAACGGCATGGATCGTTATACAACAGAAGTCATCGCTACTGACATGAAAATGCTCGGAAGCCGTTCAGGCAGTGACAGTTTTGAT
The DNA here is from genome assembly GCA_031316255.1 of Nitrosomonas sp. Classification (NCBI taxonomy): domain Bacteria; kingdom Pseudomonadati; phylum Pseudomonadota; class Betaproteobacteria; order Nitrosomonadales; family Nitrosomonadaceae; genus Nitrosomonas; species Nitrosomonas sp. The sequence goes on along the minus strand of JALDQW010000001.1, from coordinate 1,409,149 downwards.
TCATCCGGCAAGGAGGGCAATGAGCACGCTTCTGGCCAGTCTTCAACCAATAGAAACAACAATGGATTTGATGATATGGAAGATGATATTCCGTTCTAGGGAGAAGTAAGATGCTTTCCCTGGAATAATGTGTTGCATCACATAAACCAGGGAGTATCGCGTCTTTTTGGTTTGTTTATTCGGGTGACAGCAGTGGCTCTTTAAGTTCTGAATCGTATAAATTGCCAGGGTTATTTGTTAATGAAAATTCTATATTTTCTATTTTGCCACCAATGTCTTCTGCCAAATGGCGGAAATCCGTTGCAAGCATAGTCTTTGGAACAATAAAAGTCTGTTGATGGCCGGATTTAAAGTTTACTTTTATTCTCATAGTACAGAACTCAACAATCAAAGGTTGGAAAAATCTTTCAACGACTTAATCAAAAGAAACTTTAATTTGTCTGCTTGATAATTCTGAGAATAAAATCGATAGACTGTGGCCCTTTGGTTGAATTATTGTGGATTATGGACAATCCATCGTGTCGACATCCCTGCCATCATATGATCATTGACATGGCAATGAAATAACCAGTTTCCGGGTGAGCGCGTGACCATATCGACGGTCGCCATGCTGGCTGGCATGACCTCAATAACATCGGTTCGACGTCCATGATGTAGAACCGTCTGTCCATGCCAATGAATAGTATGATTATCCTCTTCGTTACCCAAAGCAACAATATGCCAGCGCGCCTTTTCTCCCAGATAGGTTTCGTATCCACTCAGGTTGCCAAAAATGCGGCCATTAACGGCATGTTTCAGACCGCTTTCTTCCCCGTCTTCTTCATCAAAAATCATATATAACGCGGTAAATTCTCGATCGACATCATTGGGCGACGGGTCTTCACTTGAGCGCGCCATTCCTTTCCGTGTCACCACAATCGTGCCAACCAATCCCAGGTTCATTTCCTCTTCCGCCATCACATGCGAATGGTAAAGCCAGACAATAGAAGATGGATCATTAGGACCCGGGCCGGATGCTTCATCAACAATCCAGGTATAAGTATATCGTTTCTGCGGCAAAACCAGCGCGCCCTTGCCGCCGTCGGCACCCTCGTTATCCTTGTCGTAAAGCATGCCATGCGGGTGTATTGAAAGCGGCCGGTCGGTTTTATTCAGAAAATGGACATTGACCGTATCCCCGACTTCGGCACGGATTTGCGGACCCAGGATGCCCATCCATTCAGGCTGTGATATGGGTTTGGAAAAATCCTTATCGTGATAGCCCACATAACGGTATTTCTGATAGACAAGTGTCTCGCCCCAGACATCCAGTCCATCTTTTTCAGCAATCTGGTTTTTTCCGCTGGGTGCATAATTCCAGGGCATTTTTTCTGCGGCAATCCAGTATTCTCGAATGGCTGCCTGTGACGAGAATGCTGTCCCTGCAAGTATCAAGAAAACAACATTAAGAAAAATAGAACGAAAACCTATTGAGGCCATGATGCATTTTTTCTCTAGAATATAAAATCAATTGAACATTTCATGTCATTGTAAATTCTTTAACATCCGAATACCATTATAAAACGTCGTGACTCTGGACTTATCCAACATAACGCAAGGTTTGCGGAAACGGTCGCAGTAGCGTTTCGTTACAAAGAAAGCTTCATGTCGGATACAGTCTATCGGGCAGATGACCATATCAGAAATGTTCAGCAATTTGTGCAACTCGCTTAAGGACGTATCCAGACGACTGTGGAAACTCAGAAAATGACCACCAGCATCTTCTACAATCTGGCGATAAGCCGGATACAAGTGCTCTTGTCCACCGACACAGAGCACAGACCGCCCCGCCAAATGTGCATCGCGCTTGTCGAAAACAGGCGTAGATGCTTTGATAAGCGGTATCGAAACAGCGGATGTTTTTTTAGTTGAAGCGAGGCTAATCGTGTTTGCTTTCCGAGCAACATTGTTCATCCCACGTAAAGCCGTGTCAAACAGTGTTTCGAAGCGGGCTAAAACAAAGAAAGGTGAAATCGGGACTGCTGCGTGTCCTGTAGCAGGCGATACCAAATCAAAGACCAATTTCTTCATGAATTTCATATGTGAAATCTCCTGACAAAAAAGGCTGGCTTGCCTGGAAAGGAACAGGCTGGCTTGCCAAAGTGCCGTGGTCAAAGGAGAAAGGGCCAACCCCAACGGCAAAAAAAAACTTTGTTTTATTTAGTCAGAATCAACTTACCATTGCGCGTTCGTCGCAATACATAACAATCACCGCGATGTTGAATTAACACGACATTGCCCCGGATAAACAAAGTGCTGCTATCTATAATCTTGTCCTGTACCGGTAAAGCGGTTAAATGTGGGGTAACTGGAATGTCCGGTTGTGCCGAAATTTTGACTAAATTGCCCATAACTATTTTTATTAACGCGAATGAGAATGATTATCATTATATCAATAAAAAAATAGAATGCAAGCATTAAACTAAATATTTTGAAGAAAAAATGAACTGAAATTATCCTTCTCTTCCGACCAATAAAACATACACCGATAATACCCCAAGACACACAAAAGCGAGGAATGACCAGTCCGGTATTGTCAAAGACAGAAACTCCCAGTCGACATCAGTGCAATCACCGTTCGCTTCAAACATTCCCGGCCACCATTGTGCAATCGGTAACGAATTGAGAAAGGCTTCTTCCGGACTGATACCGCACTCAAACGATTCAGGGTAACGAATCAGCCAGGATTGGCGGAATGCCACAACTGCGCCGATCAACGCAAAAACCGTCATGAAAAAACCATAAATCTTGCGCGCAAGCAACTGGGGATTACGAATAAATGCAAGTAATGCCGTCAACCCGAGTACCCAGTACGCCAGCCGTTGCGCCACGCAGAGCGGACAGGGCAACAGGTTTTCAACATGTTGCAAGTACTGGGCGTAGCCAAGCAGTCCCGCACATGTCAGAAATACAAACAGGAAAAGCAATCGCATGGTATCTCGCAGACTTTTGATTAGTTAGCAATAGATTATTATCGCTATTTTAAACTGTTCTTTAATTGAACATAAAAACAGGATAAGTTCGCGTAATTTTAACAGGATTGCAACGATCCAGATTGTATCCGCAATGAAAAATTTTTTATTTCTTATTTTATGTAAAACTTAACAACTGTAAATAACGTATTGTAGAATTGGACATTCTCGTATATGGTCATCCAAGGATTCAAAACATATTCAATCATTGAGCCATTTTTCTAATTCATGTTCAGGCCAAACTGTTAACTAACAAGGAATGTACGGATGCAAAAAATAGTCATAAAACACATCACCGGAACCAAAGCCGATCAAACTGAAACCTTTGAAATGCCCTTTAATACGTTAACTTTTGGGCGCTCGGAAGAAAGTTGCCAAGTCAAATATGATCCAGAAAAAGATGATCTTGTCAGCCGTACACATTTACAAATTACGCCAGATAATAATAATCAGTTTTTACTCACCGATTTGAACAGTAGCAATGGCACATTTGTTAATGGACAAAAAGTAACCGAATCAGTAACTTTACAATCTGGAGATACAGTTCAGCTCGGCAAAGATGGTCCAAAATTTGTTTTTGAAATGGATCCACCTCCGGTTGCAAAGAAAACACGCCAGGCTGAAAGTCCTTCTGCAGCAATGCCAACTCAACAACGTGAAACTGTTCAGAGTAAAGCAATACATACCGAAGAAAAAAGCACAATACACGCAACCACACCGGTTAAACAGGGTATTGGTCATGCAACATTAGAACGCAGGGTAAGTCAGGCAGAAACAAGCACCCGAAAAAGAATGATCAATATCAGTGCCGGCATTTTTACCGTAATAGCACTTGTCGTGGGTTATTTCTGGTATCAAGGCGCTCAAGATAAACAGGAATTGCAGAATACATTCGATACGAATATGGCTGCAGCTCAAGCTGAACAAGCGCGGCAACTGGAAGAAATAAGAGCCAGTGCGCCCATGTCGGCTACTGAAATATCGCGATTGTACGGCCCATCGACTGTTTACATCGAGACTAGCTGGAAACTCATACATGTTGACTCAGGCGAGCAGGTATATCAGACACTGACATGTATCGAAAAACAATCGAATGGTCAATGCCAGAAAGCTGGCCCAGTTTATGAGTACAACAATGGTAAATTGACACCCGCATTGAACTTTGATTCGGGTAGGCCGATTGGAGGAATCGGAACAGGCACTGGATTTGTAGTACATGGTCAGGGGTTTATTCTGACGAATCGCCATGTTGCTGCAGGCTGGGAGACAAGCTATTCTTTTCAATTTCCAGGATTACTTGTATGTACTGGCAACCAAAAATGCGATCCCAGAATCATTAATGAAAATGATCCAGTTGTGAAAGCTATGCCGGACTGGATACCATCTGAAATATATAAGCAACTATCAATTCAAGGTAAGGTCGTACATGGCAGACACGATTTTCTTGAGGTCACATTTCCCAAATCTTCTCTGAGAATTCCCGCCAATCTGGTACGCGTTTCTGATACCGCTGATGTCGCGTTGATTAAAGTAGATGTGCCCCAACAGTTGCAGGCTGTTCAAATAGATCCAGTAACACCAGTTTCTGCTGGCGATCAAATTACAGTCATGGGTTATCCAGGTATTTCTCCTGATGTTTTGGTGAAACTGGAGTCTCAGGATTTTTTAAATCGCAGAGGCGAGATTCGTTCAGTGCCTGAACCGACAGTAACAACCGGAAATGTTGGCAAAGTATTTTCCAATACGGCAAGCAATCCCTCCGAATCGGTCAGTGAATACTTGAGCATGGCCGGAGATTCGTATCAACTGACTGTGAACGCTACTGGACCAGGTAATAGCGGAGGTCCGGTATTCAATGATAAAGGCAGTGTAATTGGGATTTTTACCGCAATGCGGCAACATCAGGGCGCCATGATTACTTTTGCCGTTCCCATTAAGCATGCTCAGGACATCATGGGTGTCCAAAGAACCATTAATTAAAATGTCAATGTTGGCTGAACTATGGGAACGTTTTCTCAGGAATGTTCCCAGGTTTACAAAAATCACCGGTCACACGCCGGTTGACTATCAAATGGAAATCGGTTTATTGACCGACAAAGGCCTCACCCGCTCAATCAATCAGGATAATATCGGTGTGTTTCAATTACCGGACGGCCAGGGCTGTATTGCCATTGTTGCTGATGGCATGGGCGGTCATCAGGCAGGTGAAATCGCCAGCCGTACGGCAGTTGAGACAATCCAACAGAACTATTTTAGACTGGACAAACACGCTCCAGATCAGGCGTTAAGTCGGGTATTTGACATGGCCAATTGCGCAATTTATACACAGGCGCAAGATGATCCTAAACACCACGGCATGGGAACAACGCTTGTTGTGTTGGCGTTACATAAATCCATGGCCTATTTTGCACATACTGGAGACAGCCGGCTTTACTATATGCACGAAAACGGATTACACCAGCTTACACAAGATCATACCCTGGTAGCCGAAATGCTGCAGCAGGGACTGATTGATGCCGAACAGGCAAAAAACCATCCAGAAAAACATATTATTACCCATGCTGTCGGTACAGAAAGGAAAGTATTTGTTGAATTACCGTACACACCACTACCCATAAAAATCGGAGATTGTTTTTTATTGTGCTCTGACGGCCTTTATGATCTGGTTGATGATACGGAAATACTGGATATTTCAATGAAGTATCCGGCGCAGCAGGCCTGCGAAGAACTGGTTAGACTGGCCAATGAGCGAGGCGGCCATGATAACATTTCAGTAATTATTATCCGGATTGTGCAAGAAACCGAAGCGAATCTAAGAACACCGATTACTCGCGTGTAGATAACGATTCTAAATTATTGAGAACAGATAAAACCATGGATGTAATTGGACCTTATAAAATCATCGAAAAAATCGGTGAAGGTGGAATGGGGGAAGTCTATAAAGGCTTGGACACTATGCTGGAGCGCGAGGTGGCAATCAAGCTGATGCGTCCGGAACTGATCAACCGTCAGGAAATCGTTGATCGTTTCAAATCGGAAGCGATTGCGACCGGCCGGTTGAATCACTCCAATATCACAACACTTTATAACTTTGGCCAGGAAAATGACCAATATTATATGGCGCTGGAATTTGTCCCAGGCAAAGAACTGGAGAAAATCCTGCAAAATGGGGCGCTTCCCTGGCGCAAGGCTGTGGAATATGCGATTGCCGCTTTAGAAGGGCTCGAATATGCGCATCAATTAGGCATTGTTCATCGGGATCTTAAACCCAGCAACATTATGGTGCATGACCAGGGCACGGTCAAAATCATGGATTTCGGCATTGCCAGAATACTGGGAAAAGCCCGGTTGACCAAAACGGGAAATTTCATCGGTACTCTAGAGTATACTCCGCCCGAACAAATCCAGGGAAAAGAAGGTGATGCACGGTCGGATATTTATTCCCTCGGTGCAGTGCTGTATGAAATGCTAACAGGGAATACACTTTTCACAGGAACGACCGAATTTGAGCTCATGAATGCACAGATCAAGGAAAAACCGCGCGCACTGCGAAAATTAAAACCGGAAATTCCGGCAAAACTGGAAAAAATCGTACTACAGGCAGTAGAGAAGGATCCTGCAAAACGGTTTACCAGCGCGAAGGAATTTAGTACGGCGTTGCAGCAACTGGTACGTGAATCGGGGCACGAACCTAAATCCCCTGGCAGTTTGGCGTATTTCTGGAAAAACTATCCGGCTGTCGTCATAGCTGTCGCACTTCTGGTTCCAGGTGGTGTTTTCATCTTGTGGCATATGGATACAACCGCACCGGATACAGCGCCACAAACAGCAGCTATACAACCGGAACAATCCACGCAACAACAGATTACCAGCTCGCCGCCGCCGAATCTATTGTCAGATGATCTGTCTGCTCCGGTAGATTATGAATCTTATGCCCCAATGGATCCGCAACCTCAGCCAGAGTTTTCAGACGCAAAAATTCCACAATTGGCCTTGATTCCTGACCCCGGACTCGGTCAACCCCTGCCCGATCTGGAGGAAGTTGAGCCGTTCACAGATATTGACGATTCCGATTTTGCCACACCCAAAACAGGCCAGATTCCAATTCCGGTACGTAAACCAGAAAGCATTAAGAACATGCAGCCTGTCCGTACCGTGGAAACAACACAACCCAGAAAAGCAACGTCTCAACGCACGGAACAACCTGCACCAGTCCGCCAGCAAACGTCACCGGCTGCGCCACAGCCAAATGACGACGAGGATATCGGCGAATGGGCGAAAGGGTTTTTTGGGGAAAACTAAAATGCTAGTCTTATTCATAAGGAGAAAATGATGAAAAAGTTTATTCTCGCAATCGCATTAATGGCCGTTTTTCTGGGTGGTTGCGCCAATACCCATAACATGTCGCAAGGTCAGCAAACTGCTGTTGGCACAGGTTTGGGCGCATTGGCAGGCGCCGGCATCGGCGCGTTGATTGGCGGCAAGCAGGGTGCGGCTATTGGTGCAGGCCTGGGCGCGCTTGTTGGCGGTGTTGCAGCGCATATGCTCGCCAGCGACCCGTACACGCAATCGGTCAGCCAGCAGTCCGAAACTTGGCAGAAGCAAACCGGCGCACAGACTGAAGCTGTCAAGGTCTCTGAAGTGATCGAAAACGGCGAAGCCAGGAAACAGATCGACGTGCAAAAAATGGCGCTGTCCAGCGATAAAGTAGAGATCAATAACCAGTTATCACCCACCATCAAACAGCAACTGACCGTGGCGAAAAATGAAGCGGTCAAAACCGGCGGCCTCGTCCATGTTGCTTATCCGGCGGATATTCCGCCAGCAGTTTTGCAGGACATCCGCAGCATTGGCGTTAGTACGGAAGTGGATAATTCGCTCAGAGACGGCTACGTCATATACCTCGCTCGCAGCATGAGGGATCTGGCCAGTGCTGTAAGCATCTGATATTCCCGAATTAAAGTGAGGCAGCACCGTATCGCCAGATTCTCATGACCGCACCCCGGTCTGAAATCTTCATCAGCGCCGCGACTAGCAACCTTGGCAGCTGCAGGCAATTGATCAAGGAAGCGCTGCTGACGCTGCATTATGCGCCAGTTGAGCAGACCAATTTTCCGCCTGATGCCAGGCGGGTGCAGGAAAAACTGCGCGAGAAAATCACCGCGTGTCATGCCGTGATCCATGTCGCAGGCATCGCTTACGGCGGCGAGCCGGTCTATGTGTTCGTCTGCAGCGAGGATTTTCCTACGATGCGCATAAACCCGAAGATGATAAACGGCGTGCGCTGCAACAGGCGCACCGTAATCGCTTGCTGGACACCGACCACGAATACACACAGATCAACACCCGCGAGGAACTGGAAAAACGTGTTCTCGCACTGCAACTGAAAATCGAGCAGTTTAAAAAACTATTGCTCCGGCTCAGCAACCTAAACAAACATTACCCAGAACAAACAGGAACAAACAGTACCAAGTCTTGCATTAATACATTTTCAGACAAAGGTCTAGTCCACATTAGTAGACTATAAAGCACGATCGGTGATCGAATCAACCTGCTGAAGCTGATTACGCCTGGAATCTGAAACAGGCTATTGACCATTCTTTGGCTGTTTTTTGCAGCAAAAATAAGCATTGCCTCTGAAAATTTCTGAAGAAAAATGTGACGATAAGATAAATAATTTCTGGCTGAAATTCTGTCCAGTTGAATTTTCAAAATATCCTTTTTCAGTGTCGACTAATTCTACTTTGTCAGATTCAAATGACCCCAAAAGTGTATCAAACTGATGTATAATAACACTTTGTTTAATAATTATTAATCACGATCATGTCGTGAAAATACTAAACGGTCACTCCAATTTGCCCTTCAGGGGCTTCCAGAAGCGCTTAGCGCACATTTATCGTTATTTTCATCATTTTTTGTATCGGCGACGCGCGATGCGTCAGCGACATTCTATGGCTACCTGCGTGGACTGTTTCAATCTGAACGAGCAAATATGTTACGCATGGGCGAAGTCAATGAAGTTGACCACCAGGCGATGCAACACATGCTGACATCAGACGCGATTGACTGGAATGGATTTGGCGAGCAGATTGCGATTGAGACGGATGCGTTGTTGGGTGGTTCTGCTGCTGTTTTGATTATCGATGAAAGCGCTTTTGCGAAGAAAGGCGAATCATCAGCAGGTGTTTCCCGACAATGGAATGGCCGTCTTGGTAAGGTAGACAATTGTCAGGTTGGTGTATTTGCCAGTTTGTGCCAAAACAGCATGGCCAGTTTGATTGATGCGCGCCTGTATTTGCCACAACATTGGATGAGCGATTCGGATCGTTGCAAGAAAGCAGCAATACCTGAGGCATGCCAGTATTATCAAAGCAAATGCGAGATTGCATTATCAATGATCGAAACAGCCAAACAACGCGGTGTGCGTTTTGGTTATGTCGGCATTGATGGCGGCTATGGCAAGGATCCTGCTTTCTTGCGTGGTGTTGATAAACTTGGCTGCACATTTGTCGCTGATGTTCACTGTCGGCAGATGGTTTATCTTGAAGACCCAAAACCGGGCATTCCTGCCTGGAATAGCCGTGGCAGGCAACCGAAACGCCTGAAAGCACAATCTGAGGCGATACGTGTTGATCAATGGGTATCAGAGCAGCCGGATGCAGTATGGCGGCGCATTAAACTGCGCGAAGGCGAGAAAGGTATGCTGGAAGCGGAATATCTTCATGCATTTGTATGGGTATGGGATGGCAGCGAGAAACAAGCGCATCGCTGGCACTTGCTGGCAAAGCGGGAGGTTGGCGCTAGCGAAATATCGCATTATAGCTTATCCAACGCGTCACTTGAAACACCGTTACAGCAACTGGCGCAAGTACAGGCGCAGCGTTTCTTCATTGAGCACAGCTTTCATGAAGCAAAAAGCGAATGTGGCATGGCTGATTATCAAGTGCGCCGGTGGGATGCATGGCATCATCACATGGCGCTAGTCATGCTGGCAACGCTATTCTTGGTCAAGCAAAAGATGCTTGGGCGCAAGCAATGGCCGATGTTATCCTTCAATGACCTGGTGACCGCATTAGCGCACATGCTGCCAAAAAGACAACTTACCACCGAGGATCTGGCAGATGTTATTCATAAGCGGCACCGGCGACGGCTCAGCGCTAAAAAGTCTTTTGCTAGGCGAAAAGTGGCTTTTGGGTAATCTGACAAAGTAGAACTAATTAAAAACCATAAGGGCATCTCTAAAAATTGATATTACAAGACAGGGTAATTCAGGAAGGGAAGCCATTTTTCATAGTTAGTGTATAATAACACATTGTTTATTATAGTTAATAGTCATATTCACTGATATAGGATTCCATCATGCAATTCAGTTTTTTTGACCTTGAAAATCGCTATGAACAGCTAAGCAAGCTAAGAGATCCGCTTGAAGAACTGAATCGCATGATCGACTGGAATTTATTCGCTGATCTTCTCAGGGAGACGACTACGAAGCCTAGGAAAAGCGCGGCTGGTCGCAAACCCTTTGATCGGGTGATGCTATTCAAGATGCTGGTATTGCAAAGAATGCATAATCTGTCGGATGACCAGTTGGAGTATCAAGTACGGGATCGATTGAGTTTCATGCGTTTTTTGGGGCTTGATTTGGCGGGGGTGGTACCGGATGCAAAAACGATGTGGGCGTTTCGGGAGGAGTTGAAGGAGAATCAACTGATTGAACGGCTATTTGCGAGATTTGCTGAATGTTTACGGGAGCTGGATGTTGAGCTGAAGTCAGGTCAGATCATTGATGCAACTTTTGTGACGGTTCCCAAGCAACGTAATACGCGTGAGGAGAACAAGATCATCAAGGAAGGTGCGATTCCGATTGAATGGGGGCAAAATCCTCACAAGCTGGCACAAAAAGACATTGATGCGCGTTGGACGAAGAAGAACAACGAATCGTTTTATGGTTACAAAGATCACGTGAATGTGGATCAGTGTACCAAGTTGATAACCCATGGGAATTTACATCAGCGGAAGTTCACGATAGCCAGGTTTTGGCAGAAGTGCTGCAATCCCCTAAAGAGGGAGGGACTGATGTTTACGCGGATTCAGCCTATCGCAGCGAAGCACAGGAAGAAATTCTGGCTACTTCTGGACACACGAGCCGCATTCACGAAAAAGGTGCTCGCAATCATCCACTCACGGACACGCAAAAGTTTGGCAACAAAAAGAAATCACAGGTGCGCGCACGGGTTGAACATGTATTTGGTTCGATGACGAATGAACTGGGTGGAATCACTATTCGTACCATAGGGCTTATGAGAGCAAAAGTACAAATAGGCTTGCTCAACCTCGTTTACAACATTAAGCGTGTGGTGACGTTGATTCGCAAAAGATGTTTCAGTTTCGACAGGGTTATTACGCCCAGAATTGCCTAAAATAGGAAAAACGAGAGGATAACAACCCAAAACGCCTTGAACTGAGCAATAATCAAATTCTTGAACAGAAAAATATCGGGAATCGAACTAATCGTTCCCCGGCTTGGAAAAACTCTCTTTATATAAGGTATTTTTAGAGATGCCCATAAGATAATTTATGATAGGTAAACCCCGGCTTTGGCGTAGGTTATTTAACCGGCAGACAAGTATTTGGCAAGCGTATTGTAAAGTAGTTTCGGTGTAAGCAGACAACCAATCCGGTTATACTGCGGGGTGTTCGGATCTAGAATTATAGCCTACACAATAGGCCTGACGATTATCTGAGAATGTATCAATGCAAGACCTGATGGTACCACTGCGAGTCAGACTGGTTGAATGCGGGGGCTGAATGAGGATTCAAATATTTGACGGCAGATTACGTTTTTGGTACTTTCATAATACTAAAAGTATTTATTTTTCCTATACTTTTATGAGGCATCAGCTTTTCACCCTTTATATGAGAAAGAACTATGAGCGAAGACAGTCAGAATCTTGTTTTGGAGCACCTTAGACATATTCGGGGGCGTGTCGATCTCATTGCCGATGATATGAAAGAAGTAAAGCTCAGGCTATCCTCTTTGGATAACAGTTTATCCCTAGTGCGTCGAGAAATCATTGTCGGTGATGAACTGGCGCTCGCCAACAGGCATCAATAGACAGAATTATGGAACGTTTGGAAAGAATAGAAAACCGGCTTGACCTGAGGAATGAAACTTGAACTTGCTGGTTTATTGTGAAATTTGATAGTAGAACCTGTGAATGTTGCAATGCATGATCCCAATTTTTGTTAGCAGAGGGAAAACAAGACCAATCTTGTGGATGATTTACAGATAAGTGCTGTTTTCCCTTGATCAAATTTCAACTGCTTGCAGATAAAATCGGAGCTAAAATTAATTACCCGAAATGTGTGTTTGCGTATAAGTTGAGCCAAATAAAGCAACGCCACCACCACTTACATACTTTAATTCGTTCTCATCAACAATTTCAATTTCATTGACAACGTTTTCATTATTTGATTCTGAAAAGAGTGTGTTTGGATTGTCGAGTTTTGTATTCATAATTAATCCTTTAATTTGTTGATTTACATACAGATAAAAAAAATAATAATCTAAAAAACTATACTTACATTCATAAGGTTCAAGCTTGCAAAAAACTTAGCGGTAGTCCCACCCCTGTAAGCTTGCAGAGATACACATCAAGCACTTCTCCATTTCGATCCACGGTTTGCCAGAGCTATGCTGTTTACCCTTATTCTTGTGTCAATAACCTTTCTCTAAGCGAAAGCCTTGGGCATCGTGAGGGGGGAGGTGAAAAAAAGGCCTCCTGCACCCCCGCTGATAGTTGTTACTTCGTTCATTGTTAATTCGACTACAGAGGTTGTTGGGGCTAATTTTTTTTCAGTTGCCTCTGCTTGAGGTTTAGAAAAGGGCACGTTCAAATTTTCAGTTTTTGTGTTCATGCGTATTCACCTCATTATTTGTTGATTCCAAACAACTTACTGGTTATAAGGACATTTCTAACCATTTGCCAATAGTAAATAATAAATTGATAATTTGCAATCAGAAGATTTGAACCTGTTGAGAACGAGTAACTGTTGGAATTTAAAGTAAAAAGATATAGGCAAATAATGAGACTAGAACTTTGATTCTGAATAACCATAATTTTCTCCTTGGGATGCAAATCAATTTGTCTCCTTACTTTGAATAGAATGAATAGCAGAAACATCACTTATAACCTTTCCATCACTGAGCGTTATCACTCTATCCGCACTCGCTATAGTCTCGGGACGGTGTGCAACAATAATTCGCGTCAATTTCAGTTTGCTGATAGCCTCGTTCACACTGCTTTCGCGTGCCACATCCAGATGGCTTGTTGCTTCATCAAGAAATAAAATCTTTGGTTGACGATACAATGCGCGTGCTAGAAGTAACCGTTGTTTTTGACCGCCTGAAAGCACCGTTCCCATGTCACCTACCAGCGTGTTGTACTGCATCGGCATGGCGGCAATGTCATCATGGATTGAAGCAAGTCGAGTGCAAGCTTCGATACGTTCGAAATCAGGTCGGGGGTCAAAAAAACAAATATTTTCAGAAATAGACCCGGCAAACAGTTGATCATCCTGCATTACACTGGCAACGTGGTTGCGATAGTACTTTACGCCAATGCGGCTAAGTGATTGGCCATCCACTTCAATTGTACCGTCATTAGGATGCAAAAGGCCAAGCATTAGTTTAACCAAAGTTGTCTTGCCGCAACCTGATGGACCAACAATAGCTATCGACTCGCCAGCTTGCACACTGAAACTCACATCTTGTAACACCAAAGGGTCTGTTTCCGTATGCCGGAAAGTTACATTCTTGACCTCGATACGTCCTTCAAGCGGAATCGATTTGGAGATGCTTGAATCATCATGCGGTTCGGGGATAGTGAGCGCAATATCACCCACACGTTCAGTATGCAGTCCGAGCATGCGCAGCTCTATACCTTTTTCTATCAATGCTGCAACCCGTTGTACAAACTGTGTTTTATACGCCACAAAGGCAAATAGCATCCCTATCGAGAAGCCAGCACCATTTGCTGTATCCAGCACAAGCAAAGCACCCAGCCAGATTGTGATTACATTTTCGATGCCGAACAAAAGGCCGTTTAAACCCTGATATAGAATACCCAAACGTTGAGTGCGAATGCTTGCATTATATTGATCGACAACCAGATTTTGCCAGGCAGCTGTACGAGGCACTTCGTGAGCAAAAAGCTTGATGCTTTGCATTCCGCGTGCGGTTTCTATAAAGTGACTTTGTTGTTTTGCGCCGCGCACAATATGTTCTTCAGTTGCCAGACGTAAAGGGCGATAAAGGGCAAAACGCAATAATGCATATAAGCTTGCCGCGATCAAGGCAACCAGTGTGAGTTGAAGACTATAGAACAACATCACGCAGAAAGTAACAATGACCATTACCCCGTCGATTAGAGCCTCCAGAAACCCGGTTGTCAGTGTGCGTTGAATCACATTAAGCGATTCGAAACGAGATACGATATCGCCAATATGACGTTTGTTAAACCAGCTCATCGGCAACCGAATTAAATGCTGGAACATATTAGAGATCATTTGCAGGTTAAGCGTTGTGCCCAGCACCATCAAAATCCATGCGCGTAAAGCAGTTACGCTAGCTTGAACCACGGCAAGCAACAAAAACCCTATTCCAAGCACTGTAACAAGATCATAATCTTGCGTTACTAACGCCTGATCAACAATCCACTGCATATAGAAGGGCGCCAGGATAGCAAAGAACTGTAGCACCAAGGCCAATATCAACACCTGTGCCACGGTACTACCTATACCCTGCATACGTCCGATAAGAGACGTCAGCTTGACCTTGCGAATATCAACGCGAGGTATAAATTCATTTGTCGGTGTCAACTCTAAGGCGATGCCCGTAAAATGCTTGGAAAATTCCGCTATTGGCAGTTCGCGTTCACCAATCGCCGGATCTTGTATTAACACACGATTGCTATATACCTTAGTGAGCACGACAAAATGATTGAAGTCCCAATGGAGCACGCAGGGCAATTTGAGCTCAGGCATGTGTTCAAGATCAAGTCGCAAGGGACGCGAGTTAAATTTGAGTAGTCCAGCAAGTTGTATCAAATCGGCAAGTGTCGAACCACGTAGTGAAATAGTATGACGCGCGCGCAAAGTGGCGAGATCAATCTGATGACCATGATAACCGGCTACCATTGCCAAGCAAGCCAATCCACACTCTGCTGCTTCATTTTGCAGGATGACGGGCGCGCGTTGCCTTAGAGAAAAGTTAAGCATACCGGCAGCTTATAGTCGACCGCTAATAGATAATAGTGGGTCAAAAATCCATTCGATCAGGCGACGCCGATCAATGTGAATGTCTGCATCCAGTAACATGCCTGCCTGGAGTTGCATTGCCTGACCGTAAGCCTGAATTTGTTGTTGGGGCAAGCGAACCGTCACGCGATATACCGGTTCTTGAATGTTTACAGGTAAGCTGGATTCATTGGGTTGGATCGCGGTTCGTCCAACTTCTACAATTTCACCCAGATGATGCCCGAAGCGCTGATAAGGAAATGCCTGGTAACGCAATGAAACTTGCTGGGTTGGTTTAATAAAACCCACTGCACGTGTTGGAACCAGTAACTGCGCCTGTAGCTGAGCGCCAACAGGCAAAATAGAAAGTAACAGCTGTTCCGGATTAACTGTCTGTCCTGTTTCAGTCAGAATCGTGGTAACGGTGCCATCTGCCGGCGCGGTCAGTACAATACTGCGGCGTGTATCCGCTTCTGTTAATTGTTGTTCGAGTTCTGAGATTTGCCTTTCTATCGCCGCGCTATTATTGGCACCTCTTAGTCTGGAAGAGGAAAGTTCCATATGTGCTGTATCTAGTTCTCGGGTCAGGCTGGTAATATTCTGCTGTACTTGAATCAATAGGTTTTGTTGATCGATTAATTCCTCTTCCTTTTGTTGCACAGCGGCTTCAGAGATAAATCCCTGCTTCAGCAATTTCTCATGGCGCCCCACATTCCGTTCGGCGCTCACCACACGTTTAGATAAAAGCGTCAATTGAGCTTCTGCCTGACGTATTTCAGTTTCTAATCCACGAATACGACCAGCGATGCTATCGGCCGTAAATATATCGATTTCTTGTTGTTTACTGAGTTCTCGTATATGACTGTCACGCCGTTGCCTGATTTCTGAAAGCATAGTTGCATGCGCTTCCCCGGTAATCTCGGTTGCCCGTTCGCTGGATATAACCAACAATCGTTCACCCTTTTTGACGATTTGACCTTCAGTGACAAATTTTTCCAAAACAATCCCGGTTTGGGGAGTGAAGAGCCTGATCATCCCTTGTGTTGGTATTAGATAGCCCAAGACATGCTCTTTCCGGGTGTGTTGACCCCAGAATATAAAACAGGCAACTGCGACAGCAAACAGTACAGAGATCCACACCAGAAACCGGATAGTGAGTGATCGGGCAATAAGCACTTCGCCGTACAGGCACTCTTCTCGATGTGTTAAAGCCTCGGATCGGAATAATTTTTTATTCATGAACAGGTTTTACAAAAATCTACGATGCACACGCACGCAGTTTAACAAAGTGCGCCGCAAAAATATGGATTTCTACAAACAAAAAAAAGACTGGGCATTTGCACATCACCACATCACGTGCAAGTAATAAGTTTTATAAAGTAACTGATTGATAAAGAAGTGATACAATCTCCATGTTCCATGAATTTAACACAAGACTCTTAAGCCCCCTCTGGCATAGAAGGGGCGTTGCTTAGCTCTAATACGGATTACATGTGCCCTCGTCGTGATCATAGAAGCCGCCATCTTTAAGCTCAATACCCTTCATTACGACTCCTTCATCTGACGTACGCGTCGGGGCTGTTGACCATCTAAAATAGTAAGCACCGCCGGCTACACTTTCAAGTTCGTTAATTGTTAATTCATTCATAATAATGCTCCATTTAGTTAAAATTAACTTGCATAATTGCAAGTTCAGTAAAAGATACTTGAAGTTGAATGTTTAGAATGTGATTTTCTTCACATGTTGGCCAGAGCATTTCATCATGACGATAAATCCTAATTTTCCTTTAACAGTCCGTTGAAAAACTATTTGCGTTGCTGTTTTGGCGTTAATAGTGATGAAAGCATTGCTACGCCCTGAGTGATGAAAGTGATTCTGGTACTGTGTGGTTATCAGATATCGTTTAATTTTCAGAAAACTGAGGACTTAAAATTCGTTAACGGCGATAACTTGAATATTGCACCAGTACGTTAGGTTTTAGCTTGTAATCGTCATTATGATTACATTTCGTTAAATGATGAAAAAGTACAGTTTGTCCCCACGGTGTAACTTGCTGGTTTTTAACTTGCCTTGTTTTAAATTGAACGCACATGCTCTCTTAGCCGCAGAATAACTGCGCCTGCGGTCGCGAGCACGCTCAATTCAAAACAATTCGGCGTTTAAATTCCAGCAACTGGTGCAATTTTCAGGTTAGACAAAATGGAGATAAAAAATCAACAGATAACCAGCAGTGACAAAAAATCCGAACCCTAGATCCAGCCAATGCGACCAAATCGAATGGCTCCATTATGGTGAAAATTAAGTGGCTCTATTATAGTGAAATTTCACTGGTTCCATTATGGTGAAATTGGACTGGCTCTATAGGGGTGAAAACTGACGCCAAGAAACAGCCAAGGCCAAGCGTGCGCTGAAACGGTTGAGAACCATTGCGGGTATTTTGATACGGGAGCTCAGCAGGACGCTGCCGCAGCAAGGCATCAATCGCCTGTACAGCGCGAAGCAATATCATCGTCGGCGTTGTCAGCCATGAACAAAACCAGCATGACAGCCATACGTTGCCGGAAATACTTCAGCATGTTGAAACATCGCGTGGCAAAGCGGCCCGCCAAGCGGTATGTGATCGCGGTTATCGCGGCAAGAGTGAAGTGAGCGGAACACTTCATTCTACCGGGAAAAGCACTCAAACGAGACTGTCGCTACCAGAGAGACAAGAAGCGTAAACAATGCAGAGGCGCGTATCGGATTCGTGTTATTCGATTATTCTAGCCTGCACGACAATTGCGCCGGGGTGCCTATTGAGTGATGGCAGTCGAATGCGAGTTGTATTGCAAGACCTGAATGCGCAATTAATTCGCAACATCATGGCAGTGCCAGCTTTATGTTACCAATCGATTTTTGAGCCTTCGGATGAGATCCATACGTTCATGCAGCACTGCTACAATTATTGGATTCGCACTGTTTTCAGATTGCAGGTAGAAAATATAATGATGTTCACAATGCGTAAACAGTAAATCAGGTCTTCTTTTTAAAAGTGTTCTTGGTGTAACAACTCCCTGCGCAATCACTTGGAATCGTTTTGACAGTATTTCCTCATAACGTTCAGTCTGAGCCATTCCCCATTTATCTATCGTGTAACGAGCAATGTCTCTCAAATCTTGTTCAGCATGCGTAGTGAGTCTGTAATCTGGCATTACTTGGCGCTTTCACTATAGACTTCCTGAAAAATTTCTTTAACCGATTTCTGGCTTACCTTTCCAGTCTGTACTGATTTAGCGCGTTCATCCAGAAAAGCCTCTAATTCCTGCAATGCCATTTCTTCATCGGAGGATGTGGGCAGAATTTGATTCAGTACATATTCCTTTATTGATTTGCCTTGCATAGCAGCGATGGCTTTGATCTTTTGATGTTGCTCTGGCGTCAGATCGATAGATAAACGGATCATCTCCTTTCTCCCTGCACTATTAATCACAATAAAATTGTAGCATGACATGAACAAATGAACATATGTTCATTTGTGTGGAATTGGGGTCAAATGGAATTAAGGACTACCATTGGATTTTGCAGGATGACAAGTCGTATCTCAAGCTGTTAGTATAGATATGTGGCTCTTGGGATCGGCGGCCGGGATTCTGGTTTGCTAAACTTGAAATGCCGTCCCCGTCCTGCATCATCCGGAGTGCCGTACGCTGCTTGAAGGTTGCAATGCAAGACCTGACGTGACGCCGAATTTCGTGGGTAGATTCTAGAAAGAAGTTTTTCATGAAATTGGTGGAAAATATTTTGCGGCCATCCATGCAGCAACCAAACTGCTAACTACATTAATAAAGGGCATCTCTAAAAATACCTTATATAAAGAGAATTTTTCCAAGCCGGGGAACGATTAGTTCGATTCCCGATATTTTTCTGTTCAAGAATTTGATTATTGCTCAGTTCAAGGCGTTTTGGGTTGTTATCCTCTCGTTTTTCCTATTTTAGGCAATTCTGGGCGTAATAACCCTGTCGAAACTGAAACATCTTTTGCGAATCAACGTCACCACACGCTTAATGTTGTAAACGAGGTTGAGCAAGCCTATTTGTACTTTTGCTCTCATAAGCCCTATGGTACGAATAGTGATTCCACCCAGTTCATTCGTCATCGAACCAAATACATGTTCAACCCGTGCGCGCACCTGTGATTTCTTTTTGTTGCCAAACTTTTGCGTGTCCGTGAGTGGATGATTGCGAGCACCTTTTTCGTGAATGCGGCTCGTGTGTCCAGAAGTAGCCAGAATTTCTTCCTGTGCTTCGCTGCGATAGGCTGAATCCGCGTAAACATCAGTCCCTCCCTCTTTAGGGGATTGCAGCACTTCTGCCAAAACCTGGCTATCGTGAACTTCCGCTGATGTAAATTCCCATGGGTTATCAACTTGGTACACTGATCCACATTCACGTGATCTTTGTAACCATAAAACGATTCGTTGTTCTTCTTCGTCCAACGCGCATCAATGTCTTTTTGTGCCAGCTTGTGAGGATTTTGCCCCCATTCAATCGGAATCGCACCTTCCTTGATGATCTTGTTCTCCTCACGCGTATTACGTTGCTTGGGAACCGTCACAAAAGTTGCATCAATGATCTGACCTGACTTCAGCTCAACATCCAGCTCCCGTAAACATTCAGCAAATCTCGCAAATAGCCGTTCAATCAGTTGATTCTCCTTCAACTCCTCCCGAAACGCCCACATCGTTTTTGCATCCGGTACCACCCCCGCCAAATCAAGCCCCAAAAAACGCATGAAACTCAATCGATCCCGTACTTGATACTCCAACTGGTCATCCGACAGATTATGCATTCTTTGCAATACCAGCATCTTGAATAGCATCACCCGATCAAAGGGTTTGCGACCAGCCGCGCTTTTCCTAGGCTTCGTAGTCGTCTCCCTGAGAAGATCAGCGAATAAATTCCAGTCGATCATGCGATTCAGTTCTTCAAGCGGATCTCTTAGCTTGCTTAGCTGTTCATAGCGATTTTCAAGGTCAAAAAAACTGAATTGCATGATGGAATCCTATATCAGTGAATATGACTATTAACTATAATAAACAATGTGTTATTATACACTAACTATGAAAAATGGCTTCCCTTCCTGAATTACCCTGTCTTGTAATATCAATTTTTAGAGATGCCCTTATGTCATTTGGTTTAAGATGGACTGCACTTTCAAATACTTGAATTCTCGAATCTGGTTTACCAGCAAACAAATAAAAAAGTGATTTTAATTGTTCTTTTGGTACACGGGCGACTACTTCATTTTTTGAATCGCTAGACTTGATTTTTTCAAGTTTTCCACTTTCCATATAGAATCCCCAATAAACATAAAATTAATTGACACCTAGAATCGTAGAATCGGGTTCAAATCTTGCATTCACACACACTCCCCTTTAGCCAAACCCCGGTTACTCTGCAATTCCCGTATACACCACCAACAATAGCACGCATCAACTATAATCCGCTAGCAAGTAAGTCATGGTAACCAATAATGCAGATCAGGGCCACCCGCAGCGACCAAATCCTGAAAATACAGTGCGAAACTGTTATTGAACATGCGCCGCTTGAGGGTTGCTGGCTTGCGGCCGAGTATAAAAATGGTCTCTGTTTTTGTGTCACCAGCAAGTAGCCCGGACAGAACTTGTGGAATCCGGGACATATAAGGGCATCAAGTTATTATCGGTTAAAGGGAAAATGAATGTTGCAACATCACTTGACGCGCAGGACCATCAAGAACCACGGCTTTTTTCTACGTCATTAGCGAGCCAGATCTTAATCAAAGACTGATATGGCATATCACGCTTATTTGCTTCAATCTTTATACGATTCAACAACGCTTCAGGTAATCTGAGCGAGATTGTTTTGGTTGATGGTTTCAGGTTGGGAAAAGAAGTCGATTGAGCCCTGGACCAGTCAACATAATCACTGGAATCATGGCTTTCCCAGAAAGCTCGCTCTTCAGCTTCTGTTTTAAAATCAGGAATCTTTTTGGTTTTGTTCATAAAAAAATTTCTCTTTACGGTGCATATCACGAGCGGAAATAATGCGAATCAATTTTCCATTATTTCGTAGGGTAAAGGTAACGTGCAGCAATCGGGCATCATCGGTAATGCCAAGCGCATGGTAACGTGCTTCCCTTTGGCTATGTTTAGAATCAGACAAAATCAAGATTGGCTGGTTAAAGAACACTTGCTCCGCTTCGAGTTGTCCAACGTCATGCTTCACTATGTTCTTGCGAGAATTACCTTCATCCCAGTCAAAACCATATATTTGTGCCCAGTTAATCATAAACGTATATTACCATCATATACAAAACTGGCAAGAAAACAAAAACACTTGAAAATTCTAGCGGGATGTTCAGGTCTTGCGTTCACACACAATCAATGCTATTGAGATGAATTCATGAACCCAGCATCTATATTTGTTTTTACACATTACACATTACACATTAACATACTACTCGCTCAGCATCATGACCCGATCCATAAACGCCACAAGATCATTAAGGTCATGTTCAATAATTTCAACAACCCGGTTAAAGTCGATTTCCTGGTATTCATGTACAGCGAGATTACGAAAGCCGACCATTTGCTTGAGCCGCTGCGCCAATTGGTGGCTTATTGTGTTACTCCGGGCGAGCAGTTCGAAGCTCTCTGCACTGGAAGTGGGAATACTTAGCACTCTATCCATATGATAGTGTCAGGTACAGCGTTACCGTGGTGTCCTGCAGCTAGGCACAGTACACAGGAAAGGGTTGTTCCCTTTTCAAGTACTGTAACACGGCTGCAGGACACCACGGTAACGCCCTGTGGGTGAGCTTGTCAGCGCTCATGGACTGCGTTGTGTCTTTTGGCAATGAACACTATTTCCTGCAAGGCACGCCTTGCCATGTACACTGACAAGCCCACTGAGCCCGGTAATATCATATGGATAGAGTGCTTGCTTATCTCTCTTGATAATGTAATTGGCCATGTCGATAGCCAGTTCACAAGACCGGATCAAATTTAAAACAGCGGCATCTTGCGCATCAAGGTCTTGCAAAAAGCGGTTTTGATGTTTCCGGTAAATTTTCCGGGATCTTTGAATGCACCGCTGGGTACTTTGAATCTTTTGCATCAGTGTATCATTCATATTCTGTACGCGCGTCCGGAGCGATGGAAGTCTTCCAAAATATCTTTTCGTTCTTCATTCAATTTTTGGTAATCGGACAGCACACGCATTTCGAATTCACGGATTGCTTCCGGCTTATGAACGAAGATAAGCCGTCCGGCATTCAGGATTTTATTTTGCAAAACTGTATTGGTCATGCGCAAATTGATCAAATCAACGTTACGTCCCAGTTTTGTTTCCAGATCAACGCGGCAGGGCGATAAGGGTAAATCTTTTGATCTGACAGCGGAATGAAAAGGCAAAAGTAACGCCAGGTCTATATCGCTGTCCGGCCGCTCGTTGCCGGTATCGTAACTGCCGAAAAGATAGACGCCTTGAATATCGGGATAGAAATTAAGAATGGATTGAAGGATCATTTCGTGCTTCATGTCAGCAGCGTAAAGGTTAGAACTTCCATTTACACATCCTTCGCTTTACCCAAACTCCGACCACCCCACAACGCCTGTATACGCTGTTAGCAATATGATGCACCCAAAAATTATCCGGTAATAGGCGAACCACGTAAAATCATGATTGCTGATAAAGCGGATCAGGCCGCGCACGGCAATGAGGGCGCTGAAAAATGCGGCGACAAAGCCGACGGCGAACATGCCGATGTCGTTAAACTCCAGAATGGCGCGGTTTTTGTAGACGTCGTAGAACGTTGCGGCGAACATGATTGGAATTGCCAGGAAAAAGGAAAACTCGGCGGCAGCTTTGCGCGACAGGCCAAACAGCAGGCCGCCGATGATGGTCGCGCCGGAGCGCGAGGTGCCTGGAATCAACGCCAGGCATTGTGCGCAGCCGACTTTCAGTGCGTGCTTCCAGTCCATGTCATCGACCTGCTCGACTTCAATTTTGTGATCGCGCCGTTCCGCCCATAAAATCACAATCCCGCCGATGACCAGCGCGGTAGCAACGGACAACGGATTAAACAGATACTGCTTGATCACATCGATAAACAGCAGACCCAGGATGGCCGCTGGCATGAACGCGATGAGCAGGTTCAGGACAAAGCGTTGCGCCGATTTGTCCGAGCCGATTCCCATCACGACATCGGTGATTTTCTGACGGTATTCCCAGCAAACCGCCAGAATCGCGCCGAGCTGGATGGCGATCATAAACACTTTTTCCCGGTCGCTGTTGAAGTCCAGCAAATCGCCAACCAGGATTAAATGACCGGTGGATGAAACCGGCAGAAATTCGGTCAGCCCTTCAACAATGCCAAGGATTAACGCTTTAAAAAGTAAAACTAGGTCCATGCGGGTTCCAGATTATTTATAACTTGTTATAAATTTCAGCGCCCGCTTTTTTAAATTCGGCGGCTTTTTCATCCATACCCTGTTTGAGGGCTTCATCTTCGCTGACACCTTGTTTGGCGGCATAATCACGGACGTCCTGGGTAATTTTCATCGAGCAGAAATGCGGTCCGCACATCGAGCAGAAATGCGCGACTTTGGCGCCTTCCTGAGGCAGGGTTTCGTCGTGAAACTGCAGCGCCTTGTCAGGGTCGAGACTCAGGTTGAACTGATCTTCCCAACGGAACTCAAAACGCGCCTTGGACAGGGCGTTATCGCGAATCTGCGCGCCGGGATGGCCTTTCGCCAGATCGGCGGCATGCGCTGCAATTTTATACGTGATAATGCCGTCCTTGACATCGTCCTTGTCCGGCAGGCCAAGATGTTCTTTCGGCGTCACATAGCACAGCATTGCGGTGCCGTACCAGCCAATCATTGCCGCGCCTATGGCCGAAGTAATGTGATCGTAACCGGGGGCAATATCGGTTGTCAGCGGTCCCAGGGTATAAAATGGCGCTTCATCGCAATGTTCCAGTTGCAAATCCATGTTTTCCTTGATCAAGTGCATCGGCACATGGCCGGGACCTTCGATCATGGTCTGCACGTCATGTTTCCAGGCAATTTTGGTTAATTCCCCAAGAGTCTTCAGTTCAGCGAACTGTGCTTCATCGTTGGCGTCATAAATCGAACCGGGGCGCAGGCCGTCGCCGAGTGAGAAGCTGACATCGTATACTTTCATGATTTCGCAGATTTCTTCGAAGTGGGTATACAGAAAGCTTTCCTTGTGATGCGCCAGACACCATTTCGCCATAATCGAACCGCCGCGCGAAACAATGCCGGTCATGCGTTTCGCCGTCATCGGCACATAAGCCAAACGCACGCCGGCGTGAATGGTGAAATAATCAACTCCTTGCTCGGCCTGCTCAATCAGCGTATCGCGGAAAATCTCCCAGGTCAGTTCTTCGGCTTTGCCGTCGACCTTTTCCAATGCCTGATAAATCGGCACCGTGCCGATCGGCACCGGACTGTTGCGGATAATCCATTCGCGCGTTTCATGAATATTTTTGCCAGTGGATAAATCCATTACAGTGTCGCCACCCCAACGGATCGCCCAGGTCATTTTTTCGACTTCTTCCTGTATGCTCGAGCCTAATGCGGAATTGCCGATGTTGGCGTTGATTTTTACGAGGAAATTGCGTCCGATGATCATCGGTTCCGATTCCGGGTGATTGATATTTGCCGGAATAATCGCGCGGCCGCGCGCGACTTCGTCACGCACAAATTCCGGCGTGATTTTTTGCGGTAAAAATGCGCCGAAGTGTTGTCCGGCATGCTGTCGCGTCAATAAATCATGGTTTTCGGCATTAAAGGCTTCATAGCGCTGATTTTCGCGAATGGCGATAAATTCCATTTCCGGTGTAATAATGCCCTGTCGCGCATAATGCATTTGTGTTACATTCTTTCCCGCTTTAGCGCGACGCGGTTGCCGTTTCAAGTTAAAGCGCATGTCAGCTAATTTAGAGTCTTGCAATCGCGCCTGGCCATAGGAAGAACTCAAGCCTTCCATGATTTCAGTGTCGTCGCGTTCGCTAATCCAATGTTCACGCAAGGCGGGCAGGCCCGAACGAATATCGATTCTGGCAGCCGGGTCGGAATACGGACCGGAAGTGTCATAAACCCAGATCGGCGGGTTTTTTTCCGCACCGTCAGTGGTCATGGTATCGCTCTGGCTGATCTCGCGCATCGGTACCTGTATATCGGGACGCGAACCCTGTACATGGATTTTGCGCGAATTGGGTAACGGTTTTATGGCGGCTTCATCGACAGCGGCCGTGGCGCTGGAAAAATTTTTTTGATTTAGAACTGTAATACTCATTAAGTTGCTCCTTAAAATGCCATAAAAGAGCGGGAGAGCAAGCTCCAGCTTCCCTACGGCGGCATTATCCGCGTCAGGTAATAAGGGACTTTCTCACCAAAATTCCAAAAATTCAGGAAATGGACCCCTAGCTGATGCTGTGAAGCTAATGGAAATGTGAAATAATTGCAAGTATATTATTTTTTTAAACAGAAAGCATATGAACATTGAAATGAACCCCGAACAAACTCTTGAACATTTACGATACAACATGGTCGTCCAGCAAATCCGTCCATGGTATGTGCTGGACGATAAAGTGCTCGATCTTCTGTATGAAATCCGTCGCGAGGAATTTGTCCCGGCCGCGTATCGGAAAGCCGCCTTTGTTGACATGGAAATCCCACTGGGAAACGGTCAAGTCATGCTGGCGCCCAAGATGGAAGCACGCATCCTGCAGGAATTGCATATCAAGAAAACAGATAAAATTCTCGAAGTCGGCACCGGTAGCGGGTATATGACCGCATTGCTTGCGCATCTGGGCAGCCATGTATACAGTGTTGAAATTTCCCCGGAACTTAAAAGCACGGCCGAAGCCAACCTGAAAGCACACAATTTTGCCAATGTCACCTTGGAACAGGGCGATGCTGCGCATGGCTGGTCCAAACATGAACCTTATGATGTAATTGTGATAACGGCTTCCACGCCCGTGTTGCCCGATAGTTTTCAAAACAGCCTGAATCCCGGTGGCCGCCTGTTTGCAATTATCGGGGAAGACCCTGTCATGGATGCCGAATTGATTACTTGTGTTGCACCCGGGGAATTTAGCGCTCAAAAGCTATTTGAAACCAGCACACCCGCACTGATTAACGCAGCGCAAGCAAGCAGGTTTACCTTTTGATTTTCGCTCAGGCATTAAAGCATTATCCGGGAATTTTTTTACAATGAAAATGTTCAAAAGAATCTACCGGCAGTCAAGATGAAAATCATGCGTAACGCATTTATTTTGCTTGTTTTTATGGCAGGCACTTCTACGAGTGCTTTGCTCAGCGCTGCAAATTTAATGGACGTCTATCAGGAAGCGCTCGAGATGGATGCACAGTATCAATCTGCCCGGTCAGCTTATCAGGCTGCGCAGGAAAAAATTGTTCAGGGCCGAGCCGGGTTTCTACCTAACATTAGTTTGTTAGCGACTCGTCAAGCCCAGGAAGTCAAGTTCGGTTCGACTACAAATACCATTCAAAGCCGTGGCGTCACTATTTCCGCAACGCAACCGCTTATCCGTTTAGAGAATTTCATTATTTATGCGCAATCTAAAACCGAGGTATCCCAGGCTGAGTCGCAATTTGTAATCGCCGCGCAAGATTTGATTTTGCGTGTCGCCCAGGCTTATTTCGATGTGCTTGATGCGCAGGTTGATGTCGAAGTTGCTGAAGCGCAAAAAGAAGCAATTCTCAAACAACTGGAACAGGCAAAACGCAATTTTGAGGTTGGCATTGCAACAATCGTCGATACCAATGAAGCGCAGGCGCGCTTTGATCTGACTTTGTCACAAGAAATTGCTGCACGCAATGCACTGGAAATCAGTAAGCGCACACTGCAGGGTATTATCAACCGTTTTCCTGAGCGGCTTGCGAGTAGCCGTGAAATTGCTGCCGATCTGCTGAGTCTACATTATGACAGTATGGATGAATGGGTGGCAGTCGCGGAAGAACAAAATTTTACATTAAAAGTCCAGCAAGCTGCCTATGACCTGGCCGCCAAGGAAGTCAAAAGAAACGCGGCGCAGCATCTCCCGACTTTGGACCTGGTTGCAGCATACAGTGATCAAACAGGCGTTGGCGCACAATTCACAGGAATTGGCCGCGACCTGACAACGGCGTCCATCGGATTGCAATTGAATCTGCCAATATATCAAGGGGGCGGCACGCAATCAAGAGTGCGAGAAGCAATAGCCAACCAGGAAAGAGCGCGCCATGATCTGGAAAATTTCCGCCGCAATGTTAAGTTGCAAGTCAGACAGCAATATCTCAATGTAACCAATGGTATTGCACAAGTTAGAGCGTTGAAGCAAGCCCTGGTATCCAGCCAGACGCAACTCGATTCAACAATGCTCGGGCAGGAAGTCGGCGTTCGAACAGAAGTCGATGTTTTGAACGCCCAGCAGCAGCTTTACTCCGCCCGGCGTGATCTGGCCAAGGCCTACCACAACTATCTGATGTCACGATTACGCTTGAGCGCGGAGGCGGGAGAGCTTGATGAAGCAGTGCTGCAACAGATTAATGATATGCTGCGAGGATAACGCACCATTAAAATTTAATAACGCGTGCAATTTCAGTAGTGTAAATTTCTTTACGCATGAAGATTCTGAAGGTTTGTTGATCAAACAAAATCATGTATGAAATGATAAAATACGGATGAAGCTGGCCAGACAGTCGCTGCCTGCTGTCCGCTTGGACAACAGGCAGAGGAAAGTCCGGACTCCAAAGAGCAAGATGTCGGCTAACGGCCGAACGCCGTGAGGCGAGGAACAGGGCCACAGAGACGAGCGTATTCAGTTACGGTGAAACGCGGCAACCTCCATCTGGAGCAAGACCAAATAGGCAGGCGATGAGGCTGCTCGCGGAGCCTGCGGGTGGGTTGCTTGAATGTGCGGGCAACCGCACATCTAGATGAATGACTGTCCACGACAGAATCCGGCTTATCGGCCAGCTTCTTTCATATGTTTACCAGAGTGATCGTGTGCGCCATTTTGCCTCCATACCAAGCCTCAGGAATATTCTTTCATGAATACCATGAAGCGATGGCTATATTCGGCCATACTTATAACCGTGTTGATTTTGCCTGTATCCGGTTGTTCCGTATTCCTCGCCGCGCAACAGCCGCCCGCAAAAAATGTTGCATTATTTGCGGTTGGAACGCCCAGAAATGAAATACTCGCCGAGTTCGGACCGCCTTTTATCAGCGAAAAAAATGAAGGAAAAAAAATCGAAATATTTATTTTCGTTCAGGGTTACAGCAAGGTAGCAAAATCAGGGAGAGTCCTTTTTCACGCTGCAGCGGATGTTTTTACGCTGGGCCTCTGGGAGATCATCGGCACACCGACTGAATTGTATTTTGATGGCACTGAAATGGCGTTTCATGTCAGCTATGATGAACATGAACGTATTGAGGAAGTCAATGTATTGCGTAAGGAATAATTTTTATAGACGGCATTAAGTTGCCAGCCCACACGCCGGGAACTCTAAAATGAAATCTTTCAAAATTCTTGTGGTCGCTATTCTTAGCGGTGCTGTTATTGTATTATCTACCGGTTGCGCAACCTATCAGACGATTTCTGTCGCCAAACATGGCACCTCGAGTCCGAGAGTTTACAGCGGTACCCGGCTTAACATTCACACGATAACGGGCAACCGCTATGCGCAAAAAAAGTTTAAGATTGCACCGCCCAAGTATCCGCTTCTCGATTTACCCGCAAGTTTTGCGCTTGACACATTAATTTTACCCATGACCGCATCATCGGTCATAACTCAGGAACTGGGCCTATAACCGGTCGGGGCATTATGTACCCCATATCCCCAAACGTTATTTCTGCAAGTTATTCCCCTTTTGAAATTTACATTGAACAAAGAAACCATCCTTTCAGGATTTGAAGGAAGCCCCTGCCTACCGTTCAGGACACAACCAACAATTCAGTGTCGGCAAAAATACCAACGCGTGCAATCCCGTCGTTGCTGATCATCCCACGATACATGCCGCGGGTATTAAACTGCATGGCGGTGTTACCGTTTGCATCCAGTACGATTAATCCACCTTCACCGCCAATAGCCGAGATTTCCGCCAGTGTATTGTCAGCAGCCGTGACAATCGATTTGTGTTGCAGCTTTACCTGTGCCGCTGTATTGAATGCTGCCGCAGTGCGGATGAACATTTCGCCGGTACCGGTTGCGGATACAGCTATCGATTGATTATCTGCATAAGTTCCGGCACCGATAATGGGCGTGTCGCCAACACGGCCAAAGCGTTTGTTAGTCAGGCCGCCCGTCGATGTACCGGCGGCAAGATTGCCATAGCGATCAAGTGCAACAGCGCCTACGGTGCCATGTTTTTCGTTATTGTCAGTCAAGGAATCGGCTACCAAATCATGGTCGAGTACGATCTGTTTCTTGGCAATGGCTTTTTGTAACTGATCCCAGCGGTGTTGCGTGTAAAAAAACGATGCGTCGACAATCTCCAGGCTTTGTTCAGCCGCGAAGGTTTCCGCACCCTGAGCGATTAGCAACACATGCGGACTTTTCGTCATTACTGCATGCGCCGCACGGATCGGGTTACGGATCGTTTTGACCGCAGCAACCGCACCAGCCATTCGCGTGTAACCATCCATGATCGATGCATCGAGTTCATTATGTCCCTCATGACTGAATACCGCACCCTTGCCTGCATTGAAAACAGGTGAATCTTCCATTACCACTATCGCGGCGATTACGGCATCGACACTGCTTCCACCAGCAGCAAGTACGGCATATCCCTCACGCAGCGATTGTGACAGTATCTGTATGAACATCCGCTCGCGTTCCGGCTTCAGCCTGTCGCGCCGGATTGCACCGGCTCCTCCGTGAATCACCAGACGGATTGGACAATTTTCTGTTGTCATGCTGATCCTATGTAATCAGGTATGCGTATAGTGGGCAATTAGATTGTCTGTCCATTTGACTGACCCATGGTCTCCGATCTTGAAACAATGGAAATTTGGTCGGGCAGGCTTCTAATATGAATATCCTGATGCGGAAAGGCAATTTCGATTTTTGCTTCACGAAAGCGCTGGTCGATTTCCATAAGCAAGTCGTGCCGCGTTTCCAGAAACAAATCAGGATCAGGAATGTAGATTCTGAGTTCAAAATTCAGCGAACTGTCGCCAAAAGCGACAAAACGTGCACTGGGTTCGGGCTCAACGAGCACATTGCGATGATTATGCGCAATCGACAACAGAATATCGTTGGCAAGCTTTGTATCGGATCCATACGCAATACCGACAGGAATGACAATACGTAAAATTGAGTCCGACAACGACCAGTTGATGACCTGACCGGTGACAAATTCCTTGTTGGGGATAATGAGTTCTTTTCTGTCCCAATCGATAATCGTTGTTGCACGCATCTGGATGCGAGAGACTTTACCGCTGATATTACCCAGTGTTACCACATCACCAACTCGAACCGGCCGCTCAAACAGTATGATCAACCCGGATACAAAATTTGCAAAAATCTCCTGCAATCCAAAACCAAGCCCAACAGTTACGGCGGCCGCAAGCCACTGCACTTTTGACCAGCCAATTCCCAGCGCACTGAATGTCATGGCAAAACCGACAATAATGATGAAGTAACGCGCGATAGAAGCAATGGCATAACGACCGCTCGGTGTAAAAGGCAATCGCTGTAAAA
This sequence comes from Nitrosomonas sp., assembly GCA_031316255.1. NCBI lineage: Bacteria > Pseudomonadati > Pseudomonadota > Betaproteobacteria > Nitrosomonadales > Nitrosomonadaceae > Nitrosomonas > Nitrosomonas sp. Next base: position 1,378,079 of record JALDQW010000001.1, on the reverse strand, counting down.
TAGCAATTTCAAGCAAGCCCGGAATATTGTTACTAACAAAAAAAGTCATCATAAAAATAACTATCGCCAGTAACAGGCTAGCCAAAGTGATCGGGGCCAAACTTGTCGTTTCACTACCGCCTTCGGTACTGGTTACTGTCGTGTTCCATAACACGACATCGTTGAGCATGTTAAACGCCGGTAAAACCTGCGCCCATATTAATGCAAGCCCGATGACTATTGTAAACCAGAGCGCTGTATTCAGAAGCTTCATGGTTTGGGTGCTGATGGTTTCGACATCCAGTTCGTCTTCTTCGACACTGATTTGTTCTCCTGCATCAGCTGTTTTGCCCTTTTCATCGTCCTGTGCTGCTAATCTTTTGCGCCATTGTTCAATTGCCAGTTTGCGCTGCTCAATGTTTAACCAGCGAATGAAGAGCGCTCTTGCAATAATCACCGCAAAAACCAGCATTAATGAGTTGATGATCAGTAATGACAGCTGTCCGGCGGTATACATATAACCAATGGCCACTGTAATGGCCAGACAGATTGGCGTTATCGTGAGAATTGGGAACCATAGATTTGCTAGACGGCTGATCCAGCCCTCGGTATGTTTTTCCAGATAATTATTAGGTAAACCGCTTGCTGGATGCAGCAAACGATAAACCAACAGCGTTGTCGCAGCCATTAATATGAAAAAAACCAGACGTCCCAGGGAATCATGATGTGCCTCAGTAGGTTGCTCCAGGGTCATAACAAAAATAAGGACTAAAGGCAATGTGACAGACAGGTACCAGGCAAGTTGTTTCCTGATCAATGCCATGTTTTCAGGCTTCCAGCGAAAATGCAGTTCTCCAAGTCCTTCTTTTCGGCATAAGTGGCGCAGCAACAAACCGGAAAACAACAAATAGGCCAAAGCAGAAAGCCCGCATCCCAGCGCGAGTATGAATGCTGAGTCGCTTTCAATATGCTGGATACGCCAGGCGATCAAATAAATAAATAGTGGCCAGGCAAGCGCCATTAATAGTGTCACCACCACAGCCCATAGTGTATCGATGAATTGCGCTTTACTCAGTTTGGTGACATAACGCCCCAATGACGATAATTTTCTTTTTAAATTGCTCTGCATAATAAGCAATCCAATTACAAAGAAAAGGAATGGCGAAATAACCAGAAAGTTTTTACGAAAATCATTGCCCAAATAAGATACCGTTTGTATCCATGATTGCGGATCAAGCAGCCAAGCTACTGCTGCACCCAGACGTTGAATATCATGCAGCTGTATAACCGGTGCGCTTTGAATCCATAGAATACGGGTATCGATGAATTCCTTGTAATCCTTGATCAATGCGATGAATTTCAACTCCTTTTCAAGGGTTGGATAGAGTTTATTTTCGAAATAAACATCATAGGCGTTAATCAGTTCATCAAGATAATCTTCTTTTTGTTTGTATAGCGCCTGATAGACTGCAGCTTGCAGCTTATTCAGTGCATCACCAGTTAATTTAATGTTGGCATCGTCTATCAGACGTATGGCATCTTGGTTTATATCAACTAATTCCAGTAATCGATCTTCAAGCTCGATGCGCCTAAGTTGAACTTGATTGATTTCCAGATTGCGAATCTCTATTTTCTTTTCGTGTAAGCCGATATCGGGTAACTGTTTCCGGTCATTACGCAGCTTTAAACCAATTGCATTGGTTAAACCGATCTGTGCAATTTTTTCCCGGATTCGATCATAGTTGCGTTGTGTCCTGGTAAAGGCCTGATCCAGTTGTTTCTTCTCTTCACTCAAAGCCGCGCTGCTTACTGTAATTTTTTCCAGTTCGGCAGCAAGAAAGGAATTTTCATCAATGATTGCCCGCACAAGCGGATGGGCTGTATCAGCGGCTTGGCTGGCAGTATCCGCTGCTTGCTTTGCATGGGCGGCAGCTTCTGCACGCAGTTGATTGATAATTTCTTCAAAAATATTATAGTTTCGTTCTGCAATCAATAGATCACGCTCCGCCGCATGCCGCTGTGCACGCAAGAGTTCACGTTGCTGATTGTAGCTTCGGTCTTCAAGTTTAAGCTCCTGAAGTAATTGTGTTAAATAATTAATTTCTGCATTTTGTGCGATTTTTTGTGCTTCTATGTTCGAGTCATCCGTCAGTTCAGAAACTGTGGATGCTTTCTGTTTTAATTCGTCTATACGTTTGCGTGTAAACTCAATATCTTCTGCGATTTTAGGTTGGCGCTCAGTACGCCGCGTAATTTCCTGCTCAATTTCCGTTCGTGCTTTCTGTGCATCTGTCTGTGCGCTTCTGACGGTATCAAACTGCTCTTCAAGTTTTTCCAGTGGTTTTTTCAGGTCAATATTTTCAGCCTTTAATTCTTCTTGTTGCAGCGGTGTATCCAATTTCCGTTCAATGATTTTGAGTTGCTGTGGTGCATTTTGCGAAGATTCAACATATTTCAAAGCACGATCAGCTGAGTCTATGCTCTTGTGCAAAAAATCATGCGCCTGACTTAGTGACGATAACTCGGATTGTTGCTGGGGATCCAGTTGTTCTATCTTTTTTAAGGTCGCGATACGTTCTTCAATATCTAGCAGTGTTATGCTGAATTTGTTTCGATTTTCTTTTAGCGCTGTTTCAATTTCGTGAAATGAATTTTCCTTTTTTGCAGCTAAAACTGGATTGTAAAAACCGAAAAAGAAAACAAATAAAATGAGCAAAGTCACCCATAAAAAAAATACCCGGTTTGTCGGCGCCTTGTTTGGGCGCAATAAGGTTATCAAATTTACTTTCAAAATGTTATTTCTGAGGATTTTTCAGTTGTAATTATTTTTCCCTCAAAAAGGGATTATCTAAAAAAATTTAATGCTTATTTGGCATTTAAATAAATCGTTATGCATACGCCTTTCGGAATATTTTTTTCTATGGACAAATCACCGCCATAGACTTGTATGATGTCACGCACAATGGCAAGGCCGATGCCATGCCCAGGAATTGACTGGTCGGCACGCACGCCGCGTTCAAGAATTCTGGCAATTTCATGTTGTGCAATGCCAGGGCCGTCGTCTTTGACTTGGATAACAATACGATCCTGGTCTTGCCGTGCGGATACCATAATTTTTTGATTACACCACTTGAACGCGTTGTCGACCAGATTGCCGAGCAGCTCCATCAAATCGCCTTCATCGATACGCAGACTGATGGTTTTATCAAGCGCCATCGTTATTTCCGGATTTTTCTCATGATGGGCTTTTCGCACAGTATTGACAATACGGTCGACAACAGGATACAGCATGATAGGACGCATTCCGGGAGAGCTTCCTGCTGTTGCCGCCCGGCGTAACTGGTACTGGATGATATTGTCCATACGATCAATTTGCTCACGAATTGTTTTTTCCTCCAACTCATTATCTTGAATTGTCGCTGCACCTTGAAGGATGGCTAAGGGTGTTTTCAAGCTATGCGCCAAATCAGCTAACGCATTGCGATAGCGCTTTTGCTGCTTTCGTTCGTGATTAATTAATGAATTAATGCTATCGGTCAGCAATTTCAATTCACTTGGATAAATACCTTTTACATTTTCCTGTTTACCGGATTCAATTGCCGATAGCTCAATTGATACCTGGCGCATGGGCTGCAAACCCCAGCGTAACACCAGCATTTGCGTTATCAAAAGCAACACGGTCATAATGCTCAACCAACCCCAGAGGTCTTCGCGGTAACGCTCTATCTGCGCATCGAACAGTTCTGTATCTGTTACAACATTAAATGTCAGCGGAAAACTGCCCATTTCAGTGGCCCATGCGACACCAAAACGGTAGATAAAATTAAATTCGTTGTTAATGGTAACCTGACTGAATTCTTTTACACCTTTGTCTAAAAGCAAAAGCTCAGGAATTTTTTTATTTAACGCCGATGTCGATTTCCAGGCAATCGTTTTATGATGATCAATGATAAATGCATAGGTGTTTGAGTCGGGTCGACTGAATTCCGTATCAAGCAGATTGGTCGGCATTTCCAGTTTTCCGTTATCGTCAACTTCTGCATCTCCCATCAACATAAGCAGTCTTGCCAGCATACGATCCTGGACACCCAGCTGTGCGCTGTCATGAAAAGCCCTGTCCAGCGCTAACGCAATGCCTACAATAAAAACAAGCAAAACCAGAGTAGCGCTTATCAATATGCGTTTGTTCAATGACATCATGACGTTTTATCGCATGCTATCGTGAAACGATATCCCCTGCTGCGTAATGTTTCGATGGGATTCAAACTGCCAGTGGGATCAAGTTTTCGCCGTAAGCGACCGACCATAACTTCAAGGACATTACTGTCACGATCTTCATCGTGCGGATAAAGATAATCGGTTAAAACCTGTTTGGACAACACTGTACCCTGGTGTCTGATCAGATGCTCAAGCAGGCGATATTCAAATGTAGTCAGATCTACCTTTTGTTCATTGAGGGTTACGAGTTGCGTTGAAACATCAATTGCAATAGGACCACATTTGAGGGAGGAGCCGGTTATTCCCGTCGCGCGTCTGAGCAGAGCCTTGAGCCGCGCTTGCAATTCTTCCATTTGGAACGGTTTCGTTAAATAATCATCTGCACCAATCTCCAGTCCCTTTACTTTGTCCTGCCAGCTATCTCTTGCCGTCAATATTAGAATAGGTAACAAATTGCCCTGATCACGCAGTGTTTTGATCACTTCAAGTCCCGATATACCGGGTAAACCAATATCTATAATTGCAGCATCCAAAGGATATTCATGAGCGATGTATAGGCCTTCTTTGCCGTCACCGCAAACATCAACCATATAACCGGCCGATTCCAGTTTCTGGCGAATCTGTGCCTGCAGTTTTATCTCGTCTTCAATAACCAGAATACGCATACATTTTCAGCCAAAATTAATGACCTGTTTTAATACTTCCGTCAATAACACTGACCTGTACGACATGAACCGAGCCTTGATCGCTCAGTATTTTAACGCGGTATACTCCATCGTTACGCCTTATATCCAAAACACGGCCTTTGATATGCCGCTGTGCAATCGATATCGCTTTCTGTTGCGAAATATTGGCCTGTTGATTACTTGTTTTATAAAAATTTGCGGTTTGGTCTTGCCGCTCGGCCATGACATTTATTGGAAGGCAGGTTATCAAGAAAGTAATCAGAAATTTTTGCAGTCTATTCATGAAAAAGTAGCTTTATGCGCCATTGGATTACAATAGATTGCCTGACATATTGAATTCAAGCAAGACCTGCATGGAGAAACCTTTTGTCTCCTTGCAGGTGCTTTATTGGTCAATAGCGTAACATAAAGCTCGCATTTCCGGTATTAATACCAAGCGATACATTGGGTGGATAGCCATAACCTGCTGCTGGCGGGTAACTGATCATGTTCGGTCGATAGCCATAGGCTGGCCGAGGATTATAATATTGTTGATTGTAGTAGGGCCTGTTGTAATTAGGACGATTGTAGTAACGTTGTGGCGGACTGTAAATTCGATTGTATCCACTATAATATGGATTATGTCGGTTGTAATAGTGCTTTTTGTAATGGCGGTGATGGTGAGAATGTCCATGACCATAATAGTGATGGTTATGCGAATGACCATACCGATGATGCCCTCTGCTCGCTTCAACCGTAACAGGTATCGCCAAGACCAATCCAATCAACATTATCAACAGCAACATATTTACCGGGGTTATTGTTCTGGTTTTCATTGGAAACCTCCGTTTAATCGTTAAAAATATAGACTCGTGTTCTATCAAATTGATATTGCCGGATTTACTGACACGTTCATTAACCAGGCAATCTTGATGTATGACGTACTCGTGCCTGGTGATTTAACTATACGCAGGAAAACATGAATGCAAACTGAATATAAAAAAAGGAAATGTTATGGATGGCAAAACGGAAAAGCGGCTGAGAAACAGTACGGACAAACAGTGTATCAAAACGAATCGAGTAATGACGACTGCCGTATTCAAACAGGCAGCAATTGGCGCTACATTTTAAATATGTACGTGACCAATTCAGAAAGTACTGATTATTAAAAATAAAATTTCCAGAAAGAATAGAATTGTGCGCCAAAGACAGAAGGCTTGCATTTTAAACAAGCCTTTGTTTTATATGGCGTCCCCAAGGGGATTCGAACCCCTGTTACCGCCGTGAAAGGGCGATGTCCTAGGCCTCTAGACGATGGGGACCAAAAGAACTGATTACTACCAATATAGCATCATCTAACAAGAAACTGGTGGAGATAAGCGGGATCGAACCGCTGACCTCTTGCATGCCATGCAAGCGCTCTCCCAGCTGAGCTATACCCCCTGATCAAAGGAACAAGGATTATACTGATGCAAGACGTCAAAGTAAAGTAATTCTATGAAGCTGCTGCCGCTTGTTGTGTATCGTTATTTATCCTGTGGCCGCCAAGGTAACTGTTATCGGATGAGTTTGATGGGTTTAATCTAAAAAGTTAAATACAAGAGGATAAAATCCGACATGGTCGGTATCGCATTTGTTAGGTATTTTGGGAAATTTCCCATAGTTTATGCGCTCATCACGCGTATACAGAAGAAGCCCTGATTCCAATCAATAAAGGGTATCCAAACGTATGGATACCCTTTGCCGGTTAAAGAAGGTATTTACACGGATTGCCTGCTATTACATTTTGGCCATCACTTCAGCGACAGTTTGTCCCATAAGCGATGGGGTAGGGCAGATGGTAACGCCAAGCTCCTTGAGCGATGCAACTTTCTCAGCGGCGCTTTCACCCGCTGATGAAATAATCGCGCCGGCATGTCCCATACGGCGGCCTTCGGGTGCGGTAAGACCGGCAATATATGCAATCAGCGGTTTGGTCATATTTTCCTTGAAGAAAATGCCCGCGTCGACTTCCATCGGACCACCGATCTCGCCGATCATTAGCGCCACCTTTGTTTCCGGGTCCTGCTCCAGTTTTTCCAGAACATCAAGATGAGAACTGCCTATGATGGGATCGCCACCAATACCCACAGCGGTTGAAATACCGATACCCAGAAGCCGCATTTGATCGGCAGCTTCATATCCCAGTGTACCTGAACGTCCCACGACGCCCACATTACCCCGCGCATAAATATGACCCGGCATGATCCCCAACATGGAACGGCCTGGACTAATCGTTCCGGCACAGTTTGGTCCAGTCAACATCATGCGTTCTTCCTTCGGAAACCGGCGCAGAAAGTTCTTGACGGTCATCATATCCTGTGTAGGAATGCCATCGGTTATGGCAACACAGTATTTAATACCCGCGTCAGCAGCTTCCATAATTGAATCCGCTGCGAATGCGGGCGGTACGAATACAATACTGGCTTCTGCGCCGACCTGTTGTACCGCTTTCTTAACGGTATTGAAAACCGGTAAGCCCAGGTGTGTCTGACCACCTTTACCGGGTGTTACACCGCCGACAACATTTGAGCCGTAATCTATCATCTCCTGTGCATGGAAAGTACCAATTTTTCCGGTAAAACCCTGAACAATAATGCGTGTATTTTCATCAATTAAAATCGCCACTTTGTACTCCCTAGCCTTCTTGTGCAACAACCTGATTACGTGCAGCCACAACTTTTTCTGCGGCTTCCGCCAGGGTATCTGCTGTAATTATTTCCATTCCGCTGTCTGCTATGATCTTGCGGCCTTCTTCAACGTTTGTCCCGGATAAACGCACCACTAATGGCACCTGCATGCCGATATTTTTAACTGCCTGTACTACGCCCTCGGCAATCCAGTCACAACGGTTAATGCCGGCAAAAATATTGACCAGCATGGCTTTGACATTTTTGTCTGCAAGTACCAGACGAAACGCTTTTTCAGTTCTTTCCGCAGACGCGCCACCCCCTACATCGAGGAAGTTGGCGGGTTCACCGCCTGCAAGTTTGATCATATCCATTGTCGCCATCGCAAGTCCGGCGCCATTGATCATGCAGCCTATATCCCCATCCAGGCCGACATAGCTCAAACCCACCTCGGCAGCAGCCACTTCACGTGGATCGACCTGTGAGTTATCGCGCAGTTCAGCGATTTTATGACGCCGGTATAACGCATTTTCATCAAATGCCATTTTGGCGTCGAGTGCAATAATTTCGTTATTGGCCGAAACGACCAGTGGATTGATTTCCAGGATATTGGCGTCAAGATCGCGTAATGCACGGTAACAGCCTTTGATGGTCTTAACTGCATGGTTTAACAGCGATGAATCAAGTCCCAGAGCAAACGCCATTTTGCGCGCCTGAAAATCCTGCAGGCCGACAGCCGGTTCGATATAGATTTTGATAATGGCATCCGGATTCGTTTTCGCCAGTGTTTCGATTTCCATCCCGCCCTGCGCCGAACCGACCATGATTACGCGCTCGGTACTCCGGTCAATCAAAAATGACAGATAAATCTCTTTGGCAATTTTGGTGCCGGCTTCGATATACACACGGGAACACAGTTTACCCGCCGGTCCGCTTTGATGGGTGACCAATGTTTTTCCGAGCAACTCTTCTGCGGCAGCCTCGACTTCATTATGCGCCTTGCAAACTTTGATGCCGCCGGCTTTGCCACGCGCACCCGAATGAATCTGCGCTTTGACGACCCAGACATCTCCTTCTATTTCTCTCGCGCGTTGCGCAGCTTCTTCAACGCTGTAGGCAATGCCGCCTTCAGCTATTTTGACGCCGTAACCCGCGAGAATTTCTTTTGCTTGATATTCATGAATATTCAATTCGATTTCCTCATCAATCGCATTTGTTTATCATGGTTGAACTAAGCTCAGAACCATGTTTTTTAGTTAATCAACGTATATTTTAAGTTTAATTATTTGTTGAATGAAAAAGGCCGCTTAACGCGGCCTTAACAATAAACTTATTTTCTTGCAGCGATAGCGTCGGCTATTCTCACCACATTATTGGCCATTCTTTCCGATGCAGCATCAATCAAGCGGCCATCGAGTGCTGCTGCGCCTTTGCCGAGTGCGGCAGCTTCCTTTAGAGCGGCCAATATGCGCTTGGCTTTTTCGACTTCGGCTTCGGGGGGCGTAAAGACTTCGTTGGCCAGCGCGATTTGCGTTGGGTGAATAGCCCATTTACCTTCGCAACCCAGTGCTGCCGCTCGTCGTGCAGCCAGTTTGTAGCCATCCGGGTCCTTGATATCGCCAAACGGACCATCGATAGGACGCAATCCATATGCACGGCATGCAACCGTCATACGGCTGATGGCAAAATGCCACTGGTCGCCCGGATAATCCGGGTTGAGGCCACCGATATTGGTGGTTCGTGCACGGTTACTGGCTGCATAGTCCGCAACACCAAAGTGCAATGCTTCCAGTCTTCCATATGAACCATTGCGTGCTATATCTTCAACATTTGCCATACCTAGAGCGGTTTCAATGAGCGCTTCGAGACCGATCCTGTTTTTCAATCCCTGCTGCATTTCCAGTTGACTAACCATCGCTTCAACCATATAAACATCTGAATACACGCCAACTTTTGGAATAAGTAAAGTGTCTATTTTTGCGCCGGCCTGTTCAACAAGGTCGACCACGTCGCGAACCATAAATTGTGTATCGAGTCCGTTAATACGTACCGACAGTGTAACACCGTGACCTTTCCAGTCTAGATCGTTAATCGCCTGAATAATATTCTTCCGGGCCTGCAACTTGTCATCTGGCGCAACTGCATCTTCGAGATCAAGAAAAACAAAATCCACACCGCTTTTTAATGCTTTTTCAAACATTTCCGGGCTTGAACCTGGAACCGCCAGTTCACAGCGTTGTACCCGTTGTATTTTTGTTTCATATAGCGTGTGACTCATTTTTTCTCCCTGAAATATTGAATAATTATACCAATCTATGGATTGCAAGCGTTATTGGTGTTTATTTGTTTTACATAATCCCATTCCGGAATAACCAATAAACCTGTGATTATAACATCCGATGTCTATGTGATTTTAACAATGCAGTATTTGCCGATTTATTTGTCAACCGACGCACTTATTTGAAGCGATAAACGCACTATAGTTGTGCACAGACTTTCGCAGCGATTGGAAGTTTTTTGTAATTTGCCAGCCAGGCTAGCGGAATTGTTGCTTTATTCTGCAATTCTGCGTGAGCCGCTGCAATTGCACCCAGCATAATGGCGCGTCCGCAACTGTCTCCTCCGGCACGAATATTCGCTTCTACCGCCTGCTGATAGCCAGTTGCGTGTAATGCGATATGAGCGATAACGGGTATGCCTTCGAGTACATGACATGCCGAACCAAAGCGCTCTGCAACTTCAATACTGTTCAACGATTCTGTGCTCAGCGCTTCATTCAGCAATGGTTTTAGCTTTTCACCGGCGTGCGGCAATGCAAGTATCAAGGCTTCATTGACCGGTTTGCCTTCTAGAACGGCGGATAAAACGGATGCCGAATATTTTGCAGCCGCTACCGCATCATCGTTATTATTGGTTAGACGCACAACGGTCTCAATTTTTTCTAGTAGATCGTCCTGTGATCCACTGTGTGTGGCGGTGATTACCGGTACAGTTGCCAAGGCTGCGAACTGGTCATCGTCGGCACCGGAAACTTCAGGAAAATCATCCGGTATTAACGGAATCAGTTTAAGCAGTGTCTGACGTGTAGGCGAATCGATATAACCGGCATAGGTTCCTCCTGGACCGAAAAATCCTCTGAATTCAGTCTGATATGCTACCCGTTTGAATTCACCGTGTGCTGCAACATGATTCAAGATGAGCAGGCAAATTTCACCATACCCGGATGAATCGCCAGCAGCTTTATTACCATGTGCAAAAAAACCTTTCACATCGGCATAATTTTCAACATCGGGCTGTAAAAAAGTTAGTCCTTTTGTCTTTTCCAGTTCGGCAATTCGTGCGGGATCATAGAGCCAGTGCAGCCCGAGCGCTGCCGCATCGGCTACCAGTGCACCTATAATTGCCGCAATACGTGGTGTTAGCCTGATATTAGAATTCATTGTAAAACCTGTTTATTTTTGATAAAAAGTAATGTAAATCAATGATTTCAGGTAATCTCTACTTCATCTGGTATTCTGCGCGCCTCGTCCTCAAGCATAACCGGTATACCATCCTTGATTGCAAAAGCCAGGCGATCCGGTTTGCAAATCAGTTCGTTATCCTGTTTTTTATAAAGCAAAGGTCCCTTGCAGAGCGGACATACCAGAATATCGAGTAACTTTGTATCCATAATATTCCTTTTTATCTGGTCATTATTCTTATTGTATTGTTCATTTTATAGCTTACTCAGTATATCATCCAATTGATCCAGGCTTGTGTAATGAATGACAACATTGCCACATCCTTTTTTACCGGATTTAATGACGACCTGCGCACCCAGTCTTTCTGAAACAGCTTCCTGCAGCGCCAAAATGTCACGGTCTGTTTTTTGAGCTTGACGAATCGCTGGCTTATTGTGCTGCTGAATCAGTTTTTCGGTTTCACGCACCGAAAGTTTTTTCAGCACAATCATATTGGCAATTTTGATTTGCTGATCAGGTGTCAATGCAAGCAGGGCGCGGCCATGGCCCATGTCGATTTTACCCTGCATCATGAGCGCCTGTACCGGTTCAGACAAATTCAACAAGCGCAAAAGATTGGTTACCGAACTGCGCGAATTGCCCAGCGCTTCTGCAGCAGTCTGATGCGTCATACCAAATTCATCAATCAGGCGTTGAATACCCATAGCTTCCTCAAGCGGATTCAGATTTTCGCGCTGAATATTCTCAATCAGAGAAATTGCCAGTGCAGTGTCATCAGAAACTTCGCGGATGATCGCAGGCACTTCGTCAAGCCCTGCCAATTGGGCGGCACGCCACCGCCTTTCACCGGCGATGATTTCGTAATTCTCCACACCGATAGCGCGAACCAGTATCGGCTGCATGATGCCTTGCGACTTTATGGATTCGGCCAGTTGTGCCAGTGCTGTCTGGTCCATGTTGGTGCGAGGCTGGTATTTGCCGGGTTTAAGCGATGTAATATCAAGATCCTGCAACTTGTCAGGGGTCATTTCACTGGCCTCATTACTTGAAAGCAATGCATCCAGGCCTCTTCCCAAACCCTTAAGTTTTGCCATAGTTTTTTCCTTACATAGTCTGTTTCTGGTCAATCAAACATTGAGCACTTCATTTGCCAGTTCGAGATATGCCTTAGCGCCTTTTGATTGTCTGTCGTGATAGAGCACAGGAATACCAAAGCCCGGCGCTTCGGCCAATCGTATATTTCTTGGAATAACGGTACGATAGACTTTGCTGCCAAAATGTTGCTGCAATTGATCAGAAACCTGTTGTGCAAGAATATTTCTTGGATCAAACATGGTGCGTAACAATCCTTCAATACGAAGCCTCGGATTAAAATTCGCTCGTACTTTTTTTATTGTATTGACCAAGTCGCTCAGTCCTTCCAGCGCATAATACTCACACTGCATTGGAATCATGACTGCATGCGCAGTACATAACCCATTGAGCGTCAAAAGATTGAGTGCCGGCGGGCAATCTATAATGATGAAATGGTATTCTTCTTCTATTTGGGATAGCGCCGATTTTAACCGCATTTCTCTTTTGGGAAACGTTACCATTTCAACTTCAGCACCCGCCAAATCGCGGTTTGAAGGAATCAGATCGTATTTGGTTTGTAAATTTTTAATGCGGACAGAGCTGATCTCTATTTCATTGAGCAAAACCTGGTACACAGTTTGTCGCACAGTCTGTTTATTGGTTCCGCTGCCCATTGTTGCATTTGCTTGTGGATCAAGGTCGATCAATAAAACTTTCCTACCGGCCGCAGCGAGGCTTGCGGCCAGATTAACGCTTGTCGTTGTTTTACCCACACCACCTTTTTGATTGGTAATTGCCAGAATTTTTGTCAAGTCTGTCACTCCTGATCTTCTGCGACAGGTTTTGTCGATTGCCGGATGATTATCAACTCCCGCTTTGCAGAAAGACCCGGAACAATTAGCGGCACAGTGTTTTCAACAAAAAAGGGAGTTGTAACCTCAGTAAGTTCTTGCACTGCACAATTGCTTTTCATTGCGATCCATCGGCATTGATTATTCTGCGATGAAATCAAATGCCGCGTCGATTGTATAAAAGTGCCCAGACTTGCATAGGCCCTGCAAACAATTGTGTCAATATTTACTTTAATTGACGTGTTTTCAATACGTTGTGGCATGATTGCTATGTTATCAAGTTTAAGTTCAATCTTAACTTGCTGTAAAAAAGCCGTCTTTTTTTGATTACTTTCAATCAATATCACCTGCCAGTCTGGCCGTGCAATAGCGATGGGTATTCCAGGCAACCCTGCACCTGTACCGACATCTACGATCACCGGACCGTAGAGATGATTAATAACAGAAAGACTATCCATAATATGCTGGTGCAGCATATCTTCGACTGTCTTGATTGCCGTTAGATTATACCGTTTGTTCCATTTTTCTATCAGCATAAGATACTGAATGATTTGCTCCTGAGCCAGCAAATCATGCATGAGCGCAGGATTTTTTAAAGCAAACAAGCTCTGTTCTACTTGTTCGGACAAATTCATGCACGTTGTTTTTTGCTTGAGACATTAAATCCACGTTTAAGGTGCACTAGCAGCAAGGAAATTGCAGCGGGCGTAACCCCTGATATTCTGCTGGCTTGACCGATTGTTTCTGGTTTGTGCTGATTTAATTTTTGCTGTACTTCATTCGACAGCCCCTTAACTTGGAAATAATCAATATCTGCAGGTAATGCTGTTGTTTCGTATTGCAATTGCCGGCTAATTTCCTCTTGCTGGCGCTTGATATAGCCTTGATATTTGGTCTGAATTTCAACTTGCTCGGCAACCTGCGGCGCAACCCCCTTCGGCGCCAGTCCGGGTAGCGACATCAGATTGGTATAAGTGACATTTGGCCGTCTTAGCAGTTCTGTCAGTGTATATTCATGTTCAATCGCTTTACCCAAGACTGGTATTAATTGATTTTCAGGAATTGTGTCTGGAAAAATGCGAATACTGTCAAGCCGTACTTGCTCTTTTTCTATGGCTTCTCGTTTCAGAACATACGTTTCCCATCTTTCATCATCGATCAGTCCCAGTTTTCTGCCGATTTCAGTCAAACGTTGATCTGCATTGTCTTCGCGTAATTGCAGACGGTATTCTGCGCGGCTGGTAAACATCCGGTAGGGCTCCGTTACACCGGATGTAATAAGGTCGTCAACAAGAACACCGATATACGCTTCATTTCTTTGTGGGCACCAGCTTTCTTTCTGTTTCGCGCTCAATGCAGCATTAATTCCTGCCAGTAAGCCCTGCGCGGCGGCCTCTTCATAACCGGTGGTGCCATTAATCTGTCCGGCAAAAAACAAACCGCTTATCGTTTTGGTTTCCAGCGAGCGCTTCAGGTTTCTTGGATCGAAATAATTATATTCAATCGCATAACCGGGTCGAGTAACGTGTGCTTTCTCAAGACCGGCGATTGAATGAATCATTCTGACTTGGTAGTCATAGGGCAGGCTTGTAGAAATACCGTTTGGATAGATTTCATGTGTATCGAGACCTTCGGGTTCAAGGAAAATGGAATGACTTTCCCTGGAAGAGAACCGTACTACTTTGTCTTCGATCGATGGACAGTATCGGGGACCTACACCTTTAATTTTACCGGTATATAATGGCGACTCGGAAAGCCCTTCATGTATAATTTCATGCGTATTTGTATTTGTATTTGTAATCCAGCACGACACCTGCTGCGGGTGTTTGACCGTATGGCTCATAAATGAAACTGTGGGCGTGGGCGAATCACCGGGTTGTTCCTTCAACTTTGTGTAATCGAGGCTACGGCCATCAATACGTGGCGGCGTTCCGGTTTTCAGCCTTCCAACCGGGAGATTCATGCCGTTCAAGCGGTGCGCTAGCGTAGTTGCAGGCGGATCGCCCGCTCTTCCTGCTTTGAAATTTGTTTTACCGATATGCGCCAGTCCGGCCAAAAAGGTACCAACCGTCAAAACAACACCATGCGCATAATACTTAATACCAAGTTGCGTCACAACACCGCTTACCCGATCATTTTCAAGAATCAAATCATCGACAGCCTGTTGTATTACCCAGAGATTAGCTTGATTTTCTATTCTTTTACGTATGGCCTGTCGGTATAAAACTCGATCTGCCTGTGCGCGTGTTGCGCGCACCGCTGGACCCTTGCTTGAATTGAGCACGCGAAACTGAATACCAGCCTCATCTGTCGCAAGACCCATTACTCCACCTAATGCGTCAACTTCCCTGACCAGGTGACTTTTGCCGATTCCGCCAATTGATGGATTGCACGACATTTGCCCTATTGTTTCGATATTATGCGTAAGTAAAAGCGTTTTGCATCCCATGCGCGCAGCTGCCAGCGCGGCCTCTGTCCCTGCATGGCCACCACCAACAACAATAATGTCAAAATTTCGTTCGTTCATTCAACCAGATATACCGTAAAGTGATTTCCGTTTTAATATATTCGAGCCGGTATGTTTCACGTGAAACAATTTTAGTGTGTGAGTTGAAAATCTCCAGTCCGGATAAATTAAAAAGCCGGCTATTTAGTCAAAAAACCGGCTTTCAGATTAATTGAATTGCCGTTTAATGCAAACGGCAAACTGATCAAGTTAATAATGCACGTTAGTCATCGTTCTGCGCGCCAAAATAAGCATATGGTTTGTGCGCCACAGTCGATTCTTTAAACCGTTTTTGCTCTTCCTTGTTGAGAGACTTGTCCCACCAAACACTTCTGGCATCCAGGCGTTTTTGTTGAAGTTGCGGATTCTTTTCCAGAAACTCACGCATAAATTTAGTATGATCAGATTCGTAGCTATAATCCATAATTTTTCTCGTCGTTCAAAATAATTCTAGAACGCACTTTATCATACTATCAACTTGCAATACAGTATCAGATACTAAATCGATATGCTCGCTTTTAAAAACCAATTCAAAAGTTTGAGCGAAGAATGCAACACAGGGGAGAATCAAACAAAAAACGAGCAGACTAGAAATATGTTAGCCTCTAGTATCTCTGTAATTTTGTTATAAATTCTGAAAAAGGTAAGGGAAACTGTTCTTCCAGTTTGAGTGCATTTTTTTTGATGGATTTCCAGGAATGTTTTCCAGGGTTGTTCTTAAACGCAAAAACAATTAGATTCCCTTTGATTTCCGCCATCATGGCTAAAATATGACCGCTAAAACTATGCCCAATCCGCTGCAAGTAGGTTTTAAGCTGTTTGTCGCGACTGAGCAAATTTACCACCAGAATGCCGTTTCTATTTAAAGCACGACATGTTGCTGCGTAAAATTCCTGACTGCACAAGGATGGGGCCTGATAGTCATCATCAAAACCGTCAACCATGATAATGTCAGCTGTCTCCGGATGCTCGGCAATATATTGATTACCTTCAGCTGTAATGATTTCAAAACGTTCATTTTCATCCGGCAATTCAAAAAACTGAAATGCTGCGGTAATCACCTGTGGGTTGTTTTCGATGGTTGTTATCCAAGTGTCCGTCATATGATGATAGATAAACTTGGCCAGGGATCCGCCGCCCAGGCCGATCATTAATATCTTCTCGGGTTTGGGGTGAAACAATAAAAATCCCATCATACACTGCGTATATACCAACTCCAGTGCATTAGGCGCCGAAATCCGCATTGCGCTTTGCACCATCGTGCCGTTTAAATGCAAGGCACGTATACCTTCTTGTTCACTGATGATCACTTCAGGATTGTTGCACAATCTTTTTTTTGTCAATTTTGCCATTGTTTAAATTGCTGATTTAACGCGTATGCATAAATTCAATCCAACTTCGTCGCTAAAAATGCTCTCTGTCTTCAAGATAGCGCCACTTGCCTTCGGGTAGATTGCCTAGCTCGACATGTCCAGTTCGTACGCGCTTTAATCCTGTGACTTGCAAACCGACCAATTCGCACATCCGGCGAATCTGACGTTTTTTGCCTTCGCGAAGAACAAAACGCAATTGATCTTTATTTTGCCAGCCAACTTTTGCGGGCTTCAAACTTTTTCCATCCAAACTCAAACCATAATTGAGCAACGCCAGTTGTTCTTCTGTAAGAGAACCAATTACTCTGACCAGATACTCTTTTTCTATCGATGAATCACTGCCTATCAACTGTTTGGCTATACGGCCATCCTGTGTAAATACAAGCAAACCCTGAGAGTCAATATCTAGCCGCCCTGCCGGCGCAAGATTTCTCAAATGTCCCGGTTTGAAATGCTTGCACGGCGGTTTATGGCAAAATTGTGTTTCCGGTCTGATTAACTGAATTGCCGGCCGATAACCCGGTTCGGGTTGTCCAGAAACATAACCTACAGGTTTGTTGAGTAAAATAGTAACTGATTGTGTTTGCTGTGTTTGCGCGGCATGATGCAGGGTAATCTTTTGCGATGGAAAAATTTTACTGCCGAGTTCAGAAATACACTTTCCGTCGACAAAAACCCAGCCGCGTTCGATATAACGATCTGCCTCGCGCCGGGAGCAGAAACCTTGTTCTGACATTAATTTAGACAAACGAATTTTTTCCATAAGTTTTAAACAAATCAATAACGGTCAGCGAATTATGCAAAATAACGTTATTATAGAGATTTTCAAAACCGGCGATTTATTTTTTGTACGAAATCACTCATGGAAACTATTGATATAATCTTGAATAAAGCACAACAACGCGCCAGAGAAATGGGATTGCCCTACAAAGGCGCATTGCTTCCGATGGAAGCGTATCGCATCCTGCAGGAATCCATTGACGCACAGCTGGTAGATGTACGTACCCGTGCAGAGCTGGATTGGGTGGGACGTGTTCCCGGCGCAAAAGAAATAGAATTGTGCGCTTATCCGGGTATGAGGCCAAATCCTGATTTTATAGGACAACTGGCTGAACATGTCGATAAGAAACGACCTGTTTTATTTATCTGCCGCAGCGGAGCGCGCTCAGGCCAGGCTGCTGAAATTGCGACTGGCGCTGATTTTAAGGAAAGTTACAATATTCTCGAAGGCTTTGAAGGTGACAAGGATGAAAAAGGACATCGTGGTAAAAAAGGTGGCTGGAAAGCAGCAGGATTGCCATGGGAACAAAACTAAAACAAATTTGATGAAGTATTTATAAATCAATTCGTTAAAATGCTTTAGAAGTAACCGGAATACTAAAATTATGATTAAAGCCGGAAACATAGAACACAGGCAATTTTAACCTGAAATCTTTATTTTAACGATTGCAGACACTTGGGCCATGTCGGTGCGTCCGGCAAGTTTGGGCTTTAACTGAGCCATAACTTTGCCCATATCCTGCATTCCATTTGCACCCGTTGACGCTATCGCTTCCATAATCAATGCATCAACTTCTTCATTCGTGAATGCTTTGGGCATATATGCGCTTAGTATATTGACTTCATCTTTCTCAGCGGTTGACAAGTCATGGCGTTTCGCGGCTTCAAATTGTGTAATTGAATCCCGTCGCTGTTTTAACATTTTTTCAATTACTGAAATAATGGCCGCATCATCCAGCTCAATACGCTCGTCTACCTCTTTCTGTTTAATTGCCGCTTGTAATAAACGAATGGTGTCGCGCTTTTTTGAATCGCCCGCGCGCATCGCAGCTTTCATGTCATCAGTAATGCTTTGTTTTAGACTCATGATGATAATTGACCTGCATCCGGCACAGATTCAGATTTAAGATGTTTAAGACGGATAACCATAAATGCGGCTATGGCTAGAAATTAAAATTCTAATAGAGTTTCGGCGGTAAAAGTTGACTACGGAGTCTTTTGTAGTTTCGCTTAACGGCTGCAGCCAGCTTGCGCTTGCGCTCTGCGGTTGGTTTTTCATAAAATTCACGTGCGCGCAATTCTGTAAGCAAACCGGTTTTTTCAATCGAGCGTTTAAAACGTCGCATTGCAACTTCAAAAGGTTCATTTTCTTTGACTTTGATCGTAGTCATAAATCTACATTATCTCCAAATTAAATAATATAAAATAGCAGTTATTAAATGATGTTCTGTTAGTTAAAAATTCCAGACGAAATCTGAGCACACCAAAACCTGCTATTGTACCACATTTTTTAAAAAAACCATTTTTCTCCATGATAATTCTGGGCATTGAAACGTCCTGTGATGAAACGGGTATTGCATTGTATGACACCACGCAGGGATTATTAAGTCATGCACTTTATTCTCAAATCAAAATGCACAGCGAATATGGCGGTGTTGTGCCCGAACTCGCTTCCCGGGATCATATCCGGCGTATCCTGCCACTGATTAAACAGGTATTGCATAGAGCACAGCTTCGGCTGGATGATGTTGATGCCCTTGCGTATACACAGGGGCCGGGGCTTGCCGGTGCATTATTGGTCGGCGCCAGTATAGGCGCGGCGCTTAGTTTCGTTTTAAAAATCCCCGTATTGGGAATTCATCACCTCGAAGGGCATTTGCTTTCGCCACTTTTATCCACGCCTTCACCACAGTTTCCCTTCATCGCACTGCTTGTATCCGGTGGCCATACGCAATTAATGCGGGTTGACGATGTCGGACAATACCGATTAATGGGTGAAACGGTGGACGATGCCGCTGGTGAGGCTTTCGATAAAACGGCAAAACTGCTCGGACTGGGTTATCCTGGCGGCGCAGCCTTATCAAGGCTTGCTGAACAAGGCCGCCCCGGGCAGTTTAAACTGCCTTGCCCCATGCTACATAGCGGAGATCTTAATTTCAGCTTCAGCGGCCTCAAAACAGCAGTGCTGACCTTGATAAACAAGCATGAAATGAACCCGCAAGTCCGTGCAGATATTGCATTGGCTTTCCAGCAAGCTGTTGTTACTGTGTTAACTGAAAAATCATTGGCTGCATTGTCGAATTCCAACCTGGGCCAGCTGGTTGTTGCAGGTGGTGTGGGTGCAAATCAGCAATTGCGCCGGCATCTTACAAAAAAAGCCACGTCAATCGGGGCGACCGTATTTTTTCCCCAATTGGAATTTTGTACCGATAACGGTGCCATGATTGCGTTAGCAGGCGCCCTGCGATTGCAAGCGACAAGCAAACTGGACGCTCTGTCAACGGGTAGCTTCACTGTACGCGCCCGGTGGGATCTATCCCAGACAAAACGCGGTTAAAGATCGAAAAGAAATCAGCGAGACGGTAAAAAAGTGAATTTACTTTTTTGCAATTAGCGATTCATATTTTGCACGTAACTGCACTTTACTTTCGACGACATCCGGATTGGTAATAATACAGTCAACCGGACAAACTTCCACGCACTGTGGAATGTCATAATGACCGACACACTCGGTACATTTTTTTGAATCAATTAAATAAATTTCCTCGCCTTGGGAAATAGCGCCATTCGGGCACTCCGGCTCACACACATCGCAATTGATACATTCATCCGTTATGATTAATGCCATTCTAGCCTCTGATACAGTGTTGTTATTTTAATATCTTACCGCGCAGGCGTTGCGCTACGACGGGATGAACAAATTTATCGGCTTTACCACCCAACAAAGCAATCTCGCGTACTATCGTTGCTGAAACAAACATATATTGTTCACTCGGAGTCATAAATAGCGTTTCGACATCCGGATACATGCTGCGATTCATCCCTGCCATTTGGAATTCATATTCAAAATCGGATGCTGCGCGCAATCCACGCAATATGATTCTGGCATTATGTTGTTGTAGAAAATCCATTAACAGGCCAGAAAAAGGAATGACTTCAACATTTGGGCAGTCAGACAGCACTTGTTCCGCCAAATCTACGCGCTCTTCCAATGAAAAAAACGGGCTTTTTCCGCTGCTGATGGCAACGGCAACAACGACATGATCAAAAAGGCGTGCTGCACGTCGAACAAGGTCTTCATGACCACGCGTAATGGGATCGAAGGTTCCCGGGTAAACGGCTTTATCCATGATTATCCAATCCTGGCTGCAATTCCAATAACTGATAATTCACATTACCTGCTTTTCCTTTTCGTCGTATCCACCATTGTTTATCAGGTGCCCAAGCATCCATTGCTTCCATATAAACCTGTCCGTACACATTGAGATGCGGCGGCAACTTAGGTAATAGCTTAGGCAATATATCCAGCCGGTAGGGCGGGTCAAGAAAAATAACATCAAATTGACGCGCATCAGTCGTTAAGAAAACCATGGCATCCATCCTCACCAATTCAATTTGGTCCGCATTTAATTTTTTCCTGTTCTCGAGCAGCGACTGAAAAACAACTGTGTCCGATTCTAACATTACCACCTGTGCGGCGCCACGTGATGCGGCTTCAAAACCCAGTGCACCGCTGCCGGCAAAAAGATCAAGACATCTTTTGCCATCAAGATTCTGTCCTAACCAGTTAAACACTGTTTCGCGAACCCGGTCGGGTGTGGGCCTCAAATCAGGGCGACGGGGAAAGGTAATGATGCGACTGCGCCAGTGTCCGCCAATAATACGTACCTTTCCCTGACTTAACGCCATATCATGTGCAGGTTTGTGATTTACTGCTCGACCGCGCCGACAATCACGGTCACCATATTTTCCGGGTCTATGCGGCGCTGAAAGGAATCCTTGATATGTGCCGTGGTAACTGCATCAACAGCTATTAGATAATCGTCGAGATAGGTTAAAGGCAGGTTATAAAAGCCAATCATGGCGAGATATCCCAAAATCTTCTTGTTACTGTCAAGCCTTAGAGGAAAACCGCCGATGATATTTTGCTTGGCGGCAATCAGTTCATCCTCGCTCGGGCCTTCCTTAATAAAATTTTTCAAAACGCTTTGTGTCAAGGCGAGTGCTTCTTCTGATTGTTCTTTTTTCGTTTGCAAGCCGATCTGAAATGGTCCTTTTTCACGCAGTGGAGAAAAGAAGCTGTAAACACTATAGGCCAGTCCTCTTTGTTGGCGAATTTCTTCCATCAGACGCGATACAAATCCGCCGCCGCCAAGGATATAGTTACCAACCAGCAACGGAAAGTAATCTGGATCGTTTCGGCGAATGCCGGGATAGGCGAGAAGTATATGGCTTTGTGTTGCAGGATGCGCAATTCTTTTAATTTCACCGACCGGGTTTTCAACGGGTGGCAAATGACTGTTTTTTGTATCTTTAGAAAGGTTTTCCGTCAGCGATTCCGCAATTATTGCAGCTTGCTGTTTGTTAATATCGCCGATGATGGCGACAACTGCATTACGTGCAGTATAGTAAGATTGATAAAAGGTGAGCAGATCTTTGCGTTGAATTTTTTCAACGGTTTCGATTTCCCCGGATTCGTTCAATCCATACGGGTGCTCATTGTAGAGCATCTTCATTAACGCTCGGTTGGCGATATAAGCCGGTTTGGTGCTCGATTCTTTGATACTTGCAATAATTCTGGTTTTCTCACGTTCTAGAACATCCTGTGGAAATTCCGGGTTTTGAACAAGACGAAAAAATATTTCCAGCGCTTGTAGACGCTCTCGATCGCTGCTTAATGTGCGCAGCGTCAAACCTGCACGGTCCTCATCGAAGTTTCCGCCCAGCTGAGCGCCAACATCGGCAAGTTCATTGGCAATTTCATCCTCAGATAACCCGCCGGCACCAAGGTTCAACAAATGCCGCGTCAAACTGGCAACACCTGATTTTTCTGGATTGTCTTTGCTGCTGCCCGCGCTAAATTCCACGCTAATGTCCAGTATAGGCAATTCACTGTTTTCCACGAAATAAACGCGTGCGCCTGAAGTTGTCTGCCAGGACTGTATAGACAATGATGCCGATAACGATTGCGAACAAATACAAATTAGTACAGCAAAAATACTGTGTTTTATGCGCATAAATTTTTCTCGTTGATTGTTAAGCATATTTAATGATTGGCTTACGGTTTAGCCGCTATTCCTGAGCCCCGATGTGACGCCGTTAATCGTTAAATGAATAGAGCGTTTTATCTCGTCACTGTCCTCGCCCGAGCGATACCGGCGTAGCAATTCAACTTGCAAATGATTGAGCGGATCAATATACGGTGTCCGGTTATGGATACTGCGCGCCAGTGTCGGATTATCCTCTAACAGCTCTTTATTTCCGGTTATGGCAAAAAGCCATTTTTTGCATCTTTTCCATTCTTCGAGGATACGTCCAAAAATTTGTTCCCGCAGAGTGGTATCCGTTACCAGTTCTGCATAACGCGAAGCAATGCCCATATCGCTTTTGGCCAGAACCATGTCCATGTTTGATAACAGGGTTTGCATAAACGGCCATGTTTGATACATTTCCTGCAGCAATTCCAATCCCGTACCCGTCTGATCGCCTTGTACAAAGGCCTCTACCGCATGCCCGAAACCATACCACCCGGGAATCATCGCACGATTAAGTCCCCAACTGAACACCCACGGAATTGCGCGCAAGTCTTCAATCTCGTCAGATGCCTTGCGGGAAGCAGGACGGCTGCCGATATGCAGGCCTGAAATTTCACGAATTGGTGTTGATTCCTGAAAAAATTGTTTGAAGCCGGGCGTCTCGAATACCAAGTTGCGGTACGCTGCATACGAATGTACAGCCAGTTTTTCCATTACCTGATAATAACGATTTGCATTATTGCCAAGCGGATCATGGCCTAATAAAGTGGACTCAATAGTGGCGGCCACAAGCGTTTCAAGATTGCGTCGGCCAATTTCCGGTTCGGCATACTTGCTGCTGATAACTTCACCCTGTTCGGTTACCCGTATCTGTCCATTAACGCTCCCGGGAGGTTGCGCTAGAATGGCCTGATAGCTTGGGCCGCCACCTCGGCCGACCGTACCGCCGCGTCCATGAAAAAGCCTGAGTTCGATGTTATGTTTGGCAAAAACCTTGGTCAATTCAATTTCGGCTTTGTAAATTTCCCAGTTAGACGTGATAAAACCGCCGTCTTTATTGCTGTCCGAATAACCCAGCATGACTTCTTGTACATTACCGCGCGAAACAAGCAGTTTTCTGTAATAGGGCAATGAAAACAGTTGATCCATAACTTTGCCGCAGCTGCGCAAGTCCGCGATGGTTTCAAACAACGGAATAATGTTTAAACCGAGATAAGGATTTTCTCTTGCATGTAATAGACCGACTTCTTTCAGCAATAAAGCCACTTCCAGCACATTGATAATATGTGTAGTCATGGATATGATGTAATTGGGTATTGCAGGGGAACCGAAGCGGCGATGAATTTCTGCCGCCATTTGCAGGATTCGTAATTCACCCTGCGTGGATTCCGAGTAATTCAGGTATGGCGAAAGCAGTGGGCGCGGACTGCTGATTTCAGTCAATAACCATTCAATACGTTCATCCTCTGTCATTTCCAGGTAATTCTGACGGTGAGTACCCAGTTCAAAAAGCTCGGCAACAACCTGCTCGTGAACCTTGCTGTGCTGACGCATATCTAATGATGCCAAATGAAAGCCAAAGACATCCGCTGCCCGGCGCAAGTTGCGCAGCGGACCGCGCGCAATCCAATTTGCCTTGTGCTGTTTAAGAGATTTGATGATAACGTCAAGATCATGTACAAATTCTGCGCTGTCAGCGTAAGGCTTCGCCGCATCGAACAAATCTTTTTGCTTGGGAAGGTGTCCGAGATGCTGGCAGGTCGCAATCAAGCGTGCGCCGATTCCGATAAATGCGCGACGGTAAGGCTCATCAATCCGACAGGCTGGAATATCGGGCGATGATGCCGCCAGTTCTTCCAGTTCATCGGTAATATTGACAAGACGCTCGGCCAGGCTCATGGTGTGACCGATTCTTTCAACTTCTTCAATGTAATAATCAAGCGCCAAGGCAGATTGCTGTTCCGCCGCATACAGCATAACCTGGTGCGTGACAAATGGATTGCCGTCCCTGTCGCCGCCTATCCAGCTGCCAATGCGTAGAAACGAGCTTATATTGGGCGCTTCGTCGCCCATATGGCGCTCCAGCAGATTTTCAATCTTTGCATAAATATAAGGTATCTGTGACAAAAACGTATAACTGTAATACGTCAGGCCATTATCGATTTCGTCATGAACGGATAAACGCACCGAGCGTAACATACGTGTTAGCCACAATACCTGAATCATTGCTCGCAGATTTTCATCATTTTGACGCAATTCATTCGGCGTCAACTGAGTCAATGCACGTTCTCTCAATAAACGCTCTATGGTCAGTTGACAATCCAGGATACTTTTGCGTTGAACTTCTGTTGGATGCGCCGTCAACACCGGTGAAACAACTGCTTTGGCAAAAAAATTGGCCAACGATTCACTGTCTATTCCATTTTCAAGTACGCGTTCCAATGCCCGCGTTACACTGCCGGATTGCGGCGGCGAGCCCGCGCAAAGATGCGCACGGCGGCGGCGATTATGATGCACGTCTTCGGCAATATTTGAGAGTTGGGAAAAATAACTAAAAGCGCGCACCACAACGATCGTTGCCCTGTTACTGAGTTCTGAAAGAATCCTGTCCAGCTCTCGACGCGCTTCAGGATCTTGTTCCCTGTGAAAGCGAATAGCAGTTTGCCGTATCTTTTCAACCAGATCAAAAGCAGTTTCTCCTTCCTGTTCGCGCAGGGTATCTCCCAGCATGCGACCTAACAAGCGAATATCTTCTCGAAGCGGTAAATCCTTATCCTCAGTGAATTTGTCCTCGAGAAAGTTTTCTAACCCTACAATATGCATAATGCCATTTGCCTCTAGTTTAAATTGTGTTGTCTATATTGCCTTAGAACCAGATTAGTACGCATTGAAGTTTGTCCACGCCAGCATGGGTCATGCTAGAATGCCTGTTAAACATATATTCAAAATTTTTGTTATTTTTATTATTTTTTTATTTAATGTCCAACGCATTTCAAATTCCGCAACAAATTATTATAGCTTCCCGAGAAAGCCTGCTTGCCATGTGGCAAGCCAAGTTCATACGGCAACAGTTAACCCAATTATACCCGCAAACAGAAATTAGCATACTTGGCATGACAACCCAGGGTGACCAAATACTGGATAAATCTTTATCAAAGATTGGCGGAAAGGGTCTTTTTATCAAGGAGTTGGAACAAGCACTTGAGGATGGGCGCGCCGATATTGCTGTTCATTCGATGAAAGACATGCCCATGATTGTTCCCGAAGGATTCGTACTTGCGGCCATTACCGAGCGCGAAGATCCGCGCGACGCATTTGTTTCCAATCAATACAAAAGCCTGGACGAATTACCGGAAGGCAGTATTGTGGGCACATCCAGTTTGCGGCGGGAAAGCCAGTTACGCGCGCAACTTCCCCATTTGGAAATCAAACCACTGCGTGGCAATGTGCAAACCCGGCTACGAAAACTGGATGAAGGACAGTATGCTGCCATCATTCTGGCCGCAGCCGGCTTAAAGCGTTTAGCGTTATCCGAACGCATTACTGCATTGCTAAGTCCTGAGAAAAGCTTGCCTGCAGTCGGTCAAGGGGCACTGGGAATTGAGTGCCGGGAAGATCGTGCTGATCTGGTTGCGATGCTGCAGCCACTGCACCATCAGGAAACAGCCTATTGTGTCAAGTCCGAACGGGCCATGAGCCGTGTACTGGGCGGCAGTTGTCAGATCCCACTAGGTGCTTTTGCCGAAATGACAAATCATGGGCTTAAGCTGCGCGGTTTTGTTGCCAGCCCCGATGGCAAGCAAATGGTCAACAATGAATTAATAGGCAAGCCTGAAGCCGGCGAAGACATGGGAAAAGAAATGGCACAAAACCTGATTGCCCAGGGTGCCGACAAAATTCTGGCCGCGATTGAAACAAATAGCGGTTGGTGACAATGAATCTGGAAACTAGGCCTTTGAACGGTATCAACATATTGGTTACCCGGCCTGAGCACCAGAGTTTTTTTCTGGCTGATAGTATTCGAAACCTGGGCGGTAATCCGGTTATTTTTCCAGTTTTGGAAATATCGGAGGTCAAGGACAAAGCACCGATACTTAAACTTTTCCAGCAACTGGAAGCATATGATATGGCCATTTTCGTCAGCCCGAATGCTGTTCATCATGCAATGCGGTTTATTCAGACACACCGCAAGTCACATCAAATATTACCTGCCCATCTGAAAATTGCTGCGGTCGGTAAAGGCAGCGCAGATGCGTTAAAGGAATATGGTGTTGGCCAGGTCATCATTCCAATTGATCGCTTCGACAGCGAAGCATTACTCGAGCTAGACGCATTACAACAGGTATCCGGAAAGCGCATCATTATTTTTCGAGGTAACGGCGGCCGGCCTGTGCTGGGTGATACGCTGAAGCAGCGCGGCGCATTACTCGACTATGCAGAATGCTATTATCGAGGCAAGCCCGATATCGACCCAAGTACAATAAGTCATTTAATTGCAAACTGGTCACATGGAAAAATAAATGCTGTTATTATCACAAGTACCGAAGGATTGCGAAATTTGTTTGACATAATTGGCTCATATGGCCAACAATTGCTGAAAATAACGCCTGTATTTACTGCGCATGAACGTATTGCACACAACGCACGAAAAGCCGGACTAAAAAATGTTGTGCATACGGCTTGTTCCGGAGATCGGGGTATACTGCAAAGTATGCAGGATTATTTTTGTGTCACCAAAGATTGAAATAATTTTGATGGTTTGAGACAGCTGTATTTATTCAAACCCTCAAACCAGGGAGCGTCAAAGAGTTGTTGATGGATTGATACGATAATGAAAAAGTTTGGACCAAAAATTCAGAATGCATAAAATATTGCGTCAATGATATAGGGATGGCAAAGGAATGATTGGCTCCAACATTAACAAGGAGAGGATATGAGACTGATACTTTGGGTGTTAGTACTATTTGCTGCTGCTGTCGTTGTCGCACTTGCTGTCGAAGAATATAGTAACGGTTCTATTATGGTAGAAGTACCGCCGTATGAAAAAATAGAGTTGTCACTCGATTATGCTATAGCGGGACTTGTCGCGGCATTGGCTGTTTTTTATTTTCTGGTTCGAATGTTGATCGGTTTATTCAACCGCCGCAACATCAGGGCTGAATCATTAATGCTGATGAGCATAAAAGCCTTTTTTGAAGGCGATTATGATCATGCCAAAAAAAGCGCGGCAAAAGGATTTAAATTGGCAAAAACACCGCTTGTCAAAGCAATTAATTCAGTAATCGCGACACGTTCGGCCCAAAATATTGCAGATGTTGCCACAAGAAATACGTTGCTGGAAAAGACAGATCAGGAACTCCAGGATGAACGGACGTTGCGGCTGGTTACCAAAGCCGAAATGCTGTTAAATGATGGCCGCCATATAGAAGCACTGGATGTTTTACAGGATTTATATACTTCGGGCGGTTTACAGCCAACCGCCGTACTGGAACTGGAACTGGAAGCACAAAAACAGGCCGGGAACTGGGATGCTGTTCTTGAGATAACCGCGGTACTAATACACCGCCATCCACTTAATAAAGCGCATTACGAAAAAATTAGACATGAAGTGCATCTGGAAAACTTCAGAATCAAGGCTTCAGATCTTGAATCGTTAAATAAATACTGGAATAGCTTGCCTGAGAATGAACAGAAAAACAGTCGTGTAGCTGCTGCCGCGACGCGTGCATACATTTCTCTAGGCGATTGCACGATTGCACATAAAATCGTTGAGCAGAATGTTCAGACAGACTGGGATGCCGAGCTGATTTCACTTTATGCAGAGTGCCTTAATTATCATGTCAGCAGGCAGATTGAGTGCGCAGAAGTCTGGTTAAAAGCGCAACCCAATAATGCGGGTTTACTTCTGACACTGGGTAAATTATGCACGCATTGCGAACTCTGGGGTAAAGCGCAAAGTTATCTTGAAGCCAGTCTTTCCGTTGAACCTACTTCAACCGCGCATTTTGCTCTGGCGCAGTTGAATGAAAAACTCGGCAAGCACGAATTGGCTATGGATCAATATAACAAAGCGCTTGAATTGACATTAAAGCGCGGTTGCCCGGGTTAATACTCACGTTGCGGTTCCCACTCACAAACAGATTAATTATTCACTATTTGTCGAGGGTGTAAAAACATCAGAAAAAAAGCCGTCTCTGGGCAGTTTGCGCATCGTCGTAAAATCCTGGTAAGCGGCTTTTACCATCACCGGGGAACCGCATGCATAAACCTGATGATTTTCAAGTGTCGTAAAGTCCTGCAAAACGGCCTCATGGACGAAGCCTTCTCTTCCACTCCAGTTGTCTTCTGGTAACGCATCGGATAATACCGGAACAAAAGTGAAATTGTCGTGTTGCTGATGCCATTGCTCGGCCAAGTCGATCAGGTAAAGATCGGCTTTGGTACGAACGCCCCAGTAAAGCGTCATATTCCGTTTGCTATGTTTATCAGTCTTGCTGGCTTCCTGGTAGAAAACATGTTCAAGTATGCTTTTGATCGGTGCAAAACCTGTCCCGCTGGCCAAAAAAATAATTGGGACATCTTCAGGTGTATCCCGCAAGAAAAATGAACCAAGCGGACCTTCAAAACGAAGAACGTCCTTCACTTTCATGCGCGTAAAAACATGCTCGGCAAACACACCGCCAGGATAGTTGCGTGCATGTAACTGCAGGACCTCATCATCATGTGGCGCATTGGCCAGTGAAAAACTGCGCCGTTTCCCGTCTTTGAGCAAAATGTCGATATACTGTCCTGCCAGAAACTGTAATCGCTGATTGGCCGGCAGCTTAAGGGAAATAATCATTACATCGGGTGCTACGCGGTCAAGCTGTTCGACACGGACAGGTAATGTTTTGATTTCAATATCCTTGATCGCGCTGATTTCGCGGCATTCAATGACTAGATCAGACACTGGAGAAGCACAGCAGAATAATGCCATGCCTGCCTGTTTTTCTTCTTCAGTCAGCGTCTCTTCGTTATAGCGGCCATAATCGACCGTGCCGGTTAAAATTTTCCCTTTACAGATGCCGCAGGAACCGTTACGGCATCCGTAGGGCAATGAAAAGCCTTCGCGCAGGGCTGATTGCAAAATAGTTTCGCCGGGTGCAGCATGCATCACATGCTCACTGGGCTTTATAATAATTTGATGCGACATGCGGTTGCTGAAGAATTAAACAATATTAAACAGAACAGGAAGAAAAAACAGTTATATGAAAAAAACATTACTCATCGTTGGCTGCGGTGATATTGCGCTCCGCACTGTACGACTTTTACACACAAAATATCGAATTTTCGGCTTGTTTCGTAATCCCGGCAATACAGAACAATTTCGTTCACTCGGCGTGATCCCCATTCAAGGCAATCTTGATAACCCCAGCAGTCTTAAAAAACTCTCGGGCATCGCGCAAACCGTGATTCACCTGGCACCACCACCCAACCAGGGCAAACGGGATCCACGCACCACATACCTTCTTGCGGCACTTTCAAAACCGGAGAGAAACAAACAAAAGATTCTACCACAACGACTTGTCTATATCAGCACCAGTGGTGTGTATGGCGATTGCCAGGGTGCCATGATCGACGAAACACGGCCATTGAATCCGTACAATGAGCGCGCCGTACGTAGAGTAGACGCCGAGAAACAGATACGCAAATGGGGTGTTCGCAACCATGTCGTGGTTTCTATTTTGCGCGTACCCGGTATTTATGCTGAAACCCGCTTGCCGCTAAGGCGCATCCAGGATGGTCTACCGGCATTTGAGGCAATCGATGATGGCTATACTAACCATATCCATGCCAACGATCTGGCGCGCATCATCAGTCTGGCTATTCAGTATGGAAAATCCGGCAGAGTCTACAACGCGACAGATAATACCCAAATGAAAATGGGCGATTATTTCGACCTCGTCGCAGACAATTTTAATTTACCACGCCCGCCACGAATTTCACGTAGTCAGGCCGCTGGCCGCATTTCGCCGGGTATGTTGTCATTTATGAACGAATCGAGGCGCATCGGAAATCTGCGCATGAAAAAGGAATTGCAAGTAAATCTCCAGTATCCGACTGTTGCGGAAGGTGTGAAGGATGCAGTTAAAAATAATACTTGAAAAGTAGTATTTCGAACAATACATGCCAAGGAACAGCATTCCGGTTTTTAAGCAATTTAAAATGTAATGCTTGCTTTTATTGCGCTATCCATTTGATATTGCCGGGTACAGTGTTGTCGTGGCGTTATGCAACAAGGCACCGCACTCAGTGATAAGGTTGTTCCCGTTTAAGATCCTCACGGCAGCGTTCTGCGGGTATGCTTGTCAGCGTACATGGTCTGCGCGTGTACTTGTTGCGCCTGTTGACAATTGAACAACTATTTCTGGCAAGTCACGTCTTGTCATATACGCTGACAAGATCGTTGATCCTCGCAAAATCAAATGGATAGAGTACTAATTTATCCGCAAATATTTGTCAAAAATCTTGCAGATACTTCCGACAAATAACTGACCTATTGGCGTAATACTTATTTCTTCGTCATTGATAGCCACCAGACCCGCTTTCTCATGTGTTGCCAGCACAGATAATTCACGTGCAAAATAGTGTTTAAAATCAATAGAAAAAAAAGTTTCAACAGATTCAAAAGATACGACTGAATGGCATATCAATGCATGTATAACTGAACGACGCAATATGTCATCAAGGCTGAGCTCAAGTCCTCGCATGACAGGCAATTTGTTTTGATCCAGTTGGGCATAGTAATGCGGCAAATCGCCATGATTTTGTACGAAGATTGGGCCGGTCTTGCCAATGGCCGACATGCCAAGTGCAATAAAATCACTGTCTGGATAAATTGAATAACCTTGCAGATCATAGTAAAGACGGCCCTGCCGTTGTGCTGACACCAATTGATCGTCCGGACGCGCAAACAGATTCATCCCGATATGAATATAACCTGAATTAACTAAACGATGTATCGCGAGCAGTCTAAGGTCAAACTTTTCTTCTATTGTTGGCAGGTTGCTTGCCCGAATGGTTTTGTGCGCCCTGAATTCTTCCGGCTGATGATTGTAACTTCGTAAATTGATGAGATTGGGTTGTGCTGCGATGATTGCATCAAGTGTATGACTAAAATTCTTTTTACTTTGCCCGGGCAATCCATAAATTAATTCAATTCTGATCGTATTAAAATCATTTTTTTGGGCAATTTCCATAATTTTGAAAACTGTACTATCATTATCTTTTCCGGTTTGTTTGCCACTTGATCGCCGATGAAATTGTGAATCGATATTCTGCACAATAATCGTTAGATAATTCACACCCATTTCCCGAAACAGGTTGACCGAATTGTCACTGGTCAAGTGCGGATCTATTGTGATGCGAAAAGAACCTTCCTTGGCAAGGATAAACTGTTTTTGGATCTCATCCATCAACCTGCCGCACTGGGATTGATCCAATAAAGCCGGCGTTCCACCTCCCAAATGTATCTGCTCAATCTTGGGGGCATTTTGAAAAAGTTCTCCGAGCAGCCTGATTTCTTTTAATAGATAGCCAATGTATCGGTCAAGTAGTCTATTGTCCTCCTTTTCATGTTGGATTGTATCGCAATAAAGACACAATGTACTGCAAAATGGCAGATGGATATATATCGATTGATGCCGGCGGTTTCCACCCAGGTTACGATTGTTGATTCGCGAGAAGTATGTTTTTTCATTAAAAGAATCTGTAAACAATTCAGTTCCAGGATACAAAGTATAATCTTGATCATTGTAGTCAAAGAAACGGACAATATCTGGCTTGACTTCTTTTAGATCAATTTCTTGACGTGGATGCATGAAAACAAAATTCTTATGTATACTGCTAAATAGGCTAACATCCGTTAATTAATTAGGCATTGATTAAGCACGTATAAGTACGCGACTTCCAAGATGGGGACATCACTTCAAAATAAACTTAACACATCAATTCATAATCACAGTAGAATTATGTGTAAAGGTTAAATATCCGGTTTTGATACAGATCAATGAAAAGAATCAAAAATTTTATTTGACATTTGGAATAAATACGCTTTGCTACCAGAAAGTCTTCTACCTACAAATTTTGATGTTGCTCAACTGCGATCAAGTTGCGCTACATGCAGTCTGCGGGAACTCTGCTTGCCGGTTGGTTTAAATGATCAGGAAGTAGAAACCCTTGGCGAAGTGGTTAGTCATAAGCGGAAAATACAGCGTGGCAGTTATTTGCACCGGACTGGTACAAAATTTTTGGCATTATACGCGGTAAAAAGTGGTTTTCTAAAAACTTGCATTCTCGAAGAAGACGGCCGCCAGCAGGTTACAGGTTTTCATATGACGGGAGAATTACTCGGCCTGGACGCAATCAGTACTGAATTGCATACCTGCGACGCAGTTGCGCTTGAAGACAGTGAAGTCTGTGAAATTCCTTTCGCCAAACTTGAAGAAATCAGTCGTGCTATTCCATCACTCATGCATCATTTTCACAAGATAATGAGTCGTGAAATCGTGCGAGATCATGGCGTGATGATGCTGCTTGGTAGTATGAAGGCAGAGGAGCGTTTGGCGACATTTTTGTTGAATATGTCGCGTCGTTTAGCCGTACGTGGTTATTCGGAATCTAATTTTAATTTACGAATGACGCGTGAAGAAATTGGAAGCTACCTCGGATTAAAGCTCGAAACGGTAAGCCGCGCATTTTCAAAATTACAGGATGAAGCGATTATTTCCGTCAATAATAAACATATCCAGATCCATGATCTTGAGCTTTTGAAATCGAAAATGGGAAATTCTTCCTGTGCAGCTTAAGGTCTGGTCTCAACATCACTGAATTATGGGCATCTCTAAAAATACCTTATATAAAGAGAATTTTTCCAAGCCGGGGAACGATTAGTTCGATTCCCGATATTTTTCTGTTCAAGAATTTGATTATTGCTCAGTTCAAGGCGTTTTGGGTTGTTATCCTCTCGTTTTTCCTATTTTAGGCAATTCTGGGCGTAATAACCCTGTCGAAACTGAAACATCTTTTGCGAATCAACGTCACCACACGCTTAATGTTGTAAACGAGGTTGAGCAAGCCTATTTGTACTTTTGCTCTCATAAGCCCTATGGTACGAATAGTGATTCCACCCAGTTCATTCGTCATCGAACCAAATACATGTTCAACCCGTGCGCGCACCTGTGATTTCTTTTTGTTGCCAAACTTTTGCGTGTCCGTGAGTGGATGATTGCGAGCACCTTTTTCGTGAATGCGGCTCGTGTGTCCAGAAGTAGCCAGAATTTCTTCCTGTGCTTCGCTGCGATAGGCTGAATCCGCGTAAACATCAGTCCCTCCCTCTTTAGGGGATTGCAGCACTTCTGCCAAAACCTGGCTATCGTGAACTTCCGCTGATGTAAATTCCCATGGGTTATCAACTTGGTACACTGATCCACATTCACGTGATCTTTGTAACCATAAAACGATTCGTTGTTCTTCTTCGTCCAACGCGCATCAATGTCTTTTTGTGCCAGCTTGTGAGGATTTTGCCCCCATTCAATCGGAATCGCACCTTCCTTGATGATCTTGTTCTCCTCACGCGTATTACGTTGCTTGGGAACCGTCACAAAAGTTGCATCAATGATCTGACCTGACTTCAGCTCAACATCCAGCTCCCGTAAACATTCAGCAAATCTCGCAAATAGCCGTTCAATCAGTTGATTCTCCTTCAACTCCTCCCGAAACGCCCACATCGTTTTTGCATCCGGTACCACCCCCGCCAAATCAAGCCCCAAAAAACGCATGAAACTCAATCGATCCCGTACTTGATACTCCAACTGGTCATCCGACAGATTATGCATTCTTTGCAATACCAGCATCTTGAATAGCATCACCCGATCAAAGGGTTTGCGACCAGCCGCGCTTTTCCTAGGCTTCGTAGTCGTCTCCCTGAGAAGATCAGCGAATAAATTCCAGTCGATCATGCGATTCAGTTCTTCAAGCGGATCTCTTAGCTTGCTTAGCTGTTCATAGCGATTTTCAAGGTCAAAAAAACTGAATTGCATGATGGAATCCTATATCAGTGAATATGACTATTAACTATAATAAACAATGTGTTATTATACACTAACTATGAAAAATGGCTTCCCTTCCTGAATTACCCTGTCTTGTAATATCAATTTTTAGAGATGCCCTTATATAAAGAGAATTTTTCCAAGCCGGGGAACGATTAGTTCGATTCCCGATATTTTTCTGTTCAAGAATTTGATTATTGCTCAGTTCAAGGCGTTTTGGGTTGTTATCCTCTCGTTTTTCCTATTTTAGGCAATTCTGGGCGTAATAACCCTGTCGAAACTGAAACATCTTTTGCGAATCAACGTCACCACACGCTTAATGTTGTAAACGAGGTTGAGCAAGCCTATTTGTACTTTTGCTCTCATAAGCCCTATGGTACGAATAGTGATTCCACCCAGTTCATTCGTCATCGAACCAAATACATGTTCAACCCGTGCGCGCACCTGTGATTTCTTTTTGTTGCCAAACTTTTGCGTGTCCGTGAGTGGATGATTGCGAGCACCTTTTTCGTGAATGCGGCTCGTGTGTCCAGAAGTAGCCAGAATTTCTTCCTGTGCTTCGCTGCGATAGGCTGAATCCGCGTAAACATCAGTCCCTCCCTCTTTAGGGGATTGCAGCACTTCTGCCAAAACCTGGCTATCGTGAACTTCCGCTGATGTAAATTCCCATGGGTTATCAACTTGGTACACTGATCCACATTCACGTGATCTTTGTAACCATAAAACGATTCGTTGTTCTTCTTCGTCCAACGCGCATCAATGTCTTTTTGTGCCAGCTTGTGAGGATTTTGCCCCCATTCAATCGGAATCGCACCTTCCTTGATGATCTTGTTCTCCTCACGCGTATTACGTTGCTTGGGAACCGTCACAAAAGTTGCATCAATGATCTGACCTGACTTCAGCTCAACATCCAGCTCCCGTAAACATTCAGCAAATCTCGCAAATAGCCGTTCAATCAGTTGATTCTCCTTCAACTCCTCCCGAAACGCCCACATCGTTTTTGCATCCGGTACCACCCCCGCCAAATCAAGCCCCAAAAAACGCATGAAACTCAATCGATCCCGTACTTGATACTCCAACTGGTCATCCGACAGATTATGCATTCTTTGCAATACCAGCATCTTGAATAGCATCACCCGATCAAAGGGTTTGCGACCAGCCGCGCTTTTCCTAGGCTTCGTAGTCGTCTCCCTGAGAAGATCAGCGAATAAATTCCAGTCGATCATGCGATTCAGTTCTTCAAGCGGATCTCTTAGCTTGCTTAGCTGTTCATAGCGATTTTCAAGGTCAAAAAAACTGAATTGCATGATGGAATCCTATATCAGTGAATATGACTATTAACTATAATAAACAATGTGTTATTATACACTAACTATGAAAAATGGCTTCCCTTCCTGAATTACCCTGTCTTGTAATATCAATTTTTAGAGATGCCCTTATGTCTTTTCTCCACGTTGGGCTAAATGACTGACGGCTCTGGACAAAAATTATTCTCCATGATTAATGATCCAGTTTTGGCTATTATTGGCCGAATTTTTGATTCTCCGACCAGTGTCAAATCACAAACCAAAGCTGCCTTGATTTAAATCCCGTTTATTTTAAAACCTGCTCCACGCATGAAGTTTTATCTGGCATTGGTAAAACCAAAATATCAAGACCTATACACCAGCAAAAATCGAATCAAACCCGGACCTAAAAAGCCTGAACAGGAACTGATTGGGCTTGTGGCTTAAATGAAACGGCGAAATCCGCGTTCGGATATTGCCGCATTGCTATGCAGACTGTTAAGGAATTTGATATGGATCTCCGGCGTTTCACCGTGGCTCGAATTTTATGCCAGAGAAATACCGGTTTTTATTTTTAATTTGCCAGAAGACTAATGCATCCTCTGGCAGGAATGTCGATTCTTATTGTACTTCGCTATTAGCTAAGAGATAATCAGCCAAACGGTCAGCAGCCTCACCTTGAATATTTGGAAATGCTGGCATTCTCATACTGCCATTCTGAAACTTGTTTTTCAGCGCTTCCTTATTAGCCACTTTCTGGCTCAGAATCATGGCTACATCACCTCTTAACGGTTTATGGCACTCTGTACAAGCTGTTGTAAATATTCTCTCGCCAGTTGCATCTGCAGACGGTGCATAATCATTACTTCCACCGCAACCGGCTAAGGCAGCCGCCGCCAACAGTGTTAACGCAAAACTCAGTTTTTTCATTATTAACTCCCTTTTTTATACATAAACAGATATATCCAATCAGTCTGTCAGTTTTTCGAAATCTTTATCCATCACTGGTCATTTGAAACAAGCGGTAACCTTACCTAGAACGGCAGTATTTTGTCAAACAAAATCATCTTTCAGTAAAGCGCTGAAAATAAAAAAACACCGGGTGTTACAGCCGGTATCTTGCCAAATTGTGTGAGTTGGAGGTCGCGCAGTATTTTCAAGGCAAAATCAGTAATTGGGTGTGTATAACGAATCAATTGCAAACTGCCGGAAAATTCAATTCTTAAAATAAAGGACATTTCTAAAAATCCATATTTTGTCACAATACTTTGTTGTTCACAAAAAATATCTCCTTGCATATCAATCCTCCATGCAACGATGGACAACGATGCTAGACGATCTGAAAACCATATAATCGGGTACGTAGCGATTTCACCCATCTGGTGAATAAAGCTAACAGTATAAAGCCAATATACACGCGACATTTAAAGTATTGAATAGCGATCAACTGAGGAATCTAGATAGTGTCGTCACAAGTTAGAAATTACTATATAATTATGCTGTAAGTGATTATTATAAATGGTAATAATATGTCAGAAGCTCATCGTAGACATGATCTGTCAGATCATGTCTGGTCGTTACTGGAACCCCATTTGCCAGGGCGATCGTGGGGAGGTGTTGCAAAAGATAATCGTCAGTTTATCAACGCGGTATTCTGGATTTTACGTACGGGCGCACCCTGGCGGGATTTGCCGCCGGATTACGGCGACTGGAAGAACACGCATCGACGATTTTGCCGATGGCGGGACAAAGGGGTTTGGGAAAAGTTACTGGAATTACTGGTCAATGATCCGGACTACGAATGGTTAATGATTGATGCCAGTCATATTAAAGTACATCCGCATGCATCTGGCGCGAAAGGCGGGAACCAAGCGATGAATCGCACAAAAGGGGGCTCAACACGAAATTACACCTGGCCGTGGATGCGCATGGTATGCCGGTCCGAATGTTTATTACAGACGGTACCACAGCGGATTGTACACAAGCTGTTGAATTAATCAGAGGCATCAATGCCGACTATTTGTTGGCTGATCGGGCTTATGATACCAATGAGATAGTTGAACACTGTGAGACTAAACAAATAGAACCAGTAATTCCATCGAAGAAAAATCGTATTCGCCCGCGTAATCATGATAAAAACTTATACCAATATCGACATTTAGTGGAAAATGCATTCTTACATCTAAAGCGTTGGAGAGGCATTGCAACACGATATGCGAAGAATGCTGCATCGTTTCTGGCGGCTGTCCATATACGATGCATCGCTATTTGGGCTAGTATCTCGTGACGACACTCTCTAGGTTAAAATATGATCATAATGAAATACCCAAAGGACAGTACTTATGGATTTCAAATACCCAGCATGGCATCGACTGCACAAGCAGAAAGATAAGATGGTTCTGAGCAGTGCTGCGGATAAATCTGGATTGCCGCCTGGTTCACTGGTTCATATCGGCGAGAAACATGAAACTGCCTCACGCATATTCGTGACGCAATATAATGAAGAAACGCTGAAACAGTACGAGATAGAATCGATTTCTAAATTGCAGCAAATACAGGATGATACGCTGATTACCTGGATCAATATTGATGGATTGAGCGACACCAGTATTGTTGAGCGCATCGGCACCGAACTCAACATCCATCCACTGGTATTGGAAGATATTCTGAGTACGCATCAGCGTCCGAAGCTGGAAGAGTATGAAGACTATATCTACATGGTTGTCAAAAGCATAAGCGCGCAATACAACGATGACATGGATTTAGAGTATGAGCAGGTCAGCATCTTGCTGCTTGCAAACCATGTCATTACATTCAAGGAAAGAATCAATGAGGTCTTCAACCCTGTTTACTATCGGATGCAGAATCGCAAAGACCGCCTGCGGCACAACGGCAGCGACTATTTGGCCTATGTATTGCTGGATACAATTGTCGATGAATATTTCGTGGTCGAAGACAGCTTCGATGACATCATTGATCCATTGGAAGACAGTCTTTTGACCGATCCGAATAAAGAAATTCTACAAACCATCCAGCAACTTCGCCGCCACCTGATTATTATGAAACGGAGCATTTCGCCATTGCGCGAATTACTGTCGGCGATACAGCATGCGAACACTGGGCTGATTAAAGAAAAAACACTGCGCTATTATGGCGATGTTTACGATCATGTGCTGCGAGTCACGGATTCGCTGGATTCCTACCGTGAAAGAATTGCTTCCATTCAGGATATTTATCTATCCAGCATCAGCAACAGATTGAATGAAACCATGAAGGTGTTGACCATTTTTGCGTCCATTTTTATCCCGTTAACCTTTATCGCCGGTGTTTACGGTATGAATTTTGAACATATGCCGGAACTGAAATGGCGCTGGGCCTACCCCGCGCTATGGATTATTTTTATTACTCTCGGCATTGGTTTGCTGGTTTATTTTAAAAAAAAGAAATGGCTGTAAAGGAATGGCGCTCAAGGTCAAAAACCATCAGGTTTTAACAGCAACCGGGGTCATGCATTGCATACGTTTATAATATATCGAACCACTCTCCCTTAGCCGACCAGCACCCATTGGATGTCATTGACAAACATAATTGTGAAACCGGTTTTTTCGGCGTATCCTTGTCTAAAAATCAGTAATCTTATTTATCTTTAAAGAAGTTCAGCGTATGAAAAAGAAATTGTTTATTCCAAAACTCGCTGCCGCGTTTATCCTGTCGCACAATTTCGCTTTCGCCATGCCGGGCATGCACGGGACAGGTAATAATGGCGCTACAGAAACACCGCGTGCAACAGAAAGTATGGGCAAGCCGATCAATTCTTCCGGCGCAGAAATGGAAATTACCTACAGCGTGGACGGCAAGACAGCCATTTTTGTTTCAACCCGAGAAGGCAGCATAAATTCACCCGGCAATCCCTATAACTTTGATATCTGGATGTCTCACTATGAGAATAGCGCCTGGCAACCCCCTATTCATCTGGGGCCGGATATTGACCCGACCGTAGGGCCAAACATCAACACGTCTGCCTGGGAACTGGAGCCGAGCTTTTCCGACGACGGCAATGTCATTTATTTCACGCGATACGAACCGGGTAATATGATGTCAGGCGACCTCTATGTGGTCCAGAAAATCAATGGCGTATGGCAATCCGCCAAAAACTGGAACGATGTGCCGGAATTGCCGAATATCAACACGCCGACCGGCGAGGAACATTGCCCGATCATCGCCTCCGACAGCCTGATTTACTATAGCTATAACCAGCCGGGGGTTACGCAGGACAGCGATATCTGGAAAGTTGAAAAAAAGGACGGCGTATGGCAGGAACCGGAAAGCCTGGGGCCGAAAATCAATTCTCCTTACCGCGATCATATGCACTGGACAGGATTGTCGAAAGACGGCAAAAGTTTAATCATTACCAGCACGCGTCCCGATTTGGGCTCGC
The DNA here is from genome assembly GCA_031316255.1 of Nitrosomonas sp. Classification (NCBI taxonomy): domain Bacteria; kingdom Pseudomonadati; phylum Pseudomonadota; class Betaproteobacteria; order Nitrosomonadales; family Nitrosomonadaceae; genus Nitrosomonas; species Nitrosomonas sp. The sequence goes on along the minus strand of JALDQW010000001.1, from coordinate 1,337,435 downwards.
GGGGCGGGCATGATGAATGGATCGCACATCAGGATGAAAGCGGTGAATGGCAGGAGCCGATAAACCTGGGTGATGCCATCAATACAGGCGGCGAGGATATGTGTTGGACGTTTACGCCGGATGGCAAGAAATTCACCGGCAGTTGGGGAGCGCACGGCACCTACGATATGGATATTCGCTGGATTAACAAAAACGATGTTCCGTTATTAAGGGATTTTGAACCGATCGGTCCGCCACCAAACCTGTTGATCAACAGCAAAGCAAAACAGTAACGAACAAACATTCAAGCCATAGAAAAATCCAGGCCTGGCTTTAGTGTCGTTATTACGTAAAAACCGATGACTTGCCACCGGCTATAGCCGGTGGTTGTACGAACATACCAAACTACCGTTTCTGAATTGAAATTTTCTTGACGTCGGTTTTTTCAACTTCCCTGCGGGGGATAGTAATGGTCAGCAATCCTTTATCCATATTGGCCTGAATGCCTTCGATATCCGCATCTTCCGGCACTGCCAGCACGCGTTCGAAAGAACCGTAGCGCCTTTCCTTGCGGTAGTAGTGCTTGTCTTTTTCTTCCTGTTCTTCCTGCTTGGTGCCTTTAATCACCAGAACGCGTTCCTTTAATTCGATAGACAGATCGTCCTGGGAAAGACCGGGGGCTTCCAGCGTAACCGTATAGTGCTTTTCGTCGCTGGCGATATTGACGCTGGCCCGAAATGCAGGCATAAAATCATCCGAGAAAAACGGGCTCAGAAAATCAGATCGCGGCCGCCCCAGCAATCCAAAACCGCGAAAAGCATCTTCAAACAGCCGGTCAATTTCACGATGAAGCTGGTTCAAATTGTTAATTTGGGGAAGCTTTGATAACGACGGGTCATCTTCTTTAACCGGAACGACTTCGGACTTGGCTTTTTCCGGTTCTTCATGTTTAAACCAGTTCCAGGGGTTCAGTTTATGCAAATCCATGATTAACTCTCCTTTTGATCTTTGAATCCGTTCTTATAGAAATATTAAAAAACCAAAATTATTTTCCTAAGTGGTACAAACAATGACTGAAGGACATCCATCGTTATTAGAAATAAGGATTCCATAATTTTTTTCAACCCTGGGACCTGTTTATGATCGAGTTCTTAAACAGGTTTCTAGCACTCAAGGCAGTGTGGTTTCGCCCATCAAGTAACGATCGCATTCTCTAGCCGCGCCGCGTCCTTCGTGGATAGCCCATACCACAAGACTTTGACCGCGGCGCATGTCACCCGCCGCGAAAACACCGTCGATATTCGTGGCGTACTGCCCTTCTTCGGCCTTGACATTCGACCGTGCATCCCGCTCAAGCGCAAGTTCTTCAAGAAGTTCATCTTCCGGTCCAAGGAATCCCATGGCCAATAGAACCAGATCGGCTGGCCATGTTTTTTCGCTCCCAGGAATTTTTTTGGGGAAAAAGCGGCCATTGCCGTCTTTTGCCCATTCGATATCGACAGTGTGCAGCGCCTTAACATGACCGTTTTCATCGCCGTCGAACTTCTCGGTCATAATCAGGTAAGCGCGGGGATCAGCGCCGAAACGCGCTGCGGCCTCTTCCTGCCCGTAATCGAGCCGATAAACCTTCGGCCATTCCGGCCAGGGGTTGTCGGGTTGGCGCGTTTCAGGCGGTTGGGGCATGATTTCAAACTGGGTAACGCTCTTGCACTGATGGCGCATTGAAGTCCCCACGCAGTCGGTCCCGGTATCGCCCCCGCCAATGACAATGACATGTTTGTCTTTGGCCGAAACCGGTGTGCGGCAGACAAAGTCATTATCGAGCAAGTTTCTGGTGTTTGTATGCAGGAAATCAACCGCAAAATGGATACCTTCCAGCGTACGCCCTTCGATATCCAGATCGCGCGGTTTGGTGGCACCGCAACACAACACAATGGCGTCGAATCTTTCACGCAGTGCCGCCCCGGATAGATCAGCGCCAACCGCCGTATTGGTGACGAAGTTCACGCCTTCCAGAGCCAGCAGGTCAACGCGCCTTTGCACGACGGATTTATCGAGTTTCATGTTGGGAATCCCGTACATTAACAAACCGCCAATGCGGTCTGCGCGCTCATAGACCGTTACCAGATGGCCTGCACGATTAAGCTGGTCGGCGCATGATAGGCCTGCCGGTCCTGAGCCGACGACGGCGACTTTCTTGCCGCTGCGTTTGACCGGCGGATTTGCAACAATCCAGCCTTCATCGAAACCTTTGTCGACAATCGCGCATTCGATGTTTTTGATGGTCACCGGCGGATCGGTAATGCCTAGGACGCATGACCCTTCGCAAGGCGCGGGACATACGCGCCCGGTAAAATCAGGAAAATTGTTTGTCTTGTGTAAACGGTGCAAGGCTTCTTTCCATAAGCCGCGATAAACCAGATCATTCCACTCGGGAATGAGATTATTGATCGGGCAGCCTGAAGCCATACCGCCAATCAGTGTGCCCGTATGGCAAAAAGGAACGCCGCAATCCATACAGCGGCTGGCCTGTGCTTCGAGTTTCTGCACCGGAAGATGTTCGTGAAATTCCCGCCAGTCATTCACGCGTTCCAGTGGAGAACGGTCACCCGGCAATTCACGTTGAAACTCCATAAATCCAGTTGGTTTGCCCATTTTTCTGTCACTCCCCAGGTTGCTGAACGCACGCTTGGTGTTAATTCCCGCCGATCCGCGCCATATCGTTTTTGTTTTCTTCGAATGCAGCCATAATCGCGCTTTCTCCAGTCAGTCCATCTTTTTGTGCACGGTCTAAAGCGTCCAGCATGCGCCGATAATCTTTCGGCATGACTTTGATAAATTTGTACACTTCGCTTTCCCACAATGCAAGTATCTTCCACGCCCGTTCGCTGCTGGTAGCGCTGGCATGGTTCTGGATCATGTGCTTGATTTCATGACTGTCTTCATCTTCCAGCGGTTCAAGCGTAACTGTTTCGAGATTGCAAAGCGTGTAAAACTGCTCATGCTCGTCGTAGACATAGGCAATCCCGCCCGACATGCCTGCGGCAAAATTGCGTCCCGTTGCGCCAAGAACGACTACCCGCCCATTGGTCATATATTCACAGCCATGATCGCCTACGCCTTCAATGACAATGCTGGCGCCGCTGTTACGCACGCCAAACCGTTCGCCGGCCATGCCGCGGATATAGGCCTCTCCGCTCGTGGCGCCATAAAACGCGACATTGCCGACAATGATATTCTGCTCGGGCACAAATGTGGATTGCGGCGGTGGATAGAGTATGAGTTTGCCGCCTGACAAACCCTTGCCGAAATAATCGTTGGCGTCGCCTTCCAGCTCCAGGGTCAGTCCTGGCGGTATAAATGCGCCAAAACTCTGCCCGGCAGCGCCCTGAAAATGAAAATGAACGGTGTCTTGCGGCAATCCGTCGGGGCCGTAGCGCCGGGTGATTTCACTGCCCAGTATTGTTCCGACAGTGCGGTTGGTATTGCGAATGGACAGACTGGCCTTGACCTTCTCGCGGCGTTCCAGCGCCGGTTCGGCCAAATCCAGCAGCACCAGATTATCGAGCGCATTTTCAAGCCCGTGATCCTGCGGAAACTGGGAAAAACGCCCCACCTGCGGACCGACTTCCGGCTGGTAAAGTATGTTCGAATAGTCCAGCCCTTTGGCTTTCCAGTGATTGATAGCCTGCCTGACTTCCAGCCGATCGGTGCGGCCTACCATTTCGTTAACCGTTCGAAATCCCATTTCCGCCATGATTTCACGCATTTCCTGGGCAATAAAATACATAAAATTGACGACATGAGCAGGGTCGCCCATAAATTTCTTGCGTAACTCGGGATTTTGCGTCGCCACGCCGACAGGGCAGGTGTCCAGATGACAGACCCGCATCATGATACACCCCATCGAAACCAGTGCCGTCGTGGCGAAACCGAATTCCTCGGCGCCGAGCAAGGCGGCAATCACCACATCACGGCCGGTTTTTAACTGACCGTCGGTTTCAACCACAATGCGGCTGCGCAGATTATTCAACAGCAGCGTCTGGTGCGTTTCCGCCAGGCCAAGTTCCCAAGGCAAACCCGCGTGTTTGATGCTGGTCAGTGGCGAAGCGCCGGTGCCGCCATCATGCCCGCTAATCAATACAACATCCGCATGTCCCTTGGCCACACCCGCCGCAATGGTGCCGACACCGACTTCAGACACCAGTTTGACACTGATACGGGCATGATGATTTGCATTTTTCAGATCGTAAATCAATTGCGCCAGATCTTCTATCGAATAGATGTCATGGTGCGGCGGCGGCGAGATCAGCCCAACGCCGGGTGTCGAGCAGCGTACTTTGGCAATCCACGGATAAGCCTTGCGGCCGGGCAGTTCCCCACCTTCGCCAGGCTTTGCGCCCTGGGCCATCTTGATCTGCAATTCCTTGGCCTGGGTCAGGTAATTGCTGGTTACGCCAAAACGCGCCGATGCAACCTGCTTGATGGCGCTATTGCGTGAATCCCCATTTGCATCGGGCGCATAACGCGCGGGATCCTCGCCGCCTTCGCCGGTATTGCTTTTGCCGCCGATACGATTCATCGCAATGGCAAGTGCTTCGTGAGCCTCCTGACTGATTGAGCCATAGGACATTGCGCCGCTTTTAAAGCGTTTAACAATGGCTTCCATCGGCTCCACCGCTTCTATTGGGATAGAACTGTCCGATTTTTTCAATTCCAGCAGGCCACGCAAGGTCGCCAGCCGCCGGGATTGGTCGTTGATCAGCGCGGCATAAGCCTTAAAGGCAGCATAATCGGTGTTGCGGCAGGCTTTTTGGAGCAAATGTATCGTTTTCGGATTGAACAGATGCAGTTCTCCATCAGCACGGTATTGGTATTGACCGCCGACATCCAGTGCGGAAGAATTAACCGGCTGTACGGGAAAAGCGCGCGCGTGCCGCCGTTGTCCTTCTTGCGCGATTTCGTCCAGGCCAATACCGCCAATGCGTGAAGCTGTCCAGGTAAAATAGCGGTCAACAAAATCATGATTGAGTCCAACTGCCTCGAAAATCTGCGCGCCGCAATACGACTGGATTGTTGAAATACCCATTTTCGACATGACTTTAACCACGCCTTTTACCGCTGCCTTGTTGTACTTTTTCACTGCATCGTGATAACCGATTCCATTTAACAGGCCTTCGCCGATCATATCGTTCAGGCAGTCGTACGCCATATAGGGATTTATCGCCTGCGCGCCATACCCCAGCAACAAACATAGATGATGGACTTCGCGCGGTTCCCCGGATTCAATCACCAGTCCGGCGCGTTTTCTTGTTCCCTCGCGAATCAAATGATGGTGTAGCGCTGCGCAAGCCAATAACGCCGGAATGGGTGCACGATCATGATCAAACTGCCTGTCCGACAGAATCAGGATTGTCGCGCCTGCTGCTATAGCCTGATCCGCCGACGTGAATAATTCGTTCAGCGCCCGTTCCAGCGCGGCCTTGCCTTCCGCCATGTTGAACAGTATGGGAATTGTTGCGGTTGTCAGTCCGGGGCAATCGAGTTGGCGCAGTTTTTCCATGTCACTGTTGTCCAGGACAGGCGTCTGCAATCGTAACTGACGGCAATTTTCCGGACCCGGCTGCAGCAAATCGCCTTCTGAACCCAGTATCAGCGTGGTCGCGGTGATTAATTCTTCGCGGATCGGGTCAATCGGCGGATTGGTTACTTGGGCAAAGAGCTGTTTAAAATAGTTGTAGAGTAACTGAGGTTGATCAGACAGTATCGCCAGCGGCGTGTCCGTACCCATTGAACCGATAGGCGGCACACCGTGCATTGCCATGGGACCCAGAATCAGGCGCAGGTCTTCAAAGGTATAGCCGAACGCCCGTTGACGCTGCAGGGCGGCACGGTGGTCATACGCAGGCTGAAGGTCAGCGGCATCAGGCAGGTCATTGAAATGAAATGTGTTTTCATCGAGCCACTGCCGATAGGGTTGCGCCATGGCGATTTTCTGCTTCAGCTCCTGGTCGCTGACGATGCGTTGTTCGCGGGTATCAACCAGAAACATTCGGCCCGGCTTGAGCCGCCGCTTTTCCAGCACATTTTCGGACGGCACATCCAGCACGCCGACTTCGGAAGCCATAATCACCAGATCGTCCTTGGTGACGTAGTAACGCGATGGACGCAAACCATTACGGTCAAGCATGGCCCCGATGCTGATTCCATCGGTGAACGCAATCGATGCCGGGCCGTCCCAGGGTTCCATCAGGCAACTATGATATTCATAAAAAGCGCGCTTCTCGGCATTCATACTCTGGTGCTTTTCCCAGGGCTCCGGAATCATCATCATCATTGCATGGGGCAAGTCGCGCCCGCTTAGCCAAAGAAATTCAAGGCAATTGTCGAATTTTGCCGAATCACTGCCGTCGTCCTGAATGATGGGCAGCAGCTTGGGCAAATCATCGCCAAAAAGATCGGAACTGAGCATTGCTTGGCGTGCCCGCATCCAGTTCTCATTTCCCCGCAAAGTATTAAATTCCCCATTATGAATCATGTAACGATAGGGATGCGCGCGTTCCCAGCTGGGAAAAGTATTGGTGCTAAAGCGCGAATGAACAAGCGCCAGCGCAGATTCAACCAAAGTATCGGCGAGATCGGGATAAAAGGTGATGACCTGCCGTGGCGTGAGCATGCCTTTATAAACCAGCGTCCGGGCGGAAAGACTGGGTACATAAAAATAGCTGCCACCGTCTATATTTCCGTAACGAATTGTATTCTCAACCAGACGGCGAATCACATATAGCTTGCGCTCAAAGGCCATGTCATCCTGCAGCCCGGCATCGCGGCCGATAAATATCTGGCGCACAAACGGCTCGCAGGCTTTGGCGGTGTCACCAAGATACAGATTGTCGGTGGGGACACTGCGCCAACCGAGTATCTGCTGACCTTCCTGGCGCACGATTGCTTCAAGTCGTTTTTCGCACTGATGGCGTTGCGCTCTGTCCGGCGGCAGAAAAACCATGCCGACGCCATACTGCCCAGGCTTGGGCAACTCGAACCCGAGTCCATCGCACGCATGCTGCAGGAAAGCGTGCGGAATTTGCAGCAAAATGCCTGCGCCATCGCCGGTATTTTCTTCGCAGCCGCAAGCCCCCCGATGATCAAGATTATGCAAAATCGTGAGCGCCTGCTCGACGATACGATGAGAAGCTTTTCCCTTGATATTGACGACAAACCCGATACCGCAGCCATCATGCTCAAAGGCCGGATCATAGAGTCCCTGTTTGGAAGGAATACTGCGTATTGTCATCTTTGCACCTCTTATTGTCTTTTTTAATGAATCACTATTGCAAATTGATTCAGCAGTAATAGCTAAAAGGCAAACACAACCTTAGTTGCCATTATCCACTTTTTTGGCTGTAATGGTACCCTTGCAAATTCATGTCGCATAAAATTGATTATTGCAAACTATCCAAAAGATTGATGATCGTTCAATTGATGATTGGAGGTAACAGCATATGACAAAACGAATAACGCTGATTCAGGGACACCCGGACGCGCAAACGCGTCATTTTTGTCATGCGCTGGCCAATGCGTATCAAAAAGGCGCGGAAAGCAAGGGACATGCGGTGCGTTGTATCGATGTAGCGGCGATGGACTTTCCCATTCTACGATCGAAGGAAGATTTTGATACTGGAATGCCTTCTGATCCGATAAAACAAGCCCAGGATGCCATTCGTTGGGCAAATCATCTGGTTATCATCTATCCCTTGTGGCTCGGAACCATGCCGGCACTGCTCAAGGCCTTTTTTGAACAGGCTTTTCGCCCGGGCTTTGCCTTTGAATTCGAGGCCCCTGGACAGATGCCGAAAAAAAGCCTGACGGGCAAGTCGGCGCGCATTATTGTCAGCATGGAAATGCCGGCCTTCGTCTACCGCTGGTTTTTCTTTGCACATGGACTCAAAATGCTCGAACGCAACATTCTTGCATTTTCCGGCATCGGCCCGATCAAAACCAGCCTCATAGGCTCCATTGAAAATCTCAGCGAAGGCAAGCGCCAGAGATGGTTACTCACGATGCAGAAGCTGGGTGAATCCGGCGATTGATAAAGCGCTACGTCACTATCTATTCGGTTTTTTTCCTGTGATCCCGGCAGTCAATACAAACTGCATGGCTTCGTCCATGCTCATGCTACAGTGATGAATATCTTTTCGCGGTATCAACACAGTAAATCCACCAATCATATAACTCATCGGAATATACACCAGCACGCCTTCTTTGCTTTTAAACGATGCCGGTAATTTTGTCGTATCTTCCTGGGTCACGAAACCGATCAGTTCCATACCATTAAAGTTTACGGTAACCACCCGGCCAAACTTGTTTTCTTTGGGTGTAAAAAAGTCAAACAGATCGCGCATGGCCCGATAAATCGTTTTTATGAGCGGCAACCGGTAAAGTATTTGTTCGCTAAACAAAAACAACTGGCGCACGATAAAGGCTTTCATCATCAAGCCGACAAAAAACACCACAACCATTCCCACGATCATCCCAAGCCCGGGGAAATATGCCAGATCTGGAAAAATCAAGTGTAACGCACTGCGCATGACATTCTCTGAAGAGATTGCCAACCAGTACAATAGATACAGTGTGAGAACAATAGGTAGTATGGTAATTAGGCCTGTAAGCAACGTTCTACCAATAGAATTCAACATAATAGCTCCAGCATGGCAATAAACCGAGAAGAAAAAAATATTGAGTATAAACTTATTGTATAGCGTTATCACCGTTGCTCCTCCTTCGATAACTTCATGCCCGAATTTACCCTGCAAAAAACTTCTGACCTTAATCTTTGTCAACTATTTGGAGCGAAAAACATTTGACAAAAATACCGATCGGTTTTTAAATACGCACATGATGATAGGAAGACCAAGAAGCGTTGAAACGGAAGACGCATTAAAAGCGGCAATGCTGTTGTTCTGGGAGAACGGCTATGAAGCGACATCTTTGCACGATTTGTTGCAGAGTACCAAATTATGCAGAAGCCGCCTGTATCAATTGTTTGGCAGCAAAGAGGGTTTATTTTTAAAAACAATCGAATTGTATGGTATTGAATTGAGGCAGACGCTTATGCAACAACTGGCATCAAGCTCTTCCGGAAAACAGTTTATCCGCAATCTATTTTCCGAGATTATTTCTGAGGTTTCATCCAGTCAGGCAATAAAGGGATGCTTTCTGGTGAATACCGCTAATGAATTCTCCCAACGCACCGCTGCCGTTACCGATCTGGTCAACAAAGGCACGGGATATTTAAAACAAATTCTGCTTGAAGCAATTAAACGCGACCAAAAAAACAATTTGATCAGTTGCCGCATCAATGCGGATAGTTTAGCGAATTATCTGTTAAACAGTATCTGCGGACTAAGAACGTTGGTAAAAGCCGGTACCGATCAACGAACTTTGCAGGAGGTGATGGATACCACATTAACGCTGTTGGACTAAAGGAAAATTTTTTTGATCACTTAAAAACCGATTGGTATTTATTATAATCCGGAGGGAAAATGACAGAATTACTCGAAAAATCAAATGCCACAGGTCGCGCTAAAGAAGTCTATGATGATATCGATGCAAGTTTCGGGATGATTCCCAATCTGTTCAAGGCGATGGCCTCAGCCGATCCGGAATGGTTGGCTTTGAACTGGCAAAGGGAAAAACAGATTATGATTGAGGATGGACCTTTGGACAGAAAAACCAGAGAATTAATTGCCCTGGCCGTTTCAATCACAAACAACTGTAAATATTGCTCCCTGGCACACGAAGCACTGGCACTCCATTCTGGCGCATCTCGGGAAATGGTCGCCCATACGAAGCAGATTATTGAATTATTTTCCAGCTTCAACGCAATCGCGAACTCATTTCCGGAGCTTCCGTGCGATATTAAACCTAAAAAATAATAATTAGCGTGATAAAAGGAAAAAATCAGAACATTGATATGGCGTCAATTTAATCCTGTTGCATAAAGTTCGCTCAACGTTACGGATAGGCTGATTTCCTGGCAAGGATCGCAGAAAATTACAGATAACTTTTTATCATTTCATCAGCCATAGCTGTCATATCCACAGGAAGCTTTCCTTTTGTAACCTGGGCGATTGCGGACATGCCCTCCAGCAACACAAACAACTTACAGGCCAATTCATCCGGTTTTTGTGAAACGGTATCTTTTGTCAAAGCGCACAAGATATCCAGTTCCCAGCGTTTGAACCGGATACAAGTATCCTCAATGGCACGATCTTTACCTGAAAACTCACCCATTGCGTTGACAGCCAGACAGCCATGAAAATTAACATCTTCAAACCATAGTTTGGCATCTTCAAAAATGATCAAAATTTTTTCTCGACTGGTTTTATCCCGTCGCTCCAGAATTTGATTAAGATACGCCGCATAAGTCGTTCTATAAAATTCCAGCACCGATACGATCAATTCATTTTTCGTTGGAAAGTATTTATATAGGGTTCTTTTAGAGACATTTGCCGTCTGCATGATCAAGTCCACGCCTGTCGCGTAAAAACCTCTCGCCTTAAAAAGACCATACGCCGCTTCCACAATCTGTCTTTTTTTCGGTGTTTCCAGTGCAACTGGCTCCCCTTTCTTATTCATGATGCCACTCTATTTTTATTTTCTTTTAAAAAGCAATATTTTACAAGAAAGTAAACCGATAGGTGTAAATTATCTTCGACAGGGTAAACTGATCTGTGTATAAAAAGCTTGACAATGTAAACAGTTCTGTTTACTATTTTTTCAAGTAAACTGATATGTTTACTTTAATTCAATTTTTATCATCAATTAACAGTCCTAAGGAGATTATCATGACTCAATTTAGAGCCAATCCGAAATTTCTAATTCCAGCACTCGCTTTGTCCATACTACTCCTGCATATCATTGCACCCGTAGCAGCCGATAAGGTTTCTCCAGCAGAGAAAAGTTATGCTGTGTTCAATGATAAGGGTGAGCTGCAAAGACCCACGGGATACCGGGAATGGGTTTTTATCGGCAGTCCCTTGACACCCAACGATATGAACGACGGCAAAGCCGCTTTCCCGGAGTTTCACAATGTTTATATTGATCCGGTCAGCTGGACACATTGGAAAACAGCGGGTGAATTTCCAGACGAAACGATAATCGTCAAGGAACTCGTCGGTGTGGGCAGTAAAAAGGCAGTCAGTGGAAACGGCTACTTCCAGGGAGAATTTATCGGTCTCGAGGCGATGGTTAAAAACAAAAAGTATTTTCCTGACACGCCCGGTCATTGGGGGTTTTTCCGTTTTACAATTGAAAACAGCCTGCATTTGCATAAACGCGCAAACGCACAAGCCCCTGCAAACTGCTTAACCTGTCATCAGAGCAACGCGGCGACGGATCTTGTTTTCACCCAGTATTATCCTGTGCTACGCGCAAGCAAAGCCATGGGAGAAGCAGGAACGGGCGGCATGTAACAAGCCAAATTTTTAGAACTATTCTTCTAATTATTGATTAATCAGTCTACAAAATGACGTATACAGCGTTCACAAGGTGTTACTCCACGAGGGTTGGCACAAGGGCAATAGTCGTAGTTGTCAAGCACCGAAACACAACCTTGCCGCATCTTGTGAACGCCAAAAGGACAAGCCTTTCAAAGCCGCCAGTCGTTTCAATCACACATATTGATTTGCGCCACTTGATACATCATTGACATTCTTATCCACTAATTAAGATTCTGATTCAGGGTGCCAGACATTAACAACCGAATCCATTAAAATAGATGCGAATTTAGCTCGTTTTGATTTATTCAAATTTTGGCATTCTCTGGATCAAAGACACCGTGAACAAAAAAATCATTTATGGCGATATCGGCGGAACCAAAACCCTCTTACAGATTGCAGAAGTCAAGAATGGCGGTATTCTCTCACAAGAAACGTATCGCTATGACAGTGGAAAATACAATTGTTTTTCTGACATTTTTACTGATTTTCTGAGCAAAACCGGCGTTACTCCATCGGATTGCGTGTCTGCGTCCGCCTGTTTTGCAGTCGCAGGCCCTGTTGTTAGCCAGCAGGCTCAATTGACCAATTTGCCCTGGCAAATGGATGCTGCAAAAATCGCACATCTGTTTTCGATTCCCCGTGTCAAGCTTCTCAATGATTTTGAAGCGGTCGCGACGGCCGTGGAAGTGCTATCTCCTGATGATCTGGTTACCCTTCAGGAAGGCTGCGCATTGCCCAGAGCGATGCGCGTTGTACTCGGTGCAGGTACCGGCATGGGCGTCGCCTGGCTGGCCTGGCAGGAAGAGGGTTATAAACCCATTTCAACAGAAGCGGGGCATATTGATTTTGCACCCACCAATAACATACAAATTCAATTATTGGAGTCATTGCAAAAAAAATTCCATCATGTTTCTGTTGAGCGCGTATTATCGGGCGCTGGTTTGACGCATTTATTCAATTTCCTGCAAACCGACACAACGGAATTCTCGAATCTTGTTCCCATTCAATTGGCTGAGGACGACGGCGCGACTATAACAGCGCTCGCAACCGAACAAAATCATCCGGTTGCCATCCGCACCCTGGAACTGTTTGCAGAAATCTATGGGGCCTATGCAGGCAATTTGGCGCTTGCTGGGTTATGCCGAAATGGCGTATATATTGCAGGCGGGATTGCGCCCAAGATCCTTGATATTATTCGGGCAGGGGGGTTTATTCGCGGATTTTGCAACAAAGGGCGGTTTTCCGGGCTAATGCGTGAAATTCCGGTACGAATAATCATCAACTCCGAGGCCGGTCTGCTGGGTGCCAAAAGAGAGGCCTGGATATTGTCACACTATAATGACTCGCATAATGGCGCGATGAAGTGAATTCGGAAGTCATTTTGAATGTTATAGGTGCTGACTGACTTCACATCAGCGCGCTATTTGCCTATTATGACTTGTTCGCACTTGAGCAAACAAAGCATCGTAACAATTTATTACATTAAAAACACAAATATCACATGAATACAGACACATAACTCATGATCGGGAAGTATTGACAACCAGCAAATTCATGTTACTTTTTTCTCGTCACGGAGATCTACACTATGTTTCCTAAAACCGCATATACAATTACAATAAACCCCAAAATACCCGCCCGTCTTGAGCGTCTGGAAGAATTGGCCAACAATCTCTGGTACAGCTGGGATCGATCCACACGAACACTTTTTTCACGACTCGATCATACGCTTTGGGGCGCTGTCGGACATAACCCCAAAGCATTTCTCAAGCGCGCAGATGAAGTTGTGTTGCAGAAAGCAGCGGAAGATCCTACTTTTTTGACTACATACGACAGTGTATTAGCAACTTTCGATTCCTATCTTTACGAGCAGCCGTCGCCTCTGGATAAGGAGAACGGCTTACAACTGAAAGATCAGATCGCCTATTTTTGTTTCGAATTCGGGTTTCATGAAAGTTTACCCATTTATTCAGGCGGCCTGGGCATTCTTGCAGGCGATCACTGCAAGGCGGCAAGCGACTTGCGCTTACCGTTTGTCGGCATTGGATTGCTTTACCGGCAGGGCTACTTTTTTCAAACAATTGATAATCATGGGAACCAGCAGGCAATCTATACCGACTCGGATTTCGAAGACCTGCCTATAGCGCCTGTCTTGCATGACGACGGCACTGAAATGCGAATTGAAGTGGCATTACCTAAACGCAATGTCCTTGTAAAAATATGGATGGTAAGAATCGGTCGCGTGAAACTTTATCTGCTGGACACCGATTTGCCGGAAAATTCGCCCGAGGATCGCAATATTACCCATAAACTCTATGGTGGCGACAAAACCATGCGCATTGAGCAGGAAATTATCCTCGGCGTAGGAGGGGTGCGCGCGCTGCACGAGATAGGCATTAAGCCGACGGTATGGCATATTAACGAAGGCCATGCTGCATTCATGATACTGGAACGCGCACGTATGCTGATGCATGAAGACCTGGATTTTTCCAGTGCACTCGAAGCGGTAGCGGCCAATACGGTTTTCACTACCCATACTGCGGTACCCGCCGGACATGATCATTTCAGCGAAGAAATGATGCAGACCTATTTTGAATCTTTTTATCAAGATTTTAATCTCAACCGCGAAGCATTCATGGCGTTGGGCCACACTGCAGAATGTGTGGATTTCAATATGACTGCGCTCGCCATTCGCGGCTCGCGCACGCATAACGGTGTAAGTAAAATACACGGCAATGTGTCGTCCAGTATTTGCCAGGATTTATGGCCACAGATCGAACCGGAAGAAAATCCCATGTCTTATATTACCAATGGTGTCCATGTGCCGACTTTTCTTGCACAGGAATGGACTGCTTTGTTTGACCGCTATCTTGGCTTCGATTGGCGTGACAAAATGTGCGACACCGAATTCTGGCAACGTGTTCACGAAATTCCCGATCACATGTTCTGGAGTATACGACAGTCGTTGAAATCACAAATGCTTTTTGGCATCCGCGATCGCCTTGCAGAACAAAATACCCGCAACCACGGTTCTGATGCTCACCTGGATCGACTGCTTAAATTTACCGATCCGATTAACTCGAATATTCTGACTATCGGTTTTGCACGACGTTTTGCCACATACAAACGCGCCGCGTTGTTATTCGATGATCTTGACTGGCTGCGCAGAATTGTACTCGATGAAGCGCGACCAGTTTTATTTATATTTGCCGGCAAAGCGCATCCGGCCGATGAACCGGGACAGGATCTTATCCGGCGAATCAGCCAGATTGCACATATGCCTGAATTTCAAGGCAGGTTGTTACTCGTAGAAGGTTATGATTTGCGCCTTGCCAGACGATTGGTCGCTGGCGTGGATGTCTGGCTTAACAATCCGATTTTTCCTCTGGAAGCCAGCGGCACATCTGGTATTAAAGCCGGCATTAATGGATCGATTAATCTGAGTATACTCGATGGTTGGTGGGGAGAAGGCTATGATGGTCAGAACGGCTGGGCGATCAAACCGGGACCAAAAAACATGGAAGCAGGATTACGCGACCAGGAAGAGAGTCAAGCACTTTATGAAATTCTGCAGGACCAGGTGATACCTCTTTATTATGATCGCAGCAAACTCGGTTACTCACCCGAATGGGTGAAAATGGCCAAGCATTCTATGGCATCATTGCTGCCCCGCTTTAGCGCCGCACGCATGGTGAGTGAATACCTGAACAATTTCTATCAGCCGGCCAGCAAACAGGGTGAACACTATGCCGCTGATCATTTTGCCGGCGCCAGGAAGATTGCCGATTGGAAAAACCGTATCCGCAGCGCATGGAGCGGCGTTCAAATTCGGCGTATCGATACGCCGCTGAACCGGGCAAACTTTAATGCCATCCTGAATTTCAAAGTGGCTGCCAAACTGAACGGACTAAAACCGGAAGATGTTGTCGTAGAAATGCTGATACGCCGTCAGTTCAAAAAAACCCAGCTGCGAAAATTTAATCATTTCCGCTTTGAATTTACGGGTACGCAAGCGCATGACGAACACATCTTTGAACTCAGGCTGGCGCCGGAACTCTGCGGCAAACAGGAATATTTCATTCGTATTTACCCGTATCATTCATTACTGACACATCCGCTGGAAATGGGTATGATGGTTTGGGTGTAGGAGAAACAATCTGTACAATAATCGGTATTCATCGGACAAGGTAACACCATAACGTCTAAGAGGAAATATCATATGGCCGAACCTGATATTGTTACAATGAATCAAGAAGAGGCCCTCAACGTTCCTGGCCCATTCTTTATTAAAGACTGCGCACTGGTTGCGCTGGCAACCGGCAGACGGGCGCGTATGTTGCAAGAATTCCGCAGCGAACTAGCCAGTATTGATGAATCAAGCATTTATCATCATTACTGGGGCAGCTTGCTGCAAGCGCGCTTTGAGGAACGTGAATTCAATAACGATTTTGCCGCCTGGATTAGGCATGGCATCCATGACGCCATTCTGGCCGAACGTCTGGCGGCGCTGGATCCGACCGATTTTACCGACCTTGAATTATTACGCCATGAAATCATGGAACTAATTGACATGCGCCTGGATGAATGTGAAGGTTTGCTATGGATGCGTGCGACCCAACAATTTGAATTTATCCGCTCGCAAATTATTGTTTTTGATACATCATGCTGTTTGCAGCAACCAGCGGAACTGGCAACTGCAATCGAACAATTCTCAACCAGCAGCATCTTTTATCACTTTATTGACGCACGCCGCCGCACGGAACACCGATGCGATGATTTCAGCGACTGGTTAGGCGGCTTTGGTGAAAAATTCACGTTATTGCGGGAACAAATTGCAGGCATTGATCCATACTTTGGCAACCTTTCCGAATTGCGCGCACAACTGACACAGTTATTCCAGACTTATTTTCAGGGAGCGGATTCATGAGCCTATTGGATGATTATGCGCAAATTACCGGACAAGATGTCATTGCGCATCTGCGCCAACTTGCCGCACCTTTTTCTGGCGCAAAAGTCGTGCATGTCAATTCCACGCGTGTCGGTGGCGGCGTTGCTGAAATTCTGACCAAAATGGTTCCGCTCATGCAAGAACTTGGTATTGAGACAAGCTGGGAAGTGATCACCGGCGAAAGCCAGTTTTTTGAGTGCACCAAAGGCATGCATAATACGTTACAAGGCAATCAGATTCACTTGAGCGACAAGCTGCTCAGGGTTTATGAAAGAACCAATGCCGAGAATGCCGAGTCCCTGCGCCCGCTGTTAACAGAAGCGGATTTTGTCTTTATTCATGACCCTCAGCCTGCGGCGTTATTGCAACATTTCCCAAAACGTAAAGGCAAGTGGATCTGGCGCTGTCATATCGACGCCAGCCATCCCTACCGGCCGGTATGGAAATACCTGCGCCAGTTCATTGCGCCGTATGACGCCAGTATTTTTTCGCTGGCCGCTTTTGCCCGTGAATTGCCGCATCCGATTTATCTGATACCGCCCAGCATCGATCCACTCAGCGAAAAAAATATCGAGTTAAAGTCCGGCGCGATTGAACAGGTTTATAAAAAATATAAGCTAGACCCGGAGCGCCCGCTTATTTTACAGGTATCCCGCTTTGACCGTTTCAAAGATCCTGTTGGCGTTATTCAAGCTTATCAATTGGCTAAAAAATTTCTGCCATCATTGCAACTCGTCATGGCAGGCGGCGAAGCGACCGACGATCCTGAGGGCAGTATCGTTTTGGGCGAAGTGCAGGCAGCAGCCAACGGCGATCCTGATATTCATATTCTGTTGTTGCCATCCGATGCGCATCTGGAAATAAACGCACTGCAACGTGCAGCAAACATCGTATTGCAAAAATCCATCCGCGAGGGTTTTGGCCTGACTGTCACCGAGGCAATGTGGAAAGGAAAACCCGTGATTGGCGGTGATGTCGGCGGTATCCGTCTGCAGGTGATCAACCACCACACCGGTTTTCTCGTAAACACGCCTGAAGGCGCTGCGCTGCGCATGCGATACATGTTGTATCAACCCGAGAAAATCAGCGAAATGGGGGAAAAAGCCCGGGCTTTTGTGCGTGACAATTTTCTCATTACCCGCCATCTGCGTGAATATCTGGCACTGATGGTTGCTTTGTTATACGAGTCACAGGATCGCATCGAATTGACTGATTCCAGTCTGAACCGGGAAATCCATGAATCCCGGAAATGATTGTTATCGCATGCCCTTTGGCGCAGAAGTACTTGATGACCATGGCGTAAGATTCCGTCTATGGGCGCCCGCCGCCCGGACAGTCGATGTCTGTTTAAAAAACGAAACGATTGAAAAAATGATTCCGATGTCAACCGGAATTGATGGGTGGTTCGATATCACAACAGATTTGGCCGAGGCAGGCACGCATTATCGATTCCGCATCAATGGAGAAATACAAATACCGGATCCGGCATCCCGTTTTCAGCCGGATGACGTACACGGGCTGAGTGAAGTCATCGATGCCGGTAGCTGGCAATGGCAGGATATCCACTGGCAGGGACGGCCCTGGGAAGAAACGGTCATTTACGAACTACATGTTGGCAGCTTCACACCTCAGGGAAGTTTCTCCGGCATGCTGGAGAAACTCGACCATCTTGTCAATCTTGGCGTCACTGCAGTTGAATTAATGCCGGTTGCTGACTTCCCGGGAAAACGCAACTGGGGCTATGACGGTGCCTATCTTTTTGCGCCCGACAGCCGATACGGCAAACCGGATGACCTCAAAGCATTGATCGACGCGGCACATGCGCGCAACCTGATGGTGTTTCTGGATGTTGTGTATAACCATTTCGGACCGGAAGGCAATTATCTGCATCAATATGCGCCGCAGTTTTTTTCAGCAAAACACCATACGCCCTGGGGTGCGGCTATCAATTTCGATGATGCGCAAAGTTATTGGGTACGGCAATTCTATATCCACAATGCGCTGTACTGGCTGACCGAATATCATGTTGACGGTTTGCGTCTGGACGCCGTCCATGCCGTTCAAGATGACTCGCAACCGAATATCCTGACAGAACTTTCTCAGCAAATACAGAAAAGCTTTACCAACGGCCGACACATCCACCTAATCCTGGAAAACGACCACAACGCAGCACATTATCTGGCGCGGGATACAGAGAACAAGCCACGATTTTACGTCGCGCAGTGGAATGACGACATTCATCATTCACTGCATACTCTGCTGACCGGCGAATCAAGCGGATACTACATCGATTATTCCCAAAACCCGGTATATCAATTGGGGCGCTGCCTGACTGAAGGTTTCGCATATCAAGGCGATCTATCCGTCTATCGGGACGATCAACCTCGAGGCGAAACAAGCGGCCATTTACCGCCGACGGCGTTTGTATCGTTTCTGCAAAATCATGACCAGATTGGCAATCGCGCTTTTGGAGAACGCATACAATCGCTCGCCAAACCTGAACAAATCCATGCCGCAATGGCGATATTGCTGCTCGCACCGTCACCGCCGTTATTGTTTATGGGCGAGGAATGGGGGTGCCGTCAGCCATTTCCTTTTTTCTGTGATTTCGGACCGGATCTGGCCAATCTGGTGATTACCGGCCGCCGCGAAGAATTTGCCCGTTTTCCCGAATTCAGTAATCCCGTTGATCGTGAACGCATTCCTAACCCGATGGACGCCCAGACGTTCCGGCAGGCTGTTCTGAACTGGGATGACTGCAACCATCCTGATCACGCATACTGGCTTGATTTGTATTGCAAATTGCTGGCATTGCGCCATCGCGAAATTATCCCGCGGTTGCACAACATTGCTGGCCGGCAAAAAGATTTTAGTCAACTGGAAACAAATACCCTGACTGCATATTGGATTTTGGGAGATAGCGCCCGGTTATCCCTATTTGCCAACTTTGGCGATAAACCGTTCAGCGGTTGTAATTTTTCTCCCCATGCGGTTTTATATGCCACACATGCTGTCAGCCACGAACACCTCAACATCGAATCCCTGCCGCCCTGGTCCGTTATCTGGACACTTGATGAAAGGCCTGAACCATGAATCCATCCAGCATGCCCTGCGCGACATACCGCTTGCAGTTCAACCGGGAATTCACCTTTTCCGATGCCACCGGCATCATCGATTATTTACATACTCTGGGAATCAGTCATGTCTACGCATCGCCATTCCTCAAAGCGCGTGCTGGCAGCCTGCATGGTTATAACATTGTCGATCACAATGCATTAAACCCTGAAATTGGAGACAAGGCTGACTTCAATGCTTATGTTGAGGAACTTCATCAGTACGGAATGGGACAGATTATCGATATTGTGCCCAACCACATGGGTGTTGGCGGCGACGATAATGCCTGGTGGCTTCATGTCCTGGAAAATGGTGAATCTTCAATTTTTGCTACATTTTTCGACATCGACTGGCACCCTGCCAATCCAGCGCTATACAACAAGATTTTATTACCCTTTCTTGGCAATCATTATGGAACGGTCCTTGAAAACGGTGAGTTAAAACTTGAATTTGACAGCAATAGCGGCGCGTTTAACGTGCACTACTATGAACATTTGTTTCCCATCGATCTGCGCACCTATCCACAAATCCTGGATCTTCAGTCCGACAATCTTGCGCAACCCAACGCCTGTTCGCAAAAATTTCTTGAAGCACTGACCGCAATTATCCTGGAATGTAAGGCCCTGCCGCGCCGTAATGATCTCTCTGACAGTCAGCCAGCGCTTCGTCATCAAGGCGTACTGACCATCAAACGCCATCTGGCCGATCTTTACCAGGCGCATCCTGAAATGAACAGCTTCATACAGGCCAGCCTCACCTGCATAAATGGCGATGTTTCTCAACCGAGTAGTTTTAACAGATTGCATCACCTACTGGAGACACAGGCCTACCGATTGTCATACTGGAAAGTTGCCACAGCAGAAATTAATTACCGGCGTTTTTTCGATATTAATGAATTGGCCGCCTTAAGCATGGAAAACGATGAAGTCTTTAAGGTCACGCACCGGTTTGTCCGGAAAATGATCCATGACGGCCAAGTCAATGGCCTGCGTATAGACCATCCCGACGGCCTGTCCGATCCCAGCGCCTATTATCATCAGTTGCGGCATTTAATCCATCAGGAGAAAAATCATCATCCTCGACAGAATAACGGTTTTTTTGGTATCTGGATCGAAAAAATCCTGGCCAATTATGAGAATTTGCCAACTAACTGGCCTGTCAGTGGTACGACGGGTTATGATGCCGCGTTTTTATTGAACGGCATTTTTGTCCGCCAACAATCCGAGCGCCTTTTCAATCGCATATACAATCGGTTTATCGGTCTGACCCTGAATTTTGAGGAACTGCTTTACGACCGTAAAAAAATCGTCACCTACCGCATGCTTTCAAGCGAATTGTCTGTGCTGGCAAATTTGCTGAGTAACATTGCCCATACCAACCGCCATACCCGCGATTTTACCTATCAAGCATTACGCGACGCATTGAGCGAAGTGGTCGCCTGTTTCCCGGTTTACAGGACCTATATTAGTGCAGAATACATTAGCGATGAAGATTTGCGCTATGTGCAGTGGGCAATCGCACAGGCCAAGAAACATACTCCGGCTGCTGATATTCTTATTTTTGATTTTGTCGAAAATCTGCTGACACTGGCGAATCTTGATCACTACAGTGTAAACATGCGACGCAAGGCAATACAGTTTGTTCAAAAATTTCAGCAATATACTGCGCCGGTTATGGCCAAAGGGTTGGAAGACACTACTTTTTACATATACAACCGCCTGGTATCTCTCAATGATGTCGGATTTAATCCATGTGCTTTTGGTATTTCGGTTGCCGCTTTTCATCAAACGAATAAACAGCGGCTGGATTACTGGCCACATGCAATGGTGACCACATCCACACATGACAGCAAGCGCAGCGAAGATGTCAGAATGCGTATTAGCGTACTGTCAGAGATCCCTAGTGAATGGCAGCAGCACCTCAGCCGCTGGAGCCGGTTGAACCGGAATAAAAAACGTTTGATCAACGGCGAGCGCGCGCCATCGCGTAATGACGAATACCTCATTTATCAGACCTTGATCGGTACCTGGCCGCTGGAAACAGCTGAAACGCTCAATGGCGCAGCTACATTTGAATCGTTGCAAACGCGCATCGAAGCCTATACGCTCAAAGCAGCCAAGGAAGCCAAGGTGCATACTTCATGGATCAACCCCAATGAAGCGTACGAAAAAGCTATCCGTTATTTCGTCAATGCATTGTTTGAAAATCCCGAGCGCAATGCATTTCTAGCCGATTTTCTCCCGTTTCAGAAACGTATCGCGCGTTTCGGACTGTTCAATAGCCTGTCGCAAACGCTGCTGAAACTGACTGTGCCAGGCATACCCGACATTTATCAGGGCAATGAGTTGTGGATGTTTAGTCTCGTCGATCCTGATAACCGGCGGCCTGTCGATTATCAACAGCGCCGCCAGATACTGCAATTCCTCGTCAATGCATCCCAAGCAAGCGCAAAATTATCCGATTTCACCCGGCAGCTCCTTGAACAGATCGACAACGGCTACGCTAAACTTTATCTGACCTGGAAAACCATGACGCTACGCCACCAGTATCCACAATTATTCCATCATGGCAAATATGCCGGTCTATCCACGCAAGGCTTGAAAGCAGACCATATCTGCGCTTTTTTACGTTACGATGAAGAAAAAGCAGTCATCGTTGTTGCAGCGCGCGAATTTGTGCCACTTGTTACCGAAGAAAACGGCTTGCCAATCGGTCGTTCTGTTTGGGAAAACACCGTGATTGAAATGCCCGAAAACCAGCCTGCAAAAGCCTATCGTAATATCCTGACCGATGAATCTGTTACTCCCAAGGCAATCGATGGTCAGTTATTCTTTGATGCTGCCGATGTTTTAAACAGTTTTTCTGTGGGATTACTGGTCAGTGAATAAGCAAACAAAGCCCTAAAAATAAATTTTGATATTCAATACGAAACACTATTACAAACCTCGAGACACTAAAGCAACGCACATACGCAGTAAACAAGCGTGCTCGCCGAGTTGCTACTAAATTCCTATATTTTCAAAATCTTTTCTGAAACAAAAACGAAACTCTGAGAATGAAGTCAATGATTGATAGTGCAGCGCTTTACAAAGCCTATCGTCAAGTACGGCAAGGACGATATCATCGATGCCGAGGGCATTTGTAAAACCGCCAACCAATCGAACATGTACTATGTTGCGACCAACCTGACACACTGATAACACTTATATACCCACTTGAGCTAATTTCTCCCACAGAAAATGAACCTGTGGCGTTAAACCATGCCTCACATACTGTAAATACACTTTGATCTACATTTTCAGTCAAATCCGCTGAAATATTTTTTGATCCAGGGTAAATTTGATGACGAGTCGAATTGAAAAACATGATTCAATCCCAAATTAAGAAAAACAACATAAATTGGGTGGCTTCTTGTGCCTTAAAAAAGATTGCTGAAGATGGCCAAATCGACTTTGCTGTAAATATTTTTTGATATTGCAAATGGTGTTTCGAGGGTGAAAGCAAAAATGCTTGCAAGTCAGAATTTTGATATAATCCGATACTTTCGGCTTTTATACTTTTAATTAATCCATCCTATTTTGGAATTGAATATATGCCAAAGACAAAACCGGTCAATACCAGTGACGTAGAAGATAAAAAGTCTACCGTAAAAACGGAAGAAAAAAAAGAAAATTTAAAATGGGCAAAATCTCAAAATACCAAAAAAAATACAAAAGCAGTTGATAATACGGATAAAAAAATACGCAGGAAATCCAGTGATACAACTGAAATTACTGATGCTAACCAAGACAAAATGACCAAACCAAGCAAGAAAACGAAGACGCGAGTCAGTAAAAAGGCTAAAGCTGCGGCAATTACAGAACAGCTAAATAGTCTTGAATCTGCTGCTTCTGCATCACCAGAGAACTTGCAAGCTATGGATATTGAAGCCAGACGCATGCGTTTAAAACGATTGATTGTATTGGGTAAAGAGCGCGGTTATCTAACCTATGCGGAAATAAACGATCATCTGCCCGATGACATGCTGGATGCTGAACAAATTGAAGGCATCATCAGCATGATCAACGATATGGGTATCTCTGTCCACGATGAGGCGCCAGATGCTGAAACATTATTAATGTCAGATGCTGCAACTACGGTTGCTGATGAAGATGTTGCAGAAGAAGCCGAGGCCGCTTTATCCTCAGTGGATTCTGAATTTGGGCGCACAACCGATCCTGTTCGTATGTATATGCGGGAAATGGGTTCAGTAGGCCTGTTGACACGTGAAAGCGAAATCGAGATCGCAAAACGCATTGAAGGCGGGTTGCGCCATATGATTCAGGCAATTTCTGCTTGCCCGCCTATTATTTCTGAAATTCTCAAACTTGCCTCAGAAGTTGAAAATGACATTCTGCGTATTGATGAGGTGGTTGATGGATTGGTTGATTCTGATGATCAGGATATTGTTAATGCAGAAATGATGGGCGAAGCGTTGGATCCAGATCTGGATTCCAATGACATGGATGATGATTCTGATGATGAAGAATCTGATGACGGCAGTGCAATTGAGAGCGCAGACTTAATGAAGCTTAAGGCTGATGCTCTGGAACATTTTAATGTTGTCCGCGGACTTTACACAGAAATACAGGCCGTTCTCAATGCAGATGGACCCAATAGTAAAAAGTATCAACAGTTACAGGAAAAAATTTCCAACGAACTCATGTGTATCCGTTTTTCAGCCAAAATGGTTGAAAAACTCTGTGACACACAACGTATGCTAGTACAGGATGTTCGCAGTTACGAACGCAAAATAATGGAACTGTGCGTATCGAAATCGAAAATGCCGCGCAGTCATTTCATCAAAACATTTCCTGGAAACGAGACAAATTTTGACTGGATTGATAACGAGATCAATGCAGAAAAACCATACAGCAAAGCACTGGAACACTATAAGCCGGAAATTATTGAGCAACAACAAAAGCTGCTTACGCTCAAAGAAACGATTGGCATTTCTATCAGGGATTTGCGTGAAATAAACCGTAAAATGTCGACAGGCGAAGCCAAAGCGCGTCGTGCAAAACGGGAAATGACAGAGGCAAATTTACGCTTGGTGATTTCCATTGCCAAGAAATATACTAACCGTGGACTGCAGTTCCTTGATTTGATTCAGGAAGGAAACATCGGTCTAATGAAAGCGGTCGACAAGTTCGAATATCGACGCGGTTACAAATTTTCTACCTACGCGACATGGTGGATACGCCAGGCGATTACGCGCTCCATCGCTGATCAAGCACGCACGATTCGAATACCGGTACATATGATTGAAACAATTAATAAAATGAATCGGATTTCGCGTCAAATCCTGCAAGAAACAGGACAAGAACCCGAACCAGCAGTGCTCGCTGAAAAAATGGAAATGCCTGAGGAAAAAATCCGTAAAATACTCAAGATTTCCAAAGAGCCCATTTCCATGGAAACGCCTATTGGCGACGACGAAGATTCCCACCTGGGTGATTTTATCGAAGACGCCGCCACAATGGCCCCTTCAGATGCTGCAGTTTATGCTAGCCTAAGAGGGGTTACTAAGGATATACTTGATTCTTTGACACCGCGTGAAGCAAAGGTATTACGGATGCGGTTCGGCATCGAAATGAACACAGACCATACATTGGAAGAAGTTGGAAAACAGTTTGATGTTACTCGTGAACGGATCCGCCAAATAGAAGCCAAAGCATTACGGAAACTACGCCATCCAGCACGTTCTGAAAGGCTACGCAGTTTTCTTGACACTGGAAACGGGTAATAAAAAAATAAAGGGTCTGTAGCTCAGTTGGTTAGAGCAGGGGACTCATAATCCCTTGGTCGTTGGTTCGAGTCCAACCAGACCCACCATAAAATCAAGAGGTTAGAGGTTTTCTCTAGCCTCTTTTTTCTTGGGGTGTGCCAGATTTGTGCCAATAAAGACATTGGATACGAGTTCGGCATGCTCCAGAAGCTGTGGTTTTGACAGATGAGCATACCGTCTGACCATTTCTTCTGTAAATAGCGGAGTAAAAATGTACCACTGAAGCGCACAAGATTTTGCGAATATCGCGGAATAAAAGTGTGCCAGTCTGATGCCTGTAAGCTGATGCGTTTAGCACCAAGTGAAAGGCGAAAGGATGTATTCAGTGGAACTATATGTAAAAATACGACGGGCGGTGATGGTTGAAGGCAAAAGCGAGCGAGAAGTCGCGCGTTATTTTGGTATTCACCGCGAGACTGTTAAGAAGATGTGTCAATATGCGGTACCGCCAGGTTACCGGCGCAAGAGTTCTCCTGCTTCACCAAAGCTAGCCGCTTTCACTGGCATTATAGATGCCATTCTTGAAGCTGATAAAACAGTTCATCCCAAACAACGTCATACGGCAACCCGGATATTGGAGTGTCAATAGCGGAGCAAAAATGTACCAGATAGCGCGTTAAAAGTGTACCAGTAAAGTTAATAAAAAAGAGGAATTAATCCTCGGGTTTAGCGCTTTTATTTTTTATATTCCGGGGTTGAAATAAAGCGCAGTGTATTCCCCAACTACTCATTATTTTTTTTGGTGTTCTCCTTTCCTATAAGTGTGGAATTCATTGATTGTTTTTGTCGCTTCTTACTTGCAGCCAGGCGATACGATTCACCATTCATTTCCAGGATATGGACATGGTGGGTCAAACGATCCAGCAGTGCGCCGGTCAATCGTTCTGACCCCAGAACACTTGTCCATTCGTCAAACGGTAAATTCGATGTGACCAGGGTGGCGCCATGTTCGTAACGGCGACTAAACACTTCAAACAAGAGCTCTGCGCCTACTGCAGTAAATGGCACATAACCCAGTTCGTCGATGATCAACAATTTGGTGTTAGCCAGCTGTTTTTGCAATAGACGCAACCGTTTCTCATCACGCGCTTCCATCAATTCATGTACCAAAGCTGCGGCCGTCTTAAAGACAACGCTCAAACCTTTCTGACAAGCGGCCAGCCCTAAAGCTAACGCTGTATGCGTTTTGCCAACGCCCGAAGGCCCCAATGCAATGACATTTTCACGCTTGTCAATCCATTCGCAGCGCATCAGCTCTAATACCAACGATTTATTCAATTCTGGAATTGCAGTGAAATCGAAGGTATCCAGGCTTTTAATCACCGGGAATTTTGCCATACGTATACGCCGCTCAGTATTGCGTCGCTCACGGTCGATACGCTCAAGCTCACATAACCGTAATAAGTAACGCGCGTAATCAACACCTTCATTTGCGCATTCGATTGCAACCTTCTCATATTCACGAGCAAAGGTCGAAAGCTTCAATGCCTTGAAATGATTCTCCAGCAAAACCTGTGGTGTAACTGTCGTGGAAATCGATGTTTCATTCATAATGACTCTCCATTACAGGTTTTTGAGTTGCTTCGGATATTTGCAACAGGCTTAAGTACGTCCTAGGTTCGGTGGGTAGTACATTGGCATTGGGTAGATAGGGGTAACACGTCAGATCGAGTTTCGCTGGCCGTTGTTCAATTGCACACAGAATCAGATGCTTGATCGCGTCAAATCCAATTGAACCCAAATCAATCGCTTTTTTTATCGCATGTTCAACTTGCGCTTGGCTAAAATTCTCCAGTAGCCGCAAAACCTGGATATATTCCTTGCGACCACGCCGTTCCAACCGCGCTTCAAGCAATCGGCGCAAACGATCAAATACTTCGGGCAGCACCCAATCCTGGAGGGGCGCCGCCTGATCCAATGCGCGCGGCTTTTGTTCCAGCAATGCCAAATAATGCAGCGGGTTATAGATGAATTCTTCCCGGCCATAGCTGCGTTGATGTCGTGCAATGGTGTCCGCACCCAGACAAATATCAACATGATCAACGTAACCTTTGACCAGCACTTCCCGATGACCGTACTGAGTGGGTACCGAGTAGTCGTTGGTTCGATAGCGCACCAGAGACAGAGAAGATACACGAGTCGAAATCTTGTGGCATGCATCAAACTCAGCTGCAGGCAATGCCATGAGTGCAGCAGCATCACGCTTCATACGCTCAGCAATGGTTTCAGTTTGCCCACGTAGCTTAGCTTGTTGGCGTTTGATACAACCGTCCAGCAACCTGGTGTTCAAGGCATCAAAATTATCAGCTATCGGCAACGGCACCATGAAATGGCGACGATTGAAACCAACCATGCCTTCAACATTGCCTTTATCATTACCCCGCCCTGGACGTCCAAATTTGTCTTCAAACAGATAATGACTTTGCAGTTCACTGAATGCTTTAGTCCGCTTACGCTTGCCATCACCCAGTATTTTAGCGACGGCGAGCCTGGTATTGTCATATAAAATAGATTGCGGCACACCACCTAAAAACGCAAATGCAGCAACATGCCCATCCAGAAAGGATTCGGTATCTTCCGTCGGATAGGCTTTGACAAAGCAGCCGTCCGAATGTGGCAGATCAAGACAGAAATAATGAAACCGTACCAGCTTGCCACCAATATAACCGTCAGCTTCGCCAAAGTCTACCTGAGCGTGGCCAGGTAAATGGACCAGCGGCATAAACATCTCCTTCTGCTGAATCTTGGCTTTATAAACATAATTACGCACAATGGTATAGCCGCCAGTGAATCCATGTTCATCGCGCAATCGCTCCAATATCCGGGTTGCCGTATGACGTTGTTTGGGATGAACTGTTTTATCAGCTTCAAGAATGGCATCTATAATGCCAGTGAAAGCGGCTAGCTTTGGTGAAGCAGGAGAACTCTTGCGCCGGTAACCTGGCGTGTAAATCGGCATGTAAAACTTACCAGAATTTTCGGAAAATCGGCGTTGAAAAGTTTCCACTCTGAGATGATAAATTACCGGCATTTTGCTGGAGAACTTTGGAGTGATAGAGATGGATATAATTGCCGAAATCAGAAGGCGACATTTTGTCAGTAAAGAAAAAATCAGTTCAATTGCCCGTTCATTGGGGCTGTCCCGTCCTACAGTCAGGAAACATTTAAAGACGGAGGCTGAACCGGAATATCGGCGTCAAACGCAATGTGCGCCGAAGCTAGGAGAATTTAAAGCGTTATTGACCAGTTGGCTGGAAACAGAGGCATTGCTACCGCAAAAGCAGCGTCGAACAGCAATGCGATTATATGAAGGTTTGATAATTGAAGGTTATACAGGCGCTTATGACAGCGTTCGGCGTTTTGTAAAGCAGTGGAAAGCAGAGAACAAGGATACCCCGGCACCCAGGCAAACGTTTGTTCCTTTAGCGTTTAAACCCGGTGAAGTCTGTCAATTTGACTGGAGTCAGGAAGTTGTTGATCTGGGTGGGCGGGAACAAGTCGTCAAGGTGGCGCATTTTCGTTTGTGTTACAGCCGCAAGATGTTTGTCGTCGCTTATTTCAGGGAAGCGCAGGAGATGCTGATGGATGCGCATAATCGTGCATTTGCGTTCTTTGGTGGCGTGCCGCTGCAGATGGTTTAGACAATCCCAAGACAATTGTGGATGCGGTTTTGATGGGCAAAGAGAGAAAGTTTAATCGGCGGTTTATGGCATTGGCGAATCACTATTTGTTTGAACCGGTTGCCTGCACGCCGGCGGCCGGCTGGGAGAAAGGTCAGATAGAGAATCAGGTGGGTAATGTCAGAGAATGGCTGTTCACGCCGCGCATAAAGTTTGCAACGCTGGATGACTTAAACCGCTGGCTGGCGCAGCGTTGTCATGAGCTGTCAAACAGGAAGCATCCTGATTTTGCACAAACCATTGCGGAATGTTTTCAGCAGGAACAACCGTTATTGCGGCAAATCACAACACCATTTGCCGGTTATGTTGAGCACCTGATGAAAGTCTCCAGAACCTGCCTGGTGCGTGTTGACCGGAATCAGTACAGTGTACCGGCCCAATGGTCCGGGAAGGTGGTTTCGGTCAGAGTATTTGCCGGTCATCTTGATATTGTGGCGGAGGGAAAAGCGATTGCGACGCATCAACGCAATTTCCTGCGCGATCAGCTGATCTGTAATCCATGGCATTATTTGCCCGTGCTGGAGAAGAAACCCGGTGCTATCCGTCACGGCGCGCCATTCCAGAACTGGGAACTACCGGAATCGATCCGTCACGTACGTGAGAAACTTCAGAAGCAAGATAAAAATGAACGCGCTTTTGTTGATCTGTTGTTATTGACCCGCGAAGCCGGTCTTGATGCACTTGAGACAGCCTGTGAACTGGCGTTGGAATCCGGTGTTGTCAATGCCAGTGTGTTGCAGAATGCTATACGGCGTTTGATTGAACCAGTTCGTTCCAAGACATTGAATACCGGCGATACCTTACAACTAACCACTGAACCGCTGGCCGATTTCCAGCGTTACGATCATTTGCTTGGAAGCCGCCATGTCCACTGACTTGCTTACCCAACTCAAAGCATTGCATCTGTATGGCATGAGCGACGCCTGGTCTGAGTTAAGCGCTGAAATGCCGCAACGCAAGCAAATATCGCCGGAAACCGTATTAAGCCAACTGATCAATGCCGAAATAGCCGAACGCCAGCTACGCAGCCTGAAATACCAGATGAAGGCTGCAAAGTTTCCAATCCACCGCGACCTGGTGAAATTCGACTGGAATGAAACGCCACTCTCACGCCAACAGATAGAACAGCTCTCAACGGCTGCTTTTATGGATGATGCACATAACCTCATCCTGGTCGGTGGCACCGGTACCGGCAAAACCCATTTGGCCACAGCACTGGGCGTTGCCGCTATTCATCATGGCAAACGCATTCGATTCTTCAACGCTGTGGACTTGGTTAACCTGCTGGAGCAGGAAAAACAACTGAATAAAACCGGACACCTGGCCAGAAGGCTCATTCAGATTGACGCAGTCATCCTTGATGAACTGGGCTATCTGCCTTTCCCGGAATCAGGTGGCGCACTCCTGTTTCACTTGATCAGCCAGCTGTATGAGCGCACTTCACTCATTATAACGACCAACCTGAAATTCAGTGAATGGGTGCAGGTTTTTGGCGATGCCAAAATGACCACTGCATTGTTAGACCGTATTACACATCATTGCGACATCCTGGAAACCGGCAATGATTCTTACCGTTTCAAACATCGAAAACAATGTATAAAAACCAATTAACCAACTAAACAAGGTGGAAACTTTTCGACGCCGATGACTGGAAAATTTTCAATGCCGATTGACAGGTTCGGGAAATATTTTAGTAATTGACTTTCAATCGCCACCATGATCTGCACAATATGAAGGACAGGTTAATTATCGTCTCATAATTGTTAATTTTGCAGAATTATATGAAATGCAACTACTATAGAATGTAACGCAATATTCTGTATACAACTCGGCCAGGAATTTTGGAAACAATCAGTTAAATTTCTGGGAATGTGAGCAGCATTGCCTTGGTCACATGCTGCTCACTACATATCTTCTTATAGATGTCAATATTGACAAAGGACATTGAATCAGCTTTATTGTGTTAATTGATTCTAGAGACAGGCAGGGTTCCCATCTGCACGTAATTGTGCTGCGCCATGCCCGGAATCTGGAAAGGGAATTAAACGGCCTATTGATGGGGCTCCCGTTGCAGATCGACCTAATGTGGTGAGGGGACCGCTGCCGTTTTTTAGAAAGCAAAAATTTTCGAATGGTACAGATACGGGATTTTTGTGTTGTCCAAAACGGGTGTTTTCAGGATATATATACTCGCTTACCGGTGCGGTATATTGACCAGAGTCCAATCCACCTACATCTAAAGAAACATGATTTTCAATACGTATACGCACATCGCGCGTAATTGGCAGAAAATTGGCTTTTGCAGGTAAAGTTATCCGAATGCGTCCTACTTGAGCTGTAGGGCTTGGGAAAAGCGTGGTCATTCTTCGCTCTTGTTCTGTACCATCCAAAAGCGAGTCTAAAACAAAAACGTCGACTCTGCGGCTCGGGTCAGTTGTAAATCCAACCAAACGGAAGCGCGAAGTTTCTTCCTGATCAACACCTCTAAATGGCTGACCCAAGGTGCCAACTATAGCTTCTTCAATCAAAACATAAGCAGGGTCGATTCCTGGAGAAGTATAAACGCCCAGTTTAGCCTGTATCGCATGGGCTGCTATAAACCAGTTACCGCTATTGGGCGTTTCTTCTGTCAGCATACCCGAAAAAGTGATGAAATCACCAGGTTGTAGCGGCATCCTTTTCGTTGGATCACAGGTCGCATGGGGTTCGGCTGTCGGATCTATCGCCGGGACGCTACCGCAAGTAAAACGCCGCTTAGACAAAGGTTCTGGACGGTTGGAAATTGGGCAAAGCGCATCTTCAACAGATGGATCTGAACGCGGGATGCACATAGGAAAGCCTGTCTCGGCGACAATCGGTGCATTGCCTGGATCGCTGGAAAAGCGCTCGTCCATCACATCAGCGTTTTCTGGAAATTTGTCCTTATTCAGCTTTCCATATTTTCCCTCCGGATCATTGATTCTCACGCGGGCCGTAGCAACACCAGTTCCAGCTTCAGGGCCGACAAGCAATTCGCCTTTTTCGTAATCGATTGATTGAATAAAACCTTCCCCGGCATTTAATCCTCCCTGGGATATGCGGACTACGCCGGCGATATATTCACCATTGACGATGTTACCTATAATCTCTGCTTCAAAAAGAACTGCTGGTGCGATAGTGGGTGGCACTGGAGCCTGATTGCGATCAAGAAGTGCCAAACCACTTGGTTTTGTGGCGGGCTTCAGCAGCCCATCAGCATCAAATGGATGTGGTCCCCGGAATATATCATTCAGCGTCAGGTATTGCCCCGGCATTGTAATCAGAAGATTTTTCGGCAGTGTAATACGCAATCCATTAACAACAATAAAGCCTTTTGATAAAGGATCATCAAGATCATCCACGTCAAGCTCTTGAATATATCCCAAAACACTAAACGATGACGTCGGCACCTGAGCAGTCGACCAACCTGCAGTGCCAATTAAGATTGCAAACATTAAACATTTTAGCCAATTTGACTTTTTCATAGTTAATCCTCCTTAATGCCAAGTAAAACCTTCAGTCAGCGCATGTCGGGCTTTAGGTGTAAATCGAATAGATAAACCTGGGATAGGTTCGAATTCCTGAGGATTATCTAGTACTGTAATCAATCTATCTTGATCCAGAATACGTCCGGCGCGAGCCATAGCCTCAGCTATCAATCCGATTGCAGCATTACCCAAAGCAGTCCATAAATCCATGGCAAGCAACATATCTTGCGGTACTGGGGAGATCACAACCTGAGCTGCATGATCGGCATGGTATGAACTACCCGATATGCTTGCTAGTGTTGCTACACAGAGCTGTGATGCTTCAAGTTGAAATCGTATGCGCTCGATATCATCCGACGGAAGTAAAAGGATCAATTTATCTGCCAGGCGAGAATCAATCGTTTCTTTCAGTTGTTGATCAACTTGTAAAACATGAATAGCGCGTAACGCCAGTTTTCCAGCTACCGAATCATCTCCATAAAATTTACTTATAGCCGTTATTGCCGGCAAGTTCTTTTCATCCTGGTACCATATTTCACTATCCAGGTTTGAGTTACATTTTTTTTGCAAAATGGATAAGGCTGATTCAATTTGTTGCTGTAAACTCGGCAACAAGTAAGTCGTCAGCCGATGTTGCTGATTCGGAATTGTCATTCCGACCGCTGCAACGCTGGGAGTATTGCTTGCTGTAAGCGCATCAATCAAAGCATTTGATGGATCTGTCAGCCAACTGCCTACTAGGGCAAAAACGTTGTGCGAGTGGATCAAATCAAGTATTGCCGCATCCAATCCATTGGTTGCTGCATCCACCGGAATCAACAACAAGCTACGTCCAAAAATTCCACCGACTGCATTAATCTCGGCTATTTGTTGCTGCATTGCCCGCAAAATAGAATTTCCAGCTGTTGCCTGCATGCCAGTAAGCGGTAAGGCAGTACCCAGAATGATTGTATCAGTGGTTACTCCACGTACAGGGGCTGCCTCTGTACCAATTACGCGCAAGTATGCGATCAATGCCTTGCGCTCAGCGCTGGTCAATTCGAAACGCGGCATACCTTCAGTCAAAGACTTGTAATATATCCGCGCTTTGCCTTTCTCGATAGCACTTAGCACCCGTTCTGAGGAATCATAACCAGGAAGACCGGAACGCGTATCCATCAATGCATGCCACTGCACAGGTGGCGCAGCAATCCCTCCTTCCGTCTGCCCTGCACCATGTGGGCCGTGACAAGCTGAGCAATGTGCATTACTCAATGGTAACGGTACGCCGGTAACCTGAGGCGCTTGGGAAAATAGAACATTGCCATCATACAGCGCACGCCCAAGTTGTACTTCATCCATTACAGATGAAGCCGATAAGGCAGTAACTGTCAGCATAGTGCTCAGGAAACCCGCGTGCCGGAGCAGGTGCCGTATCATTGTGTTATCTCCCGGACCAATCGAGATAGCACATCAGGGCCATTTAACGCGGCTGTGCGTGTCCATCGTTTTTTTGCTTGATTGCCAATCCAAATCAGATTGGTATGTGCTTCAGGTACGCTACCTCGTTCACCAAATGACTGCATGATTCGACGCACCTGTTGAGACGAACCCGTCAGAAAAACCCAGCCATTTTCCACTCCCGTCCTTACGTCGAACCGTTCGGCATAATGACGTAATTGAGCGGGACTATCCGTTAAAGGGTCAACTGTTATGGAAATCAACAGTATTTTGCCGTTGAGATCGGAAACTTCGATTGCTTCCTGCGTTGCACGTAAAATGGCTGTTTGGGGAGAGCAACCGCTGTTGCAATTCGTAAACATAAAATTTACGAGCACGATATGTTCCGGTATGAGCTCATCCAAGCGAACTTTGTGTCCATCCTGATCAGTAAGTTCTATATTGGGAATAACGGGAGCTTCACTTAACCACACCGTACCTGTAGCAGCTTTTGCTACGTTTAAGGTAAATACAATGCAACCGAGTAGGCAAAGATACTTAATCTGCTTTAACATTCTGCCGCCTCTGTGCTGTATCAGCAGTAGATTCAAGATCCAAATATCCAATCCGTCCCAAGGTAAAATCAAGCTTGTGCGAAGGAACACTCACCAAAAGTTCATAGCGCCCTGGATAAGGTAGCTGTGCAGATGCTGCATAAATTCCTGCCTCTTCTTCTCGCAAAACCAGACGAGTTTGCCAACCGGTAGTACGGTGAAAAACCAGCAGGATGCCATCTGTAATACCATTAATTTCTTGTTGCCGAGAATCCTTCACTCCGATTCTAAAAGTATGCTGCTTTTTTACTAAAGTAGCTGATTCATTCAGCAAAACCGCATGTACCGAGTTTATGCGTTCTTCAGGCTTAGAGTCTGGCATACGTACAACAATCGGCAAACAGGCGGTAACTGCGGGCGAGAGTGACTTGACTATTACTTCATAAGTACCCGCAGACGGAAAATTAACTGGAGCCGCATATACGCCTGCGTCGTCCTCTGTTAAACCGTAATCCATGATCATAACAGCACGCGCCTTGCGGCGATAATTGCTAAAGCTGCCTGATGGCGCCATTAATCCTTCAGTGTATTGATATAGCATGCCATCCGCTGCATTAGCCGCAATGACGCCATTTCCTTCTGGCACCGGCACAATCATTGGCGCGACTCCGATTTCTTCACTGACCGCGTTAGGCGCAAGTCGCCCCATCTGTACTTGCGCTGCCTGTAATCGCCCTCGTGCGGCTTCACGTAAATTGATTACCGAAACATTGTTTGAATTTTGTCCGCGCACATAGGCATATTCGGCCGATAACACAATTTGATCGGGTCCAGCAGCAACCTGTATGGTCTTTTTTGCTGTTCCCATCGCGAGATCCACCAAGGTAACCGTACTATTTTTAATGTTAGCAACCAGCGCATAACGACCATCATCAAATAAAGCCAGCGCCTGCCCGGCTTCCTCAAGTTTGATGGTTGTCGTGATTTCTCCAGACCCTGGATCGACTAAAAGCAAATTGGGAATATTGGCTGTTATCACCGCCAAACGTTGCGCCAGGGCACTCCAGCCTGCAACGAGAGGAGTGCCGGGAACATCGATTTCATGTAGATGCTGTTTTGAAATCGCGTTGATTACGGATACGGTATCAGCTTGAGGATTGATCGCAAACACCCACTGCCGGTCATCGGATATTGCCAGTGTGTGTAAACCCGTTCCAACAGGAATACGTACAATTTTTGGATTCGTTACATCTTGATTCGCAGTTAATTCGATTACTGCAATCTCGGCGCGGCCATCCAATCCTATCCATAGTACCTGGCGCTCCTCATCCAGCATTATCCGCGCAGGACGATCACCGGCATCAAAAGTTACGGTGCGTATCAATTTGCGACTTGCAGTATCAATGACAGCAACACTATCCTGATCACGCAGCGTCACAAAAATTCGTTGTAGTTTGGGTGAATAGGTCCAATCGAAACCATCGCCCGGTAATGGTACGATTGATTCCAGTTTGGCATTATTCAAAGCAACAAATGGATTGATAAACGCCACGGTCCGGTCATGGTTTAAAGTAACGATACGATAGGTGTTGAGATCAATATCTGCACGCAGACTTATATTTCCTGACATCAGTTGCTTGGCCCGTATGTCGCAGGAAAGCTCACCACTATCGTAAAGGCCTTGTCTGGAAACAATCCAAGCCAGTGGTCTACCATCCGTATAGGCGCGGCCGCTGATCGAATCCTTTATCGCTATGGAAGCCAGTCCTAGCCCAGGTTGATCGGGCTCAGCCGCATTCTGTAGAGAAAAATCAATCGTTATTCCGCTTGCCTCAGTTTTTGTGTGTAGCGACTCAATGGCAAACACAGTAACTGATGTGTGCAGGACACATGCAAATACAGCGGTCAGGATCGATTTCAGTATACTCATTGCGGAATATAATGGAGGGTGTTGATTGCTATGTGCGTTGCTGGATCAGATAAATGTGGTGCAGTTTCCGAATGTGTAAAATATGCATCAAAGGTTACAGTATCAATCAATTTTCCTGCAGGAGCTTTGCCACCTAAAAAAGGCGCTGTGCCACGTATCTTATTGGAAATGCCACTCTTAATTAATCCTTTCTGAGCCGAAAAATTCGCGCGCAGTTGTCCCCAGTATTCTTCCCCAATCATTCTTGCATCAACAGAAATGTGTGCGCCTACCGCTAGAACAGCGGGTTCGAAAGTAAGCATAATTACTCTATGCTCGTTTCTTGTGGTTCGCAGTAATGGATCGCCATCAAAAAAATTATTATCAAGTCGAGTCCCGCTCCCACAATTATTTACCTGGATTTCATTATGATTTGATATATCAACAGTAATTTTTTGATGATCATAAATGTAATTCATGCTAACAGTATCCAAAAGATCTCTACGATTAATTGTAACGTTGGGATGTTCTATCCAGTTGACTGTGTTGGCATGGTCGAAGCCAGAAAGCTCTAGTTGCATTAATTCATCATTTGGCATTTCGCATCTCCTTATTTATTTTCTTGCGCAGATTTAGGTACAACACGCAGCAATCCCCAGATACCGCCATCAAACAAGAAACTGGCCTGGCTGCGATATAAATAATCCATGGGTATTTCTTTCTTACCGCCAGCTTTGAACACCAGGTTAGCCGCCATCATGGGACCAATAGCATTGTGGCTTCCCTCGATAACATGTCCATTGAGAGATTCGCTGGAAGTCAATATGGTTTTGGAATTATTCGTCCATGGAAATGGCGTCCACTGATGACCATGTACAGTTATGGCTTGCTGGCGTGTATGACCGCCGGGATGAACTACACGAAAGCGCACCTCCCGCCCAGCTTCAGCAACAAAAATAGGCGTTTCAGGATCGCAGGGGGTTTGGATGCCGTAAGGAAACAGTTTTTCTATACCCGCCTGACATAGTTCATTCCCATTTTTATCCATCACAATCTTTGAACTTAGCACATTGGAGTAATCAAATTCATTACGTTCCTCAAACTGAATTGAAGGATCTTCTCCCCGCCGCCCCCAAATTGGCTCAGTGCGGTAATTGATCGCTTTTACACCATAGTCGTCAGGTTCTTCCGCGCCTTTGAGATTACCAATTGGCCACATATCCATCGTGGCATCTACCGCATCCTGAAGTACCAACACAAAATCGCGGTATAGTAATTCCCCGGCCTCGTTGCAGATTGAGGCGCTGGAATCTGAACGGCGGTCAGCTGCCTGCTCAGGATCGCTCCCTGATATGCACACTTGTGAATCTTCTGGTCCGATCACTAGGGCACCAATTGCGCCATGTGCGGAATGTTTGATCACATCACCAAAACTTCGCAGTGGAACAGCTCCGAATTCAATCGGATCATATAGTCGATTTCCATCTTGATCTAAATCGTAATCACCGGCATACCAGGTATAAATGGTTCTACAAGAACCTTTCTCACCACATGCAGGTTGAAGTGAGCCTTGATTAGGATCAAGGTTTCTTTTAAGCTCAGTACCGTTGATACCTGCATTAGTGCCATCACTGATCGTTGGATTTTGTGCCAGCATCGGCACAGATAGACCAACCGAACTGGACATACGGAACTGATTATAGTTAAATCCGTCCAGAATCATTGACATGAAATTATGACCGAAATGACCGTCGATTGGATTGCCTTGTGCATCGAATGGTCCATCATGCATAACCAAAGGCAAATGATTTCGTAATTGAACATTTATGCACGCGCCAGCAGATGCACGTAAGATAAGTGGTTCGAGCACACGTCCATTTTTAAATTCTTCTTTTAATTGCTCAAGAACATCACTATCTGTCATCAATTGACCCTTTTCATCACTACTGAAAAAATCATCGCTTCGAAGATTGCTGCGTACAAACACAATGGCATTTGGATCTGAAATTTTCAGCCGTTGGTTCAATATGATTCCTTTTTTTCCAAATTCATTTTCAGCACAGGCCTCGTCAAAAAGCTGACATGCGCGTACAGCACTGATGTCAAAACTGAAATTTTTGGAACTGTCATCACAAACTTTTTCAGCCGGATCGTCAGTAAAATTATCCGGCTTTGGTATTTGCACAGGATTACCTTTTAGATTATTCAATTTTGCAAC
This sequence comes from Nitrosomonas sp., assembly GCA_031316255.1. Taxonomy (NCBI): domain Bacteria; kingdom Pseudomonadati; phylum Pseudomonadota; class Betaproteobacteria; order Nitrosomonadales; family Nitrosomonadaceae; genus Nitrosomonas; species Nitrosomonas sp. The sequence goes on along the minus strand of JALDQW010000001.1, from coordinate 1,298,780 downwards.
TGAAATGTTTTTATCTTCATTAGTGTAGTGACTATAAGAACGCATCACTCCCCACATGCCATCCCATAACTGATCCATGGATGAACCGAAGTAAAGATAGTCCACACGGTGTACATTTAACGGCGGAATATTGACATTAAATTCAAAATGCTCGGAAATACCTAATGGTTGTGCATTGGTATAACCGGAGTTGGAGGAAGCCGGTTGACGCTTCCACTTCACGCCATTCATGGTAAAGACATGTTGCGCTTCCTGCGCGCCTTGAATCAGGCGGATCTGTACAGGGTCTCCTTCGTAGACAGGGAGAATAGGCGTTGCGGGGTCACCCAATTCACGCCATGGCTCAAGGTTGGCAATACGGCATTCTTCCGGATTCAGGCCAGATAATGTACCCTCTGGATACAGCGCGCAGTTAAATTGCTTGCGCCACAACTCGACGTTTTCAAGTACAGTTTCGAGTTGTTCGCCTTTGCCTGCGCTAGTCAGCAGCGCCTTGGTTGCAGGGGAAATTATTGCCCCGTAGGGTTCTTCAGCAATGATTCTGTCTCGGTCCGAATGGACATGCGTGCTGAATACATTGGCCATATCACCAGTACAATGAATCCGCTGCTTTTCAATCTCCTCAGCAGAAAGTTCATCATCCTGAGTATTGAGACAGTCTTTTTGTTGATAGTTAAAGCTACCCAGAATCGGATCGGCTGCGCGTTCGGCAATGCGCAACCCAATCGGCTCATTACGATAATTAATCAACTGCGTGCCGGGATCTTCGGATGAAATCGCCAGCGGCATCGGCTTATTCAAAGGTACTTGTCGTCGTCCAAAATAAAGCCCGGATTGATCCCGTTTTTCAGGATTGATTGGTTCAAGTGCTGCGTTGTAGAGAATTGCAAAATCGGCAAATGCCATCGTGAATTCACGGCGCGTGTCAAACGTCCATTCTTTTTCCGGGCATTCGAATTTTACTGTTGGATCAGGGTTTAATGGACTTGACTCTGAATCGCCGATACATTTAGGTGCAATAATATTGGCGCGAGTAGAAGTTGGCCCGCCGTCGTCCCGTAATACCAGTGGATCACGAGCGCCTAACAAGATGTGGTCAAGCTTGTCGTTCTCACCTACTTTTGCGGGGTCGCGTTCCGCAGGCAGCGCTTTATTGAAATCAGCACCACCGATAATTTTTGTTAATTCCTCTTTATCCTGTGATTTGACTTTTTCCCAGTCAAGTGAATTCTCCCCCAGATTGAGCCACACGGAATTTTTAGGTTCAATGACTAAAGCAGCATACAATCCGTGCTGTTGATGTGAACTTGGACCAAAGTGATCATGCGTAAAAACAGTGCGTAACGTGTTGTCTTTGCCTGTTTCTTCATTGATGATCGGATCTGCCCACCAACGCTGAATCGTGCGTTGCGCACCACAATAGGGGTGATCTTCTGCGAGCTTAGCTAAACCTAGCTTTTCCCAATCCTGTGGACATATACCCTTCTTCTTGAAGTTAATGCACCGCTCAAAAGCCGCCGTATCACTTTTGTCTGTATCGCAACTCAGCTCTTCAAATAATGGATGTGTTTTGAGTTTCAGCATTTCCGATTCAGGCCGGCCGGCTTCTCTAAGTGCCTTATTAATCGCAAATACCCGTTCACGGACTTCGTCGGGTGAAAAAGTGCCATCTTCATAATTCCAGCCATTACCTGATCCATCTGAAGAAGTTACATCGAATTTCACCAGGTGAATATGTTGACCGATCGTATCAGTCGGTGTGTAAATTTGGAAATCATCCACATTCAGCGCATTAGGTACAAAATTGGAGGAATGAAACTCAATGCAGTCACCTGAATTGGCCCGAAAAAACAGCGGCTCCGGCAGGCGAACACGGTTATTTGCATCAATAATGTCTTTAATATCTCGCTCCAGCGCTATGATGCGGGCTTGCGGATCAAACCAGCCATGACGATTGACGGTCAATTCGGTTTGAATAAATGCCGCTTTATAACTGCGCATTGGGGCATGATCAGGGCAAGGATCGCCATAAGGAGCACCAGGTGCTGGTTCACGGCCGTTGATATAGAACAATGCCTTATTATCTTTATGGTGTCTCTTTTCTTTATGGTGTCTCTTTTGACCTTTAACTGTATTGGCCCATTCCGTTACATACGCCGTTGCTTCACCACGCCAGTTTTGGTGCGGGTCATGATGCCTGTGCATTCTTTTTACAGAATGTTCTATGGATTTACCCGCATGAAAATCCATCGCCTTTTTTTCCAGTTCTTCACCATAATGATCCAGCGGTTTAATATTCAGTATTTCCCATTCCTCGGCAAGAATCAGTGATCCAGGGTTAAGCTGATACACTCGATTAGCGATGACTTGTGCAGCATCGCCGCCTTTTTTGAGCGCTGTTTCTATGACGTTTTCATCTTTGTCTCCACGTTCCAGGATACCTTTGTTAGTCGTTGTTATAACCTCAGGCAAATGTTCGTTTTGAAGTTGGACAATATGACGTGGCAAGCCTCCATTTACGATTTGCCCGTCTTTTACGTCCATATCCAACGGCGGTTGAGGGGGACGATGACCTTCTTTACCCGGAATATAAAATGGATACCCTGGAAAACTGCTCGTCGGCATGACAGCTAATGCCGTACCCGGAATTGGAACAACTGCAGGACTTTCTATACCATTTTCAACTTCAGCATCCGGTAAATTTCTTATGCGCCAATGTTCATCCTTGCCTGCATCAGACAATTTATAGCGTCCGTCTTCAAATACATCGTGGGCACGCCACAACTCCCACATTCCTTGTGCAAAATGGGGATAGAGATGGCAATGGAAGATTGAATCACCCGGCGTATAGTTGCGATTGCCTGAGCCTCCGAATTCAATTTCGTAACTGAAAGTTGCGCCAGGTGAAATTGTTTGGGAATCCAGATAGGTGGAATTGGGATCGCTCGAATCCTGCACCCACTGGTGCGCATGCAAATGGAATACATGGGTTTCTTTGGGGCCTGCATGTATATTTCGAAATTTTACCGGATCCCCAAGATAGGAATGGTGCACATTGGAAGGATCATCTGGGTACATTGCTCCAATAGGTTTTTTTCCTTTTTCATCATACTTCAGGATCAGTGCAGGATCTCCGTTGGCCCATGAGCTAAGAAAAAACTCTTCAAGACGGCATTCGGGGCAATTTTTGGCAGGCCCAACATTACGATTGCGTGCCACCGTCATTGCGCCTAGACCGCCCACACCATAGTTAATGCCCATGCCATCCTTGATATAATGCAACGGATTATCTTGATCCTCCAATTCGGCAAATGCCTGGACAGCCTTTACTTCATCATGCATGATGACGGAAAATTCGCGAAAAGAACGACCACAGGAATTACCGTATGCGTAATTTTCACAATGCGAATTGTTTATAGGTTTCCCGTTATCATCAACCTCCGGCAAGACGATGATAGCGTTTAAATCACTGTGAACGATGTCATAAATTTTTTTGTGTGCATGGTGGTGTTTACCGTGCTTTTTATGTACTTCTTTTCGCATATTCAATACAGGTATGCCATCGCGCTTATACTCATAATTGATTCGACTGTAGGGATGCTTGCCTATAGGTTTTCTGCTTGCTGCCTGGAGATCCTCAAAGCTCACCTGGGAACGATACCATCGTGCTCCCGCAGGCTGGACATTTACAGCGCCAAATAATCCCAATCCTACTTGACCACCATCGCCTTCACCACCCACTCCGGCGCCAGTCGAATAAGCAAAGTAAGTACCCTCACGATGCGCACTGAAACGATAAAATGCACTCTGGCCGGGAAAAATTTGAGAACCTTGCAGTTCAAGCTTTTCGGCCAGTTTAGGTTCAGTGTCAGGATGTACGGTGCCTCGATTCAAGCCTACATTACTCGCTGCCGATCCGCATACCCATTCATGCTCATTGGTTGATAATGGACAGTCTTCTGGTTCAATGGGTAAATACTCCAACCCATTGGGGTGAAATGACACGGCCCGGGTCCAGGGCATATCGGAACTGATGGCAGTGGGATTGACCAATGCACGCGCATCTTCGCTTGTCAGTCCCTGCTCATTTACTTGATCGGGATAGACTATTCCATCTGGTTCTTCGATATGTGCCGGGACCTTACCGCCATATTGCTCAGGCCCATTACTGCGCTCTTCACGCACACCTGGCGTCAACATATTGTGCAACGTTACTTCAAGGCATTCACCTTCATTGACCCGCAGTACCAATGGGCGCGGCCTTTTATCTTCACGGAGTTTTACCTTGCCCGGGCGTAATATTGGATTATCGTCTGTCGAAACAATATCCGTTTTGAGCGCATACAATAAACCTGCAGGATTGAATGCGCCAAACCGGTTTAATAGATATGCTTGTTCTAATGCGACTATCTCCGCACGTACAATCGCAGTACATTCATCATCAATGCTTTCTTTTTTAACGGAAGCATGTGCTGCCCAAGGTAACAACATCGTTAATGATATAAGCCAAAGAAACTTGGGCAAACTCGATGCCATCGTTATTTTTTTTATGTACATATTGATTCCTCCTCAGACGATACATTTGTACTGCGTATCAGCGTGGCTTCTTTAACACAAAGGACTAATGTAACAGATTACAAAAGTTCTTCCGTGATAAATCCCACGTTGATTAAAAGGTTTTGATAATTGACTATCAATTTGAATTTGTCAACTGTAGAGAACAAGTAATGTAGAGAACAAGTAAACTGTCCGGGTATTTTGAGTGAGAGGATATCTGGCAGTAAACTCAGGAAAGATTACCGTTGAAATGATTCAAAGGCATAGCGAAGAGCAAAAGGGCGAACCGGTGGTTGATGATGTCGATTTCATGTCAACCTATCCCAAACTCCTCGTCTTACAGACGAGGGTTGTTCAGTTCAGCATACCGAAATGCTGTTTTATTCGATATCGGGTGGAAAGTTACTATAACAGATTTGTCTAGAAAGCCAGCCAGGCATTCAAGTAAAGTGTGTCGTTATTGACGGCATTGCGGCCGAATCCATCGTAATTGTGTATGCCCCCATTAAATTTGAAGTGATGTACATACTGTGCAGCAAGTCGCAGATTTGCCAGTGTGGCCAATGCCGACGTGGACTTGCCAAATGGCGTGTAACTGATTTCTGCAGTAAATGCCTGGCTGTTTGGATTGCCGGTGCGACTGCCACTGATTGGATCGCCAAAACTGTATATTACATTATCTGCTGTACCGGTCGTCTGACCATAAAATAAATTCAATCCGTACGTCTGTTGATAGGTGTAACCGGCTCGGATACGTACCGTATCCAGGTTACTGTTTTTCTTGTCCGCAAGCCCCAAAGCAAGGCTGGCATTCATGTCCCGTTGTTCACGGATATAGGTGGCATTAAACTCATAGATGTGTGTCGGATTAGCCAGATATTGATAAGTTATGTCAAATCCGTAATCGTAAATATTGTCGGTACCTGCGCCCAATGTCCGCTGTGGATAGACATTTGCCTGCATACCGAACGATCCGACAGCAAAATAATGGCCTTGCCAGTCTTTTTGTAGGGCAACGCGCCAGTAAGGTGCGCCACCGTTAATACGCGACTGCTCATCGTCAAAGACGCCGATGCCTGTTTGAATTTTTCGTGGCAGCATGGCGTAACCACCTGCTTCCACATATAGAAGATTATTCACCATCATGTAAGCAGTAGAACCGACAACCTGGCCACCGAGTGCTTCGATCAATGAACCTGCTGCCTGTGTGGGTGCTAAATCAGAAGATGCCCATGGAAATCCCCAGGTCGGTGTAGTATTCCAGAGATCGGTTACTGTGGGATTGTTATTTACTGTTAGACCGTAGACCAGGTTTTGACCCATCAAAGTTGTGTGATCGGCAAAACGAATCTCGGAATTGTCCAATTCTCCAATATCCTCGACACCATTATAGGTGCCCTCGATAAAAGCGCCTACTTTTGAATGAAGTCGGCCAGCCAGAAAAATTGCTGCTTCATCAATTGTTCCATTATCATTGCTGCCGAAGCGTTCTGATGCGCCGCCTGGCTGACCGTGCTGCGTATGGGTATATGATGCGCGTATCATGCCGCTGATTGGCACCAAGGGTATATTGCCTTCCTTATAGTTCGCGCCAGTTGCGGTGTAACCATTTAACTTGAAATTCCTGCCTACCGAAGTGAGCCCAGGCCCGAAAGATTGTACGTGACAGGAACTGCAGGGCATGCCGGTTTGACGTGCAAAGCTTGGCATGGCTTTTACATCCAAGTGAAATAATAGAATCAAAAAAAATGTAAAAAAAACCGTTACATTTTTTGTCGTAACGATTGATCGCATATTCAGTTTTCCTTCAAAAAGTTGTATGAGGTACTCATCAGTATTTTTGGCGTAAATTAAGAGATACTGATACAAACCTGAATTTTTTCAGTTAAAGAAAATTTCCCGGCTAGAGTTCAGTAATAAGAAATTATTATGAATAACTTATCGAGCGGGATCATACTCCAACAGCTGTGAAAAATTTCTAAATTTTCTGTTACAAAAATGTGAAGTTTTTAAAAAAAACAAATAACAAAACAATGGATTAATTGCCAAGACACAGGGGAACTGGTTGCTAAATTCTGCGTCAGGTTTTCGCGTACGGCATTCTGGATGATACAAGATGACGGGGACAGCATTTCAAGTCTAGCGAACCAGAATCCCAGCCGCTGACCCCGTGAGCCACAGCCCCGCCCAATGTCTATACCAACGGCTTGAGATGTGGCTTGTCACCCTGCTAAAAAACAATGGTAGGCCCCCGTATTCGTCACTTTCTGGCATTTTTTGAAAAAAATCTGAAATCAATCGAACCGTTTTGCGGTGTCGTTCGTATTAATGAATAAGTCGCGACGAAACCGGGTGTGTTGTAACCGCCCGAACTTTTAGATGGCATATTCATATTCTCAAGGAGGCTATCATGCCTATTAATACGATTCCTGCAAAACCGCCGTTTCAACCGCGCATGCCCAATAGGCCGGATGAGTTGCCGGATGTGGAAGGTAAAGAATTTACCGTGAGCAGTCAGACGGTGGACGAAAGCGGCTATATTTACGAACGTTTTGTGACCGTGTCGCGTGCGCAGAAATGGAAGCGCGTTTTTGCGGCTACGCTGGAATGCGGTGATTCGGTGGATCAGAAGATTACCCGCAAGATCGGCGTGTCACGCACTTTAACGACTGAAGTGTCTTCCAAACTGGGTGTTTCGTTTGAAGGGTTAAGCGCGGAACTGGGTGCAAAGCTGGGGGTGTCCGTTACTATCAGCGAGGAAGACACGGCGGAATTTAAGGCGACCTCGACGGCGCCAGCGTGTAAATCGCGCACTTACGTGGTGTGGCAACTGGTTGATATTTACAATGTTGAGATTATTGACGAATATTACGGCTGGCCGCCCGATTTTACGTTCAAATACCGGTTTGAGGCGCCGCTCAATGTGTTCGATCCCGATCACAAGGATTTCCCTAACGCCGAATGCTGCACGGAAAAAGTGGCGTTGCAGAAATCTGAAGGATTCGATTGTCCATTTCTGGTTGAATTTGACGATACCGCGCTAGTGGTGCTCGGTCAAACGGTTGAGAACGGGCGAGTGCGTTTTGCCGACAAAATTACGGGCGAATTCCAGCTTGGCGGACTGGTGCCGTATGCGGCGTTAAGTAGCGAATTGCAGGCGGAAATCACCGTACGCGATACCTGCCCCGAACTCACATTCGGTACCGTCAGTCTGTTGGACGATGCAGCCGGGTTCTATTGCAATGAATTGAATCTGGTTAATGAGGCCGGTTTCGAGCGCAGTCAGGCGCGTATTTTGCAGGTCTTCAATCTGCCTAAAGCACAATTGCTGGCCGCCACCAGCGGTGCGGATGAAGTGGTGATCGACCGGCTGATTGCGGCGCGCGGCGATACGGGTTTCAGTTCGCTGCGCGCGATTGAGAATCTGTCAGGATTTACCCGCGCCGATTTGTATCAACTGGTGGTGCCGATTCTGACAAAAGGCTATTTGCAACTGGTGAAACACAGAAACGGTTCGGGTAGCGTGATTACACCAATCGATATCTCCGGCTTTACTCGAGCCATGCTGGATAAACCACTGTCCGATCTGCCGATTGTGGGGCCATCGACGGCTGAGGATATCCGGCTGAAACTGGGTGCGGTCAATATCGGCGATCTGGTGGCTATCGGTTCCGAAACCAGGGCGTCGGAGAATGTGGCTGACGTAACAGATACAGTCACGGGCAGTGGGGATGATAACTCATCGGCCGGACGTATTTTCAATCCCGAACGGTTGCGCACCGAGCTGATTAAGGCCGATTTGCGGCGCGGACTGACCCGTCTGCCCGAGTCGGATATTGACGGTGTGATTGCAGCAATCACCGCCGAATCATCCGGTTAGCCGCGATATCAATCGGCCGTTGATCGGTATAAAACAGTCCGGGTGCATCACATGCCCGGACTGTTTTTTTGCGTTTATTCGCCAGCGAATTCCAGTCCTTCGATCAGAATCGCGGCGAAAATCAGTGCGTCGCTGCCGACCGATTCAACCGCATGCACAGAGCCAGCGCGGCGGTACAGACAATCGCCGGGGAAATAGATGGCGCCGCCGGTTTCTCGCAGTTCACCTTGCAGTACCAGCGACCATTCATCGCCTAAATGGCGGTGTGCGTCGATACGGTTACCGGGTTCGACATAAACCAGACCGCAATCGGCGTTTGGCGCAATTTGCGCACCGCCGTCGAAGTGCAATAAATGCGTGCCGGGAAATGCATTCATCTGCCACGATTCGGCATGGACTCGATCGAGAAGGGATAGTTGTGTCTCAACAGTTTCGCGCGGCAAGTCGAAAAAACCACACAGGCGTTCGATGAAGCCGGAAAACCGTGTTTCCTGCCGCAACGCATTCAATACCCGCGCGCGCAATTGCGCAGAAGGGGCAATCGGCTGCTCGGATTCGGCCAGCAGTGTCAGTGCGTCTTCGATTTCTCGTAGCGACGCCTGTTTTTGGGTGGAGTTGGCAATTTCCGTCGCCAGCATGCGCGCCGTTTTATCATCGAGTGTTTTTAAAGCGTATTCGGCAAACTTGTCGTCGTTATCGGACATGTGATTTTTCCTCATGCGGTTGCAACGCGCTGCGTAACTGTTTGAGCGCTGCGGACAGCCTTGATTTGACGGTGCCCACCGGTATCTGGCATCGCTCGGCGATTTCGGTGCAGGTCAGGCCTTCATAATAACTCAACACAATGACGTTATACTGCGGTTCCGGCAAGCGTTGCACGACGCTGCGCGCCTGTTGCCACTGCGCCAGTTGATCCGGTGCGGGACCGTGTTGCACCAGTGCTGACTCGTCGTAGTCATTCGCTGAAAAAACGGTTTGTGCGTATGTGCGCGAGCGCAACCTGTCGATTGCGCGACTACGTACCCGCAGCAGTATCCAGTTGCGCACCGAACTGCGCGTTGCGTCGAAATCCGCGGCTTTGTGCCAGATTTCCAGAAACACATCGTGAATCAAATCCTCGGCGTCTTTCCGCGACTTAAGAATTTTAACGGCTACGGCGAGCATTTGCATGACATGCCGTTCGTATAATCGTGCGAGTGCTTGCTGCTCCTGTTGTGCAATCTGTTGAATTAATTGCGTATCGATATCCACGCTGGTCTTCTGGTTTGTCTACTGACTGGCTGGGTTGTTGATCGGTTACCGATGCCGCGCAACGAAAACTGCATAGTCGGTGGTTGCCCGCTAAAAAAACACCGGCCAAAGCCACAATTATTTTTTTTCACGGTCATGCGGCTGTCGACTGGGTAAAAAATCATCTCCCCCACATTCATCTTCAATTGCACCCGAAACTCACCCGCGTGACTATAATCGAATCACACGGATCTGATACGCGCCTCTGCCAAAAGCCGAGAAATGCCGCACCGCTGCAAAGTAGCTTCCCGGACTCAGCTCTCGGATAAGTCTGGCGTTTAAACCGGCGCCGCTGTCATCATCGGTTGCGATTAATGTGCTCTGACTGCCCGGTCCGTATAAGGACAGGAAAACATCGGTATTGCCCTGTGTTTCAATCTGATATCTTCCGGCCGCGGAGATATTTATTTGATAGACATCACTTTCACGGTCGGTGGATATTTCGGCAGCAAAAGGCGGATTATCGACGGTTAATACCGGAATGGACGGTATCGGTGTCCCTGTTTCTGAGCTGAGTTGGATCCGGTAATCGCCTGTACTGCCGGGATTATACAATCGGACGGATGCACGGTAGCTACCGGCCGATAATGTCATTGAAATACGGCTATTGAAATTACTGCCGCCATCATCGTTCTCCGCGATTTCCCGGGTGAAATCATCAGGCCCGTACAACGTTAGCACGGTATCCGAATTCCCGGATGTTTCCAGAATGATGTTGCGAAGCTGGTCGAGATCGAATTCAAACAAATCGATTTCTCCCGGTTGCGAGACTTGTCCTGCAGCCGGTGCTGCGTTTAAATTTATTCGCGTGACATTCTGTCCAGGAGGTATCGGTTGTGGCGTACCGGGCAGCAATTGATCATATTCAATCCCTAAAGCGGCGCTGTCAAGCACATCAATGGGTCTTGAACCGACCGGTCCATTGGGTGTGCCGGCCATCATATCTGTAAGGTTCTGACCAAACGGCCCGCCCGAGACGGGCAGATAACCTTGATTGGGAAAACGCAATTGCCACTCATGCCACAATTTGTCCACCATGCAATGGTGCATAAAAAAAACCGGATCGTTCGGTGAAGTCATCGGCAACATGGAGCCGCCCACCCAAACATGGCCGCGATTATGTAGATTGGGTCCCATCCAGCCTTCCAATTGATTGCGAAAACTGGGCGAACTGTTCGTATTCCACGGGAAGCTGTCGTAAGGCGTCACACTGAGTACTTGTAAAATTTCGGATTGTGTCGGCAGCGTGTTTGCGCCGGAGCGGCCAAATTGCCGTCTGAGCGGGCCTGTCGAATTGCCGTCCGAATTGATTACACTCCACTGGCCTGAACGGAAAGGGCCGGTTTCAACGATACCGGTTATCGAATTGCCATCGCCGCCGAGCAGATCGTTATTCCACATTGAAGCGCCCGGCCCGCCACTCGACCAGTTCCAGTAGGGCAGACCCAAATCCGGATTGCCGGATACTCTCTGGAGTTCGCGTTCGAAGTCAAGAATGAAGCGACGATGCCACGGCAGGAAAGCAGGGCTGCGATGAATTGCCGTCATTGGCGTATTGGCGTGCCGTAAAACAAATTGATCATAAAGTCCGCTTTGTTTCAGCGCATGAACTGCCTGTACAAATTCCTGTCTTTCTGCAGGCGTCAGTGTGTTTGCATCTTTACGAATAGCCATGATTGCAGTCTCCAGTTAAATTTTTACCCATATTTATTTCATCTTTGACGCATTCTGCCAGCATGAAAATAAAGGCGGGAAGCCTTACTTGAATTCCTCTGAATCAGCGATGATTTGCTTGGCAAGCGTTAACAAATCGTCATACTGTTTATAGGGAATTAGGTGCGTCGACCACTTGCCCGTTTCGTTGTCAAAAAGAATCTGAACGGGTTTACTATTGATCAGCAGCCTCTTGTTATCCTGTATTTCGATGGTTTTATCCTGGTAGGTTTCCGATATGGTTGACATTAATGTTGCCTCCTTTGAGTGTTTTTGCAATTGACTGGAACAGTCAATATCGAAGGTGCCGGGTGGTGCATCAACTGCTGTGCAGACCAGACATCCGTAAACATACCTTTTTGCGTTGATTTATCCAATACCAGATAAGCAATTGTTCTGGGAAAAGCAATAAAATCGGTTACAGGTTCATAGTGCTCGCCAAGGAGCTCAAATTCGTGGACGTTTTCTTTATTTACTGTTTGCAAAACACGTCCTTGTATCTCCACAGCTCTTTCACTGAAACAGGATTCATACTGTGCAGCCAAACTGAAATTAGAAGCCGATAGATTTAATTTTGCCCGCACAATCACAGGCATCGCGCTGCATTCGGCACGTTGCGCCTTGATCACACAAAACACGTCTGCCCTTACTTCATTTGAAAATGCCACTCCCGGGATCAAAAAAAAGCAAAAACAATATAACAGTCTCTGCCTGTGCCTCAGGTTTAACAAAATAACCATTGTCGTTGCATGATTCACAGAGTTGATCTCTCATTATTCATCAGTGAAAGTTTGAAAAAATTATAAGCAAAAAACCGTGTCAGGAATGTGATTTTTCTCATAGAGTAACAGTAATCGTACAAGCGAGAACAAAACCAGATTCAGATGACGAATCAAGAAAATAATGTGCAGACAGCTTTGGCCGATCCCTTTATCTTTCCTTGCGAGTCTTGATTATCGCTGACCCGGGATTCTTCTTAACCATGAAATTTTCAGATTGAAAAGTCGGCAGCAGCAGTTATTTATTACCTACTTGCCCCAGATACCCACTTCAAGCGCTTCGAACCAGTCCAGAAACTGATTCACTTGCTTATCCTTAAAAATCGCACCATGCTGTGGGCAAAGCATATTTATATCCAGTTTCCTTACCCGCTTTATCCAATCGTTCTTGGCGGTATTTGAAGGCATCCACCGTTTATGAAAAGCTTCCATATACCGAATATGACGCTCAAAATCTTCCACAAATACATTGGTATAATTTTTGGGTAATAATCCGGCGCCGATATCACCGGAGAACAATATTTTTGCCTTGGCATCGTAGACGGAAAAATTACCCGCTGAATGGCAATAGTGGGCGGGAATAACTGTTACACGGGAGCGATTGCCAAAAGCGATATCCATTCCCTCATCAGGAATGGAAACAAACTGATTGACACTTTCCAGACCAAAATGAGCAATAAAACCCGTCCACATCCAGGGGATATATACTTTTGCATTGGGAGATAGGCCCGTCCAAAGCGGCAATGATGAAATAACATCCGGATCCTGATGCGAGCCAAAAATATGTTTGATTGAAGTAAAAGGAATAACTTCCGCCATCACACTGGCGATTTGGGCGAATACTTCCATTCCACCTGGATCAAGAATCAGTCCTTCGCCACCCGATACAACCACATATTCATTGGTATCGATCACATGTTCTGATTTTTCTGGGTCACGGCACAGAACATACCACGCATGATCACCCTTCTCAAATAACAACTTCTTGATCATGATTGCTCTCCTAAATATGCATTGATGATACCCAGCGCACTTTCTATTTCGTTTGTCATTTCATCCACTGTGGTAATGATAAATTCGTGAAATGATTCCAGTTCTTGCGTTACATGATCAAATTGATCACTGAATTCAGCGAACATCGCAACATTAATTTTAATCAGACTGACCAACGGATCAACAAATTCTGAAGTGGCGTAGAGATCAATGAGCGTGATCTTATGTGACTTTAACTGAACCCGGATAGAACGAAAATTATTTTCAATCTGATTATGCAATCGCGAATACTCACGATGAATGATATCCTTGCTTTTACTTTCGCGCGTTTTTTCCATGGCGCTAAAATAGTGCTTCATTAATCCGGCCAATCGCATGTTATCTTTTGCCAATCCTCCAAGAACATGACCGCTTTCCGAGACTTTCTGTAAAATTCTACCGACTTCCGACGCCATGGCGTTTATTTCCTTAACCAGCTCGGTCAATATCAGTCCCATCTCATTCGAACGACTGGCAATCACCTGGGCATTGATTCCCGCTCTGCGCAATTGTTCGATGCGATAATCGAAGGCGCGTGACCGTATTGTAAAATCAATACAACTCACAAAGATACTGACGACATTGTTTTTGTTTGTCGTCCTCGCCAGTTCCATAAAAGACTCCTCTAATGAATACAATACACGGATAAATCACGACCCAGCAGTATGTCAGGACATAATTACTCGGCGTCTAGTCTTGCATAACATTCGCGACAATGTCTATCTTTTTGCGTCAATCTCAATCATTTTAAATAGTAATCGCTGGAGCAGTCACATCATAATTGTATTAAGAAATTGAATCTTGAATTGCTTTCGATAGAGATAATAGCATTCCATTCAGTTGATTATTGATGCATGATAAATCACTACAAGGTCAAGGCACTGCCAAAATTACTCGGGAATCAGCCTGATTTCATGCAGATTCTTAAGCAGTTAATAATTGATGTTTTATTGATCTAAGTCAATGAATATTATTCAGATTGTGTGCAGGATAGCGGTTCCATTATTGTTTTAAGTGGAGGTTAAACATGGCAATGCTAGAAAAGGAAGATTCGGAAGCGTTTAAAAAATTGGGACTCAATCTTGCCATTATAAGTGCCGTAGCGGTGGCGTTGATTTTTTTATCAATGTATCTTGCGTAAGTGATAGTGCGGACGTTTCCTGAATTCAATGCGTTCATTAAATTCCAGGGAAAGGTAATCACGCACGACAACTTGTCAATCGTACCAAGATAAAATCGAAAAGCGGTGTCTTTTTGAGCTTTTGGTGATAGCGTAGTTACTGATGATACACTGCTTATCTGCTCATATTTGACAGATAAGCAGTGTATCATCAGGCAATTTCAGATGGATAGCGTACTAATTTGCATGAAGCATTGCTTGTAAAACCAGCTTTTGCACCAGCGGGCAGTTTTTTCATTGTTTAAACCCGGTTTTGATATTATTGGCTTTGTTGGAATGTGAGTTGAATACTTTATAGAACTGTGGCTCGTTAGCCTTGACCAGCAATTTGTACAGGTCCTGGCTGTTGAGGCCGCGCTCAAGCTGTAATAATAAAGCGGCAAGGCCGGTGACGTGGGCGGTGGCCATTGAATTGCCGGAGATGAAGTCGTAGGCGCCGTTGGGGAGTGTAGTGAGGATTTGTTCTCCAGGTGCGGGGACAATCTGTGCTTGTGTTTTATACGATGTTTGCAACATGTGATTGTGGCTTTGCACGCCGATCACGCCCGGCTGTTGCGCCGGAAAACCGGATTTGTCATCTTGCCGGTCGGTTTGAGAGGCGATGACAATAATGCCTTGCCGAACAGCGGCATCGATCAGTCTGGCCAAAAGGGGATCGTAAGGCCCGGTCAGACTTAAATTAATGACGTCTACCTTCATGTTGATGGCGGTGTTCAACGCCAGGGCCAGGGTAAAGCTGTTGCAAACCGCATCCAGGTTTCCTTCAGAAATTCCCCAGCAGGCTTTCATGGCAACAATGCGGCTATCGGGCGCCAGACCGACTATGCCCTGTCCATTGTTTGCCTTGGCGGCAATAATGCCGGCAATTGCTGTGCCATGCCCGTCACTGGGAAAAGCGGTGGCCTGATCTGCAACAAAATCCTTAATGACATTAATCTGACCGTCCAGATCGGGGTGTTTTGCATCCACGCCCGTGTCTATAATTGCAATGGTTATATTTTTGCCCGTTACTTGACTGTGGATCTTTTCCAGATTGAACGGATGAATACTCGATTGCAACCGGTAATAGGGGTCGCTGTATTCCCTGGCCAGCACTTTAAACGTCGCCATCGATTGAACATTATCGATACGGTTATCATTCGATAATGTCGCAATGATTTCAGCAACTGACTGGTTTTCATTGATCAGATAAACAACGCAGTGCTCGCCTATTTCGCTGATCGACCATTGTGCAAGAATGGTTAACTTGTAATCCGCCTCTATACTGCTGGCAACCCGCTGGCTCCATGTCGAACTGCTGTATTCGCCTCTTTTGCGGTACGCCTGATTGATCTGGCCGACAGGAATCCGGTCGATGTGCTTATCGGAATAGGTAACCAGAACAATGCGTTCAGCACGATTCGTATCAAAAAGCAACGGATCGATAACCAAATCCTGCCCGGCGCTGACCGGCAACACAGAAATACCCAGAACCGCAAACAGCATGGCAATAAACACCAACAATTTCTTTAGAAATAATATCAACATAGCAGGCTCACTCGGATGAAAGTGGGGCAAGCGCCAGTTCGGCAAAAAACACATGTGCGTTGTTACGTAACGCGTTTATGGCATCAGTTGCTTCCATAGAATATTTTTGTTCGCCATCGATAAGAATTTCATAAATACCGTTTTGGTATGGCCCGTTGACAATATGGCCGTGTACACTGCCGACAATCGCGTCAATTTGCGCCACATCAGTCTCGTCAGTAAAAATGACGCGTATCAAATTGGATTTCCTGCTTTCATCAAGCGATTCGGACAGCTTGGCCAAAGTCCGGTACTCATTATCCGGCAGATTCATTTCAAGCGTCGTATTGAATATCAACACCGTTGTCACCAGCACTATTGCGAAAGTCAGCGCGAGATGTCTTCTGAAATCCGGAAATTGAAAGAAAAATCTTTGAAAATTCTCGAATCTTTTACCAAAGGATGCAGATCGGGAAGCCGGCTGTGTGTCAATACGCATTTTGAGCCGATTAAACGACGCGTTGGACATTTGCTGCAAAAGCTCTGCCTGCTGGATATTCTCATAGACCTGCCGCTGCTGCTTTAATTCAATCCGGCATGTAAGACATGTCTTGATATGACCTTCCACCCGTGCCTGTTCCTCAGCACTCAGCGTCCGGTTGATAAACCAGGGCAAAAGACCCCACACCTCACGATGTTCGCGATTACTGCCGGTTTTGCTATTCACTGACATCTCTATTCGCTCCTGCCATTAATCTTGCTGAAGTGATTTTGCCAGAATTTTTCGTGCATGAAACATTCTGGTTTTCACGGTGTTTTCCGGGCATTGCATAATCTCAGCGATCTCATTGTAATGCAGGCCTTGAAAATAAGTCATTTCAACAACCGCCCGTTGCTCAGTCGACAACTGTTTGAATGCAACTTCCAGCCAGTTACTGGTCTCCAGCTGAGAAATCCAATCCGTACCTTTATCAGGAAAATAATCCAGCTCATCATTAAACTCAACAGAACGGTCCTCATCAGCAATCGATTTCTCAATACTCTTCAATGCCTTGAAATACGCAATGCCCAGTATCCAGGTTGATGGACGGCATATCTGATTATACGTTGAAGCCTTATCCCAAACGACATACATCACATCATTAATCACTTCTTCAATGCCGTTCTGCGTTCGCGTAATGCGAAAAACAAATTGAAACAACCGGTTAAAATAAAGCTGATAAAGCTGCTCAAATGCCTTCTCGTTCCCTGCCGCTGTTTCAGCAATCAACTGCTGCTCTCTCGCCTGCATTTTCGGTGAGGCATAAATACTCTCTTTATCATTTCTGGGTGATATGGCCATGATCCATTAATTCAATGAGACATCGTTACTTAGTTCCACTTACCCGTTAATCCACAACCATCATTAAATGGTTCAATGGATTGCAAAAAAATTAGAACCCAAACGTGATCGAACTCAGCATGGCAAACGGCTGTGCTGAAAAAAAGAAGTGCAAAGAGAAGTGTGTGATAAATAAAATTTCTTATTATAAAACAGAAAATTAAATGGCTTAAATTAACTTTGGTACATTAATGTAACCAACATAAGTCAATAAGAATTATTCCTTGATTTGAACCCTTTTGCGGATTATGCGGATATACCGCATGTTAAAAGTTCACATGTGTATACGCATTTGTAATGAAATTTGTAAACGTAAAGTGGAAAAAAATCTCTCTATCGATTGCTTTAACACATTATCAAACTATCAATTATTGGATTCAGTGATGCGCTCATTAAATTACTGTCTACAAATTGAAGTAACTCACAACTTTTCGGTTACAAATTGGTTGGGCCGTTTTAGTACTTTTACCGGCCTGCTGCTTAAATTAGGGAAATGATATGAAAAAATTATTAATCGTGATTATTTTGATGGTTCTTCCCGCTCTGGTCTGGGCAAAGGGGGGCAACCGGATTACTTTTAAACTGAACGACGGGCCGGGTATTTGGTATAAAAATACCAACGGACCAGTGGCCGGGCTGGGCTCTCTTGGCGTAGGCACACCGGGTGTCGAAGTTGTTTTCACGGGAGATTCCAATACCGTGCATACTTATACCAGCCTGCTTTATCCCACTGGCGCGAGAAACATGCCTTTTGATACCGATCCGCAAAAAGGCAGTGAAAGTGTCACGTTAAGAACGCCTGGCCTGTACGTCTTTTTCTGTCAGGTGCATCCCTACATGCTCGGTGCAGTGATCGTGGACGATCCGAATACCGAAGGACTCGACCTGGGTGAAACGATTACACTGATTAATGGCATTACTGTGCCGACCAGCAGTGATCTGGCAACACGCCTGCTGCGCGGTTTTATGGTGTTGACCGAGCCGGGTAACTGGCAAAACTTCTCTTCATCAGACCCTTGGCATATCAATTACCCCAGTGTTCCTGTACGCATTACAGGTGGTGCGGTGGTTGATCTCGCCAGCGTACTGAAAGCACGCTATGGCAACGATACTGCCCTGCCATCGTTGTTAACGCCCCCACCGGGTGTGGGTGAAGTCTGGGTAAACACACAATTTGAGAAAACGGCCAACAAACGCAAGCCGGGCGCAGCGGCTGTTGTTGATGCAACAACCTGGCAAGTAAAACGCAAAGTATTCTTGCCTGATGTAGAACTCAACAACCCACACAATATGTGGACTGACCGCGATCAGAATCTTATTTATGTCACGGAATGGTTTGACAGCAAGCTGACGATTTTTGACCGGGAATCCGGCCAGTTCATCGACCGGATTCAGGTTGGAGAAGCGCCAGCACATGTAATGACACGCGTGGATACCGATCAATTGCATGTTTCTATCAACGGTTCAGACCGGAATGAATCGGTTGTCGAGTTGTCACCGCTTGCCGGCGGCATCGAACGGCGCATTGATGTCGGTCGGCCTGGCCCGCATGCACATTGGATGGGTCATGACGGCGGCACTATGGTAACCCCTAATGTATTTACCGGAGATTCAACTATCTATGACTTTGTGCGCGACGATATACAGGATATTGTTCCTACCGGCAGCGTAGAAGCACATCCGATTGCTACCGGCATGATGCCCGATTCCAGTAAATACTATGTCGCTAATTTTCTCGATAGCACGTTTACAGTAATCGAAACAGCGACCGGAACGGTACTCAAAACCATTAATCTACTGCAAAACTATGACCCGGTTAACGGTAACATTACCGGCCCGGTTGGCGGCTTGCCGATTCAAACACCGGTCAGTCCGGATGGTATAGCCATGGTAACGGCTAATATCCTGACCGATACCATCACCATTGTGGATACCAAAACGGATACGCTGGTGGCTTCGCTGTCTTGCGATGCAGGGTGTCATGGGGTGCAATTTGGCGCCAAAGCTGGAGGCGGTTATTACGCCTATGTCAGCAGTCAATCAGCCAATGTGCTGCAAGTTGTCGATATCGATCCCAACGGTGACGGCAATCCGGCTGACGCTAAAGTTGTTGGTAGAATTTTGTTGACTTCGACTGCAAATACCGCCTCAGACGACACGATTACGGCACTTGATGGAATGGGCGGTCAGGGATTGTTGCCTATCCCTGTGGTTTATAACGGCTGGGTGCAAAACCTGCCGCAAAGCTGGAAAAACCAATTAACGCCGCAGCAACTCGATCCATTGAATACATCAAAATAGTTTATCTGTTAGCTTTAACTATTCATTCTTAGATTATTCAATAAGGATATGAATGCCGATAAGCCTCTCACAGAGGCTTATCGCAGAAACTACAGAATCAGACTTACACGAAAATCGCTCATCTGCTGATTTTACACTTTCAATACGCGAATATGGTCGGTGCCCCCGACTCGACGCTGTGTTCCTGCAGTTACGACAACAACATCTCCCATTTTGATGTAACCAAGTGCCTTGGCCCGGCTTAATGCGAATTCAAGCTTGGCATTATCGTCATTGCCTTCTTCACTGAGCAAGGGTACCACACCCCAGTTCATGGACAAGCGCCGCGCCACCAACTGGGAATAGGTTACAGCTACTATTGGGCAGTCGGGGCGATTTTTGGAGATCAACCGGGACGTGAGGCCGGTTTCGGTAAGACTGAATATGGCGACGGCCTTAAGCTTTTCTGCCATATCAACCGCCGACTGACTGACTACCTCGGGAATAATGTTCAATTGATCAATGCGGGTTTTCTGCAAGTAACCGTATTCACTCAGCGATGCCTCTGCGCGCTGGGCAAGAATAGACATGGTGCGCACTGCTTCTACCGGGAATTTACCTATCGCGGTTTCCCCTGAAAGCATGACTGCCGATGTACCATCAAGAATAGCGTTGGCGACATCGCTGGCCTCGGCGCGGGTGGGCTTGGGATTACGCTCCATGGAAGCAAGCATCTCTGTCGCAGTAATTACGGGTTTGCCATTCATTACCGTGGTACGGATAATTTTTTTCTGAAATACGGGAACTTCAGCCAATGGCAGTTCGACACCGAGGTCACCGCGCGCCACCATCACCCCATCAGCCGCTTTAACAATTTCCTCGAGGTGCTTGATCCCAGCTTTATTTTCTATTTTGGCAATGATTGGCGTGCGTCGTTCGGTTTTCAGAAAAATATCCCGGATACGATGGATATCCTCCGCACTTTGTACAAAAGATGCAGCCAAATAGTCCACGTCGTTTTCTGCAGCAAAGTTGATTTCCCTGACGATATCATCTCTGAATTCCGGGCTCACCGCATTGACTGCCAGTTCTATGTCAGGCAAGTTGACGCTCTTGTTTTCCTTTAAAATACCGCCATGGACAATCTGGCAGACGATTTCGTTATATGTAACCGAAGTCACTTCCAGTTCGATGGCGCCGTCATCGATCAAAATCGAAGTTCCCGATTTTACTTCACTGGGCAAGTTTCTATAGGTTATGGAAACACCATCCGCGTTGCCGATGCGTCCGTCCGTATACAGGGTAAATTTCATACCCCGCATCAGTTCAACCGAGCGATCACTGAGTTTGCCGGTTCGAATTTCGATTCCTCGGGTGTCAACCATGATGGCCAGTGGCACACCCATCGTGTTGGCGGTTTCACGGATCCAATCCAGGCGGACCTGGTGCTCCTCAATGGTGCCATGGGACAGATTCAGACGTGCAACATTCATCCCCGCAGAGATCATCGCTTTCAGAACATCGGGTGAATCACAGGCCGGGCCAATGGTGGCAACAATCTTGGTTTTTCGAAGGTTTTTCAGATTATTCATGAATCATTATTGAGGATACCGCACTCATCTGGAGGCATACTAACGCTCGGTAAATTATCGATTATAGACTAATTATGATAACAATTTATTTGATTATCGACTTTCGCGACAGGTTCCTGTTTTTTAGTAACCGAAATCGTGCTGAAGCGGTTCAATACCCGTCAGATGAACAATCTTAAAAAATACGTTATTCTAGGGGTAGTTCTCAATGAATGAATTATTTCTGTTGTCCCTGAGATGGTGCCATACCACGTTATTCGTCGCTCATGAATAATCCGTGTATAGCATCTTGCAGCTGCATACTTTTTAGAAGGTAAATCATACATTAGGAGGAATCAAAATGATCTGGAATTTCTTACAACCTTTATTAGGGCCAGTAATCAACAAGCTTATTGATCGAATTCCTGACCCCAATAAACGTGCTGAAGCCAAGGAAGAATTTGAACGTGAATTAATGAATGCGGTAATGTCAGCTGGAGAGGCTCAAACCAGGGTTAATCTGGTTGAAGCAAGTCATAAAAGCGTATTCGTTGCCGGATGGCGGCCATTTATCGGCTGGATTTGCGGAATCGGGTTATTGTGGGCTTTCGTACTGCAACCCATGCTGGCCTGGGCATTTTCCGCATTTTATCCTGAATTTCCGCATCCTCCGCAAATCCATACGGATGGCCTTTATCAGTTGGTACTGGCTATGTTGGGAATGGGTGGATTGCGGACATTTGAAAAATTGAAAGGTGTTTCCAGAGAACGAAGCCCTTTGAAAGAGGACTAAGTCTGGCGCGTGCAACACATTCGCCTAACCATTACATACCGGCATAAAATCAGCCGGTATGTTATTCTTTTTTATCAGTCCTTTAACATCGACTTAAACATCAATATTCGTCGCCCTGAGTGCATTATTTTCAATAAAAGCTCTTCGCGGTTCGACTACATCCCCCATTAATGTTGTAAAAATTTCGTCTGTTAATATACTATCCACGATCTGCGCACGTAACAGTCTTCTGATTGATGGATCCATAGTCGTTTCCCATAATTGTGCTGGGTTCATTTCACCGAGTCCTTTATAGCGCTGGATATTCAACCCTTTTTTTGCTTCTTCAAGCAGCCATTCGAGCGCCTGTTTAAAATTGCCGATCGATTGTTTTTTTTCACCGCGTTGAATATATGCGCCGTCCTTTATCAGCCCGTGAAATACCTGATATGTTTTTTTGATTTGTGTGTAATCGCCACTGTGCAAGAAATCCTGATCCAAATAACTGACATGCAGATTTCCATGTGACAAACGTTCTATTCTAAGGCGGTAGCGTTCATTGACTTCATCGTATTCAGCTTTTATATTTGCATCATGAACATGTGATTGCAGCCGTTCTGCGCTGTTAGCCGCATTTTCCTCATTACTCAAATCAATCTCCGGTTGATGCAATAAGGCATTCATAACGGCGTTATCGGTCAAACGGCTCATGCGTTCTATCACGGCCTCGGCCAATAGGTATTCAGTGGCAATTTTCTTCAGCGTTTCACCTGTCAGCGCCGGCTTATTTGTTTCAGCATACAATTGCGCATCTGACAAAGCTAATCCTAGAATATATTGCTTAAGTTCATAGTCGTCCTTGACATAACGTTCTTTTTTTCCATGTTTAATCTTATAAAGCGGAGGTTGCGCAATATAGATATGTCCGCGTTCTATCAGTTCCGGCATCTGGCGATAAAAAAATGTTAACAGTAGCGTTCGTATATGCGAACCGTCAACATCCGCGTCAGTCATTATGATGATTCGGTGATAACGCAGTTTGTCTGGATTATATTCGTCCTTACCAATTCCTGTTCCAAGTGCTGTGATTAACGCTATGATTTCCTGAGAAGAAATCAGTTTATCAAAACGCGACTTTTCCACATTAAGTATCTTTCCCTTCAGGGGCATGATCGCTTGAAATTTGCGGTCACGGCCTTGCTTCGCTGAACCGCCCGCCGAATCACCCTCGACTAGATAAAGCTCACAGAGTTCCGGATTCTTTTCCTGGCAATCCGCCAATTTTCCTGGCAACCCCATACTGTCAAGCACGCCTTTACGACGAGTTAATTCCCGCGCTTTGCGCGCTGCTTCGCGCGCTCTTGCTGCTTCCAGAATTTTATTGCAGATCGTTTTTGCATCGACAGGATTTTCCAGCAGAAACTCTGAAAGCTTTTGTGAAACGATTTCTTCAACAACTGGCCTTACCTCTGAAGAAACAAGTTTTTCCTTGGTTTGTGAAGAAAATTTTGGTTCAAACAGCTTGACAGAAAGTACGCAAGACAGTCCTTCACGCATATCATCACCCGCCGTTTCAACTTTGGCTTTTTTTGCCAATTCATTTTTTTCGATATAGCTGTTCAGCGTACGCGTCATTGCTGCACGTAGACCCGTCAGATGTGCGCCACCATCTTTTTGTGGAATATTGTTGGTAAAGCACAAGACCTGCTCGCTGTAACTGTCACTCCATTGCATTGCAACTTCAATGGTAATTTCATCTTTCTGACCGGATGCATAAAAAATATTGGAATGTAAAACTGTCTTAGTGCGGTTGATATATTCCACAAAATTTCTGATCCCCCCCGAAAAGGCGAACTTTTCTTCTTTTCCCTGACGCTGATCGATAAGGTGAATTTTTATCCCGTTGTTGAGAAACGAAAGCTCGCGCAATCGTTTGGCAAAAATATCATAGTGATATTCGACATTTCCAAAAATTTCCTTGCTGGCCAGGAAATGAACTTCGGTGCCATGTCGTTCGGCATCTCCAACAATTGTAAGTGGCTTAACAGGTACACCCATACGAAATTCCATTTCGTGAATCTTTCCATCACGGCGTATCGTGAGATGTAACCATTCAGATAATGCATTGACAACAGATACGCCAACACCATGAAGACCCCCTGACACTTTATATGAATTGTCGTCAAATTTGCCACCGGCGTGTAATTCGGTCATAACAATTTCAGCTGCTGACCGCTTTTGTTCATCATCCTGTTTGATCCCGGTAGGAATGCCTCTGCCGTTATCATGTACGCTGACTGAATTATCTGGATGCAGTATTACTGTAATTTCGTCGCAATAACCGGCCAGAGCTTCATCAATAGCATTATCGACAACCTCAAAAACCATATGATGCAAGCCAGTTCCGTCACTGGTATCACCAATATACATACCGGGCCGTTTACGTACCGCATCAAGACCTTTCAGTATTTTGATACTGTCTGAACCATAGTTGCTTTTATCTTCTATAGGTAGATTGTTTTTCTCGTCATTCATGAATAAGGCATTTTCCAAAAAATTATAACAAAATAGCTGGGGAATTAAATTCTCATTGGCATGATGACATACTTGAAGTCATCTCTGTCCGGAACAGTAATTAATACGCTGGATGAAGCATTTGCAAATGCAAAACGAAATGTATCGACTGTGACATTATTTAATAAATCTACAAGATAGGTAATGTTCAAACTGTAATCGATCGGTTCATTATCATACTGTATCGCTATTTCATCCGATGCTTCCTCCTGTTCGTTATTTTTACAAAAAATACTGAGTTTTTCTTTATCGATAGTTAAACGAACGCCTCTTAAGAGTACATTTGGATTGGATAGAATCGATACACGTTGCAATATTTGCAGGAAAGAAGCACGATCTAGATCGAAGTATTTGTCATTTTGTGTGGGAATAACACGATTGTAGTTCGGGTATTTGCCATCAATAACTTTTGAAATAAGAATAATATCGGAAAATGTAAACCTGACTTGTTTTGGAAAGATTTCTATCTTGACCGGTTCTTCATCGTCCTTCAGCAGTTTTATCAATTCAAACACAGTTTTGCGAGGTAAAATAACTTCTTGATTTATATCAGATGATTGAATTTCTGTCAAAGCAAGTGCTAATCGGTGAGTATCAGTACCTACCGTTTTTAATTCTCCATTTTCTATTGACAGTAGTACGCCATTCAAAAAATAGCGGATGTCTTGTTCCGCGATCGCAAACTGAGCATTGTTCAATAAGTTTTTAAATATGTTTTGTTGTAAGGTGATTACAGAAGCAATTTCGTTTTCTTCGGAAAGAACAGGGTAGTCATCCGAAGGCAAACTTTGCAAATTAAACAAACTTTTTCCCGATTTGACTTGAAGCTTTTCATCTTTTTTGACTAACAAAACCTCGGCGTTGGAATCGATAGCACGAACAATATCCAAGAATTTTTTAGCTGATACCGTTAGCGAAAAATCTTGACCTTCATTATTTTCAATTTTGGAAGTTGCTGTTATCTGCATTTCCATATCAGAGGTTAAGAAAGAAATTGTTTCATTATTTTTCTGAATGAGCACATTTGAGAGTATGGGCTTGGTTTGTTTTTTCTCAACAATTCCTGTAACCATTTGCAATGGTCTAAGCAAGTTTTCCCGGTTTGTTTTAAATAAAATCATTTATAGAAATATTTAGTAAAACTGATAATGATTTGAAAATTACTGTATAAATATGTTTTATTTTTAAGAATCAGATATTTATTTTTAAAATAAATAGGGTATAAAAACAGTAATTCATGTGTGTTTTTTGTGGATAAAATCAGAGAAAAGTGTGTATTTGAAGTTATTCACAGGTTTTTAAAATGTTATCAACATAAAAATGAGTAACAGTTGCGGGTAATTTTCAACCACGCAGAATATGTATCAATGCATTATAGTCACGATTGATTGCAGGATCGGATGTACGGAGTTCATTGATCTTTCGATGACCATGCAGTACTGTCGTATGATCCCGGCCGCCAAACGCTTCGCCAATATCAGGCAAACTCAGTGTCGTGAGCTCCTTGGCAATAGCCATAGCCATTTGTCTGGGCCTTGCGATAACGCGAGATCTTTTTTTGGAGTACATTTCAGAAACTTTTATTTTGTAGTAATCGGCTACGGTTTTTTGGATATTCTCTATCGATATTTGCCGGTTCTGTACTGCGAGCAAGTCTTTTAATGCTTCTTTGGCAATTTCAAGCGTTATATCCTGACCGACAAAACGGGAGAACGCAGTGATGCGTTTCAACGCGCCTTCCAGTTCACGAACATTCGAGCGGATATGCTTTGCAATGAAAAAAGCAATATTTTCGTCGAGCTTTATTTTTTCTTGCTCGGCTTTTTTGATAAGTATGGCAACGCGCATTTCAAGTTCCGGTGGTTCAATGGCAACAGTCAGACCCCATCCAAAACGTGAAACGAGACGTTCTTCAAGGCCGGATATTTCCTTGGGATAGGAATCACTGGTAATTATGACCTGTTTATGCGCTTCAATAAGCGCATTAAATGCGTAAAAAAATTCTTCCTGAGTTCGGTTTTTGCCAACAAAGAATTGTACGTCGTCAATCATCAAAAGATCGAGTGAATGGTAATACAGTTTGAATTGGTCAAATGACTTGTGTTGATATGCATTGACGACGTCGGATACATATTTTTCGGCATGCACATAGCGGATTTTCGCTTGCTTGTTGTTTTCATAGACCAAGTTTCCAATTGCCTGGATGAGATGTGTTTTACCGAGTCCAACACCGCCGTAGATAAAAAGTGGGTTATAAGCGATTCCAGGTGATTCGGCAACCTGAATGGCGCCTGCCCGGGCCAGTTGATTGGCTTTTCCGGTGACGAAATTGTCGAATGTAAAATTAGGGTTGAGCTGACTGGCCGTTCTTTTTTTTTGTTTAGACTGATTTTCAGCTATAGGCGCCGGTGCAGTTTTTTCTATTTTGGTTGATTTATTGGCTACTTTAGATGGGTCAGCTATTTTCAGGTTAAATTGAATTTCTTTCGAAAAATGATCTTTCGCCATATTTTCGATATGCGAAATAAAATTATCTTGAACCCATTGCAGAACAAACCGGTTAGGCGCAATGATAATGACTTCCGTTCCATTATCATGATTATTGCCTTCTAATTCGAGAGGTTTGATCCAGGTGTTGAATTGTTGTGCATTTAATTCATTTCTAAAATGTTCAAGACATGATAACCAGAAAGTATTAAATGCCTGCATGATTTAACTATTACCTGTATTAATCGGAACCAGATCGAATCTAGTACGCAAATCGGTTTAAAGTCTAATGACAATTTAAGTCATTGATCAACACTCGTTGATAAATTCGATATTATCTATGAGTCTTGTTTTTCCAATTCGAGCAGCTGCCAGTACAACGCGTTTTCGGTTATTGATTTGAGCAGGTAACAACGTTTCTTGATCGACAATGGAAATATAGTCTACTTTCCATTCTTTTTCAGTAAGTGTTTTAATTGCCTTCTTTTCTAATCGTGAAAAATCGCTTTGACCGTTTTTTACTTCATTAACGATGTTTTTTAATGTTTGATATAAATTACATGCTTCCAGACGTTGAGTGTTGTCTAGATACTGGTTGCGGGAACTCAAAGCAAGCCCATCCGTTGCCCGAATAATTTCTCCATCCAGAATTTTAATCGGAAAGTTAAACTGTTGCATCATTAATCGCATAATATGCAATTGCTGATAATCCTTCTTTCCAAAAACAGCGATATCCGGTTGAATAATATTAATTAATTTTAATACGACCGTAGCAACGCCAGTAAAAAAACCGGGTCTAAATTCACCTTCATACATGTCAGCTATAGGGGGTAATAGTACCAAGATTTCCTGAGGAACAGGAAAAAGAATTTTATTATTGGGAGCAAAGACCAAATCCACATCCAGGCTGTTTAGCAAATCACAATCTGCTTTTAGTGATCGTGGGTAGTGATTAAAATCTTCACTGGGTAAAAACTGCAGAGGGTTGACGAAAATACTGACAACCACAAAGTCGGCATGCTTTTTGGCGATTCGTATGAGCGAGAGGTGGCCTTCATGCAAATTCCCCATTGTTGGCACGAAGGCAATATTTTTTACATTTTGTAGCGCTTGACGCAGTGCTGCTATGTTTTCGACTATTTTCAATTTGCTTGAATTTAGCGGTTAATGGAATTCATGTTCTGAATCAGGGAACTGACTTGTCTTCACCGCCTTGACATAATTGCGCACGGCATCCTCAATGGTGTGGGATTCTTCCATAAAGTTCTTGATGAATTTAGATTTTTTACCTTGATACAAACCCAGCATGTCATGCAAGACCAGTACCTGAGCAGAACAATCAGCGCCAGCGCCGATGCCAATTGTTGGAATAGACAGGATTTCCGAAATTTGTTTTGCAAGCTTTGCCGGAATCGCTTCCATCAATAATAAATTAGCGCCGGATTCTTCCAGGATTTTTGCATCTTCCAGCAACATTTTTGCCGCGATTTCCGTATTTCCCTGTATTTTATAGCCACCCAGTTGATGAATAGACTGCGGCATTAAACCGATATGAGCGCAAACTGGAATGCCTCGCTGTGTTAAGTATTGAATCGTTTCGGCCATAATACGGCCGCCTTCTATCTTGACCATCTGGGCGCCTGCAGCCATGATTTGGGATGCGTTTTCGAAGGTGCGTTCCGGGGACAGCTGCGAGGTTCCAAAAGGCATATCGACCATAATAAATGCTTTGTCAGCGCCACGTGCCACACAATGTGTATGGTAAATCATGTTTTCCAGGGTAACCGACAATGTGGTCTCTTTGCCTTGAATCACATTGCCCAGGGAATCACCGACCAGTAAAACATCAACCCCACAGTCTTCCAAGAGTTTGGCAAATAGCGCATCATAGCAAGTCAGAACAGTAAATTTCTCACCATTTTCATACATTTTCAGTAAAGTATTGATTGTGGTTCTCATATGGATTATTTATTCAATCGATCTTCAATAGCACATCTGAAATGAAGAGATTTGTTTTCAGGAAATATTGAGCTGTTCAATTTTTTGATTGGAACATGCAGTAATCAATTGACTGATTTTACCATGTTCCGGAATCTCGCAATGCGGCGCGATTTCCATTAACGGCAGCAATACAAACGCGCGTTGGGTCATGCGCGGATGGGGTATCGTCAGCCTATCGTCGCTGAATTGCAGATTACCGTAGAGCAAAATGTCCAGATCAAGTGTGCGTGGTGCATTGCGAAACGTGCGTACGCGTCCATGTTGCAGTTCTATTTTTAATAATTTATCCAATAATTCTACAGGTGTTAACGTCGTATCGATTTCGGCAACAGCATTGATATAATCAGGCTGGTTGAGCAATCCAACGGCTTTACTTTTATAAAGAGAAGAACATTTCAAAAAATTTGTATCGGGTAATTTTTTTATTTTCTCGATTGCCGATTGTATCTGCTTGAACGGATCTTCAAGATTACTGCCAAGCGCAATATATGCGAGACTGTTCTTTTTATCTGGATAGGACATTTCTAAGATGCGGCTTTTTCATTGGCTAATGTGGCTGGTGCGCTATCGGCTGTATCCGGTTTTATAGCAGATTTTCGGCGACTTCGGTTTTTACGTTTTCTGGACGAAGTGGATTTATGGATCATTTTTTCACGCTTTTCATGGTCGGCAGCAACAAAATTTTTCCACCATAACCCCAATTCCGCATTTATTTCACCGCTTTCACACCGTAACAGCATGAAATCGTATGCCGCACGAAAGCGTGGATGGGAAACCAGGCGAAAAGGTTTGCGGCCTGCTAAAGATTCAAATCGTGGCTGCATTGCCCAAATTTCGATAATAGCAGCACTGAAGCGACGTGGAATAGCGAGATTTTTTTGTTGTTTTGACAATACCTCATCGATTGCACTATGCAATGCAATTACAGGTTTTTCCCCGGATGTCTTGTGAATATCCCAGGTTGCAAGAGCCTCATGCCAGAGCAGCGAAGCAAATAAAAAAGCCGGTGAAACATGTTTATCCTGTTGAATTCTTTCATCCGTATTTTTGAGTACAAGCGTTATGAAACGCTCTCCCATGGGTTGTTCGAGAATAACATCGAGCATTGGTAACAGACCATGGTGTAAACCGCGTGCACGCAGATCGACTACACAAGAGAGTGCATGGCCTGACAATAGCAGTTTTAACATCTCGTCGAACAAGCGTGCGGGCGGTACATTTAACAATAGTGGAGCTAGATCACCAATGGGTTTGGCTGTGCTGGTGTCAATCTGCATGTCCAGCTTTGCCGCCAGACGAACGGCTCTGAGCATGCGTACCGGATCTTCCCGGTAACGACGTGTAGGATCGCCAATAATACGCAGTGTTTTAGCTTCGATATCGGCATATCCGTCGAGATAGTCATGAATTTCTTCGCTGCACGGATCGTAGAAAAGTGCATTAATGGTAAAATCACGGCGCGCTGCATCTTCTTCCTGGCTGCCGAAAACGTTGTCTTGCAACAATCTGCCATGCTGATCGGTGTGGTTTTTAATACCCGGAATAGTATTGTCGGCAGATATAGGGCCACGAAACGTTGACACTTCTACAGTTTCGTTTCCGCACATGACATGTAGCAAGCGAAAACGCCGTCCGATAATACGGGAGCGCCTGAGCAGAGAGCGGGCCTGCTCGGGTGTTGCATTAGTCGCGACATCAAAATCTTTTGGTTCGAGTCCAAGCAGCAGATCCCTGACAGCGCCGCCAACAATAAATGCGGAAAAACCGGCTTTTTGCAGCCCCTGCGTAACTTTTAGCGCACATTGGCTGATTTGTCCACGGTTAATACCATGGACATTAGGCGGTATTATGCGTAGCTGAGTTTTTGTATTGACAGCAGAAGTCTTACGTTTAAATACTTTGTGAAGAAATTTTCGGATCATTGCGAAATACAGTACGTATCAGCATTGAATTATACACCCAGAGCTTATATTTCATCATGTTATATCGCTTCAATTTTAACTGGAGATATACCTTGTTCAAGTAGGAAAACTCAATTTACTTAATTCAGTAGTTTGCAGCAATGGTGTATTTTCAAAAAAACGAAATCGGTATTGTCTGGCTTGATTGCTCGTTTTTCCTCTGGTAGAGATGGCTATTCGATGTTTTTCATTGGGATAAAATAGCCAATTGCGCCAAAATTGGGTATGGTCAAATCGCTTGGCAGAAAAATGCAGGCGTATATTGTCATTTTTATATTGCAGTCTGTTTGATCCAATTTCAAAACTGAAGTCTGTCAAGGGTATGGATAATCCTAGACCACGGGCTTTGATATAGGATTCTTTTAAAGTCCAGTAATCAAAAAAACGGCTGCGTTGTTCATTTTCCGATGTATTGAGTAAATCCGAAAATTCTTGTTGCGAAAAATAGTTTTCTGCAATTGATAAAAAACTACAGTTTCTGTTAACCATTTCTACGTCACAGCCAATATCGTCGTTTAACATCACGGCACAGATGATTAAATCATCAGTATGGCTGATATTAAACCGAAGTGGTAACAATGGATTTACAATTTCCGGCTTGCCGTGGGAACCTGCTGTGAATTGCCAGCGGGAAGGGTGGATATCTTCATAATGCGAGAGCAAATCGCGTATAAAAGCACGAGTAATTAGAGCATTATGGCGTTTTTCAGCAAAAATATAACTGCTTTGCTTTTTTAATTCTTCATCAGTCAGTATGCCTTTATATTGTGCAAGTAAACCGGTTTGCCAAATGCAACGTGGCTTAGTCATCCATAGGTGGATGTCATTATTGTTCAGTTTTAATATTGAAACATTTTTGTTCGGAATGATCATTGTTATTTACAAATTCTGTTTTTTGATGCGTGTTCTTGGTAACGACGCGATGTGATTTATCATTTCCGGCAAAATAATGAACCTAAGGATTTAGCAATACTCCAGCGTACAAATTATTTATTTGCCGGAAGGTATGACTGAAATTTCGTTCAATGGGAAATAACCTTTGTAACCCAGCAAATAAATGACAGCTTTATTATTCAAAATAAACATTGCATTGCTGCGGGTTTGCAATTCTTTTTTGTAACCCTTGGCTTTCACAGGAGTTCCGATTGGATAATGATTATTCCAGTTATCTATTTGATTTTTGGGCATATCCACAATGTTTTCACTCTGCTGGGCTGTCTGCTTTATTGAGTATTTTTTGGTGGACGAATACTGTAGCTTTATAGAAGCAATTAACTTGCTCAAAACCTGGCCATTGCCAATTTCTTCAAATTCATCAATACCCAGTTCAAGCAGATAAAGCATACTTTGTTCCCACATGACGGAGTGTGTAATCTGGCTGGCCAGATAAGTTTTTATAGACTCATTTTTATACGGTTGGGCATCGATATTGGAAATAACCGGAATGTTCAATTCTGCGAATTCAAATTGTTCCAGAAAGCTTTCAAATTGTGCTTTGATGGGCTCCATATAGCGCGAGTGAAATGCGCCACTGGTATTGAGCGGGATAAAAACTGAGCCGGCATTTTCGATGAAAATTTTGGCGCGATTGATATCTGCAGGTAAACCCGAAATAACGATCTGAGCAGGTCCGTTATAGTTGGCAATATCAATTGAGGATAAGCCATTTTCGTCCAGACATTGCCGGATTTGCGCTTTGGACATTTTGAGGATTGCGGCCATGGCACCTTCGCCAGCCTGTGCCATTAACTCACCTCTGCATTTAACGAGCGTTAAGCCCGCTTCAAAACTGAAAGCGCCTGCAACTTGCAGTGCATTATATTCTCCAAGGCTGTGACCTGCGACATAATCCGGTTTTTTTTTGGTTTGCTTTAATTTTTTCAAATAAGTCAGCGTGTTGACCACATAAATAGCCGGCTGTGTATACTGGGTGTTGTTTAATTGTAGATTTTCATTTTCCAGACATAATTTTTTGATTGAGTAACCAAGAATATCATCCGCCATTTTGGTTATTTCAGGAAACTCATCAAACAAACCTTCTCCCATTCCTTTTGTTTGGGAACCTTGGCCGGGAAACATGTAGCAAATCATTTTATTCTCCTTCATTGGCAACTATTTTTTTAGTTTCAGTACAAATCAGTTCATACAATCAATGCCGATTCAATTCCATAACACAGTGTATTTTTGATTTGTCGATGCGATCAAACTGCCCTTCAAATTTTAATTGCCGTTGCGAGAATACGAGCTGGATGTTTATTTTTTTGATATTAGTTTCGAGCATGCCTTGCTCGATATAAAAAACAAAATGATTATGATCGATGACTTCAAAATGCCCGCAACAAGAACGTGTAGTATGGATAGCGTCATTGAGTTCCTCATTGGTTGCCAGCACTAAATTGTCATAGTAGGGGCGATTTCTATCCCGCAATACAGCGACCAATGAAAAAATGCCTTCTGCTGTCAGGATCAATAATCCGTCGGGATGATCCCCTAAAATTCGATTCCCGTCTTCTTCAAAGACTGTTATCGGCCATGATCCGACACACCAGTGATCTGCATATTTTGCTTGATTGTTGACTTGCTTCCAAATGAGCTTGGAATAGCCATTTGATTTACTTTGCCTGGCGTTTTGGGTCGTTAACGGCGCAGTTGTTAATGTGATAGTATTGTCTTCGATCTGAAAGTAGCGGGTAAGACTATCGTTATCAAAATTAGGATCGGTGCTTGCAGATACGGCGTGTTCAATAACACCGATATCTTCCTGATATGCACCGGTATACGATAGATATGTCAGTATTTTTTCAGCAGGTGTTATTTTTTTCGTTCCTTCATTAAGGACATTAATTGCTAGGTTATTCCGCGAGCCTTGCCATAAATGTGCAGCCATTTTGCCGTCGTGCTGATAAATCAGATATCCTTTCGGATTTGTGCCAAATGGGTATATATGGACTTCTTCAGTGCCTGCTTCAAAGGAAACGAGTTGGTATGTTGCAGCAGTAAATAAATTGTTTTTTTTATCGTTTTCTTTTTTACAAAATGATTTGACAGTTTTAAAAAAAGATTGTGGAGGATTCATGAAGTATAGATGCGAGCCTTCAATTTCTACTAAAGAAAACGATTCTTTGGTATATTTTTTCCATAGCGACAGGCTTACCGCGTCTTTGATCAAAATATCATTGTTTGCCTGAATAGCCAGGATCGGGCAGGACAATTGAAACTGATCATGCTGGAAATTGTAAGATTTGATAAGTTCCAGATCGCACCAGATTGCTTCATCGGGTAATGGTTTTATTCCGGATTTCAATGGGAGAATGATTTGACTTTTCTCCAGTATTTCCCGACATTCGCGCATTTCCATGGAGCGATCGATTTCATAAACAGGGGGCAGTATTTTATAACGCTCAAATATTTCGGGTGGTGAAACCGATGAAGGGATAAAAACTATGGGTGATAACTGACAGCTTTGTTCAAGTTTAACTACGGTTTCATAAGCGACAATGCTTCCCATGGAGTGACCATAGACAATAAATGGTTTATCGCAGTGCAGCTTGATATTTTCCACCATGTAATCGGTTAATTCTTGCCAGTCAGAAAAATCAGATGCGCCCATTAACCAGATTTCTATATTATTCTGATCACTGAAAGCATTTTTCCATGACCACGTCAGGGCTTCGTTACCGAAGCCAAACGGTAAGAAGATGAATAATCGTAACTCCGGGTTTTCGATGTGATTAATACATTCTATTTTTCGTGTAGCATAAGCTGAGTTGGCATGATTTTCAGCTGGAAAAACGGGCCTTATAATATTACTGGCGAGAACTTGATTGTCCTGTTTTTCTCCGTTTACAACGGTCTCAATCAAGTTCAGATATTGCGCTCTCGCTTCAGCTTCGGAAAGCTCGCCGAAGTGCACTTTTTCCAGTAAATTCTGAATTTGTTCGTACATGGTATAACCTCGCTATCTCATGGCTGCACTTTGTTTGACAATTTGCAACGCGGTATCAAAATCAATCTTGTTTAGTGATAAGGCATTGGCAATATCACCAATCGAAAGTGATGATTCTTCCTCCTGACTGATGTTTTCCGGTAATACTGAGTGATGTTGCTGACTATCGGCTGCTATTTCCAAACCAGTGGAAAGTAGTTTTTCGGCCTGATCAATTTGCCCAGGTTCCTGGTTGTCCAGGTCAAGCAGCTCAATCAGCAAATTTTTATGATTTGTTATCAAATAATCGGCAAGAGCGTCGATAGTCCTGTATTCTGTGAGCAGAGTGCTGGTAATATTCGGAAACGACCGGTTCAGAATAGTGATTGTTTGCATAATGAGTATGGAGTCCATTCCATAGGCTTCCAATGAGCGAGCACTATCAATTTTTTCTAAGGGCATTTGTAGTACAGAAGCTGCTAGTTGTTTGAGATAACCGATGCACTGTTCTCGTAAACTGTTCGGTGACAACTTCATTTTTGAACTGTCTTGTTTGTCTGGGGACTGTTGAGCGACTGCTTCTGCTTCGTTGATTGTGTAAATTGATTTAGACTTCAAAGAATCTGCGATCCAATAACGCTCTTTGGCAAAAGGATAAGTCGGTAAATCGCACCGTTGCGGTCTATGGTTTTCGTTATAGAGCCGGTTCCACTCAACAAACCGTCCTTTGACCCAGCATATGAGTACACGCTCATAGTTTTGATTCTGCAGCCAGTTATTTAAATCAAGCTCACTGACATCGGCTGCGGGTAATTGAGCGGTGCTATTCATGTCTATCTCGCCCACATACATATGCTCATGGTTTGTATCGCCGTTTATATAGGCTTTAAGTAAAAGCAGCAATTCTTTGCGATTTTTGGCCAGCAAGCCAAGGCGGTGTTCAAATGCTGTACGTCCGGTTTGAAGTGTATAGGCAATACGTTGAAGATCGAAACATTCATCCATCTGGTTTTCCAGATACATGCTCAGTTGATGTGCAAGCGCAACAAGTCTTTCTTTTGTTTTAGCGGATAACACAATCGGATAGCTTTTGTTACCGTTTGTATTTTCATCAGGTTTTGGTAATGGTTTGTCCGCATGCTCAGCAAGATATTCCTCAATGACGACATGTGCATTTGCTCCGCCAAAACCAAAACTGCTGACCCCGGCTCTCCGGGGTAGTGATGCACCGTTTTTATCCATTAAATTTGGCCAGTGTTCAGCGTTTTGAACGACTTTAAACGGCGTGTTTTCCAGATGTATATGCGGGTTTAATTCTTCGAAATGGCATTGTCCCGGCAGTACTTTGTTTTTAAGTGCGAGGATTGTTTTGATTACCCCGGCAACTCCAGCCGCAGCCTCCAGATGACCAATGTTGCCTTTGACTGAAGCGATGCCGCAGTAGCCCTCCTGCTGTATGGCCTGTCCGGATTTGAACGCATTTTTAAGGCCGTTCACTTCGATTGGATCACCCAGCGGCGTGCCTGTACCATGCAACTCAACGTAATTCAGGGTTGTTACATCTATTTTCGCTTTGCTGCACGCGTCGAGAATCAGCTCTGATTGCGCCCTGGGGTTGGGTACGGTCAGACTTGGAACCTTGCCGCCATGATTAACCGAAGTGCCTTTAATAACCGCGTGAATGGTGTCCTGGTCTTTAATGGCTTTATCTAGCCGTTTTAGAACAAGCGTGCCGACCCCCTCGCCTCTGACATAACCATTCGCTTTTTTGTCTAGTGGACTCAGATTCCCATCGGGACTTAACATGCCTGCTTTACTGAAGGCGATATAAAGTGTCGGTGAGATTAAGGCATTGACTCCTCCAGTAATGGCGACATCGCAATTTCCATGTTCTAATGACTTGACGGCCATATCCAGAGCCACCAAAGAACTGGAGCAAGCCGTATCGACTGGAATACTGGGACCTTTGAAATCGAAAAAGTAAGACACGCGATTTGCCGCAATGCTATGTACGCCGCCTGTTGATGAATATGCTTCTATATCGCTGTTCATCAGTAGTTCATAGTAATCATTACCGGAAATTCCGGTGAAAAATCCGACTTTGGAGTTTTTTGACAAATCCATCGGGGCGTAACCGGCATGTTCGATCGATTTCCATACCGATTGCAAAAGCAGCCTTTGCTGCGGGTCCATTAAAGCGGCTTCGCGTGGAGAAATGTTGAAGAAGGCTGGATCGAATTTGTCCAGGTCGTCGACAAAGTGACCCCATTTAATATTGGTCTTATGGGTTTCTTTGTTTGGGTCGCCGAAAAATGTTTTCCAGTCCCAACGGTTTACAGGTATTTCCGAAACAGTTGACTGACAGTCAATCAGTAACTGCCAGAATGATTCAAGATCGGGCGCACCCGGAAACACGCAATCCATGCCAATGACGGCAATATCGGTAGCGGGACTGGATTGAACATGAACTGAACTCGATTCATTTTTTTCGATTGAGTGCAGCCGTTTTATCTCAGTTTCTTGTTGTTCAAGCACGTGTTTGATTTTGTTGGCTTGCCTGATTCCTGCAGGTTTTACTTCGCTTCTTTCAATGGATTCATCGGTATGCCGGTTCTTTTCGTAAAAATGTGTCAACTCAGGGCGGAACTGTTCGAGTAAATGGATGTTCAGTTTTTCTAAAGAGGTATGTTCGAAAAATATTGCCGGACTGATTTTGATGGAAAACTTTTTGTTGAGTTGGCTGGATAGTTTTGCCAGAATTACGGAATCCAAACCCAGGCTAATGAAATCAACATCCGCAACGACCTGACCGGGTTTGAATTTCCCAAGGTCAACAATGATTTGTGTAATGTCGTCTCGCAGCATTTCGTCAAGATTTTCGGCGGATATTTCAGATTCTGCGCGGTGAACAGATGAATTGGCTTGCCGGTTGATATCACTGGAAACAATTTTTAATGTATTGGGAATTTCTCTCGATATGTCAGTAGCCTGAAGATTAACCGGTTTCGCACGTTCATAATAGGCGTAAATGTTTGTTTTGTGCTCATCAAGTAAGTAAGCAATCAATTTTTCCAGGTTGGTATGCTCAAAAAAAATGGCCGGACTGATTTTGAGAGAAAATTGCTTATTGAGTCGGCTAGCCAGTTTGGCAAGGATGACAGATTCCAGCCCAAGCGCCATAAAATCATTTTGTAATGAAATCTGTTCAGGGCTGAATTTCCCTAGCTCGGCAATCATGTTTTTTGTATCGATTTGCAGGTCAGATGCGATATCTGCGGCCGAGCTAGTAATAGCTAATGGGTTCTGGGATGAATCATTTTCATGAATCTGTTTTTTTTGTGTCATTAGCGGATCGGCAGTTGCCTTTTCGTTTTTGACGACGGCGATCTGGTTTTGTCCCAAATGAAAAATTTGCTCAAAACACTTCATTCCTTCAGCTGCTGCCAGCGGCGCTCCAAATGAATCGTCTAACATGTCAGACACATCTGCGCTTTGCCCCATTTTTCCATCTTTCCAGAGAGGCCAGTTGACGGTTAGTGACAAGCCCTGGCGGAGCTGTTTTTCGACCAGAGTTTGTCGATAGGCCATAAAAGCATCCATAAATCCGTTGGCAGCGCCATAGTCGCATTGACCGGGATTTCCCAATAGTGATGTCAGGGATGAGAACACTAGGAAGAAATCCAGCGGTTCGGAAAAAGTGGATTGATCAAGGTTAATGGTGCCCTGCAGTTTGGGTTGCAAAACTTTTTTCAGGGACTGGGTATTTTTGTTTATCAACAGATTGTCTTCCAGTACGCCAGCACAATGAATTACTCCGTTAATAACACCATACTGTTGCTTGGCTTTTGTAATAACCCGTTCAAGGCTGTCCGAGTCAGTTATGTCAGCTTGCAAGTAAAGCGCATCCTCCGTAGCGTGCCTGATACTTTTGATAAAAGCATCGTCATCGCTATCCAACGAAGAGCGGCCAATCAGAACTAGATTAACGTTGTAATTTTGGGCCAGGTAACGAACCAAAATTTTGCCGATTCCACCCATGCCGCCAGTAATCAAATAAGTGCCACCGGCTTTGATTGCGCTAAAGTCAAAGTTTGCAGATTTTCGTGGCATATTGATATCTTTAAGGGGGTGTAATTGCCATTCAGAGCGGCGCTGTCCATTTTCTGAATATCGAATCCAGTTGCCTGCATTGTCATCTGAAACCCTTAATTCATTGATCACCGGATCTATCCAGGCAGATAATTCAATACTATCCATTTTATTCAGCTGGATCGAAATGACACTGTTGACGGATTTAGTGTATTCGGTCTGAACACTGTTGAAAAATCCATTGATGCCGCCTTCGAGTACCTGCTGAGAGGTGTCTTTTTTACATATATTTACAAATAATTGCCGTATTGTTTTAGATGAGCTGAGGCAGTGTTTATTGATATCAAATAAGGCGACGATGCTCTGTTGGGTTTGAAAACATAACGTATTGGGTTCTTTTTGTGATGTTGAATCCTGCAAGCAGACAATATGGCTGATATCATTTTTTACATCATTCAAAAAAACCGCCAGTTGAGCGTTTGCATTCTGTTCCAGAGTATTCAGATAAAGTCTGCCCGGTTTTTCTGGGTGTTTCTTATCCGAAAGAATGATTTCATAAACAGGATGGTTATTATTGATCCGGTTTAATGTTGCACAGAATTGTTCGAGCTGGTCTGCATTATTTGAAACAACGATAAAGCCTGTTGCATTTTCAACAGAGGACTTCGAACTGTTTTTATTGATGGCCGTTTCTACCCAAGCCGGTGAAGAATAGGTTATCGCGTTGACAGCACCGTGAACGTGTCCGCTTAGTTTTTGAATTTGACCCGTTGATAAATTGGTTTCTCTAAATGAAAAGTTTTTTACTTTCATTAAAATAACACCCGATTGATCAACAATCGTTACATTAAACGAGCGAACTGAGTGGTGACTTTCGTGTAGCGCTTTGTTATCGCTTGGCTGTACCAGCGAATAGAGTGTGTCGGGTAAAGTGGCGTAAATTTCCACTTCTTCAATACTATAGGGCAGAAAGAGCGCGCCTTCTTTTTGATGCGTTGTTTCCAGGATATAGAGTGCTGTCTGCAGCGCACTATCCAGCAGACTTGGATGAATATGGTAATGATTTCTTTCCTGGCTGTTTAATGAGGCGGGCAAAGTTATTTTGCCAAGTGCCTGGACGCCATTCCATTTGATCCAGTTAATTCCCTGAAATCCATCCTGTAAATTGAGCCCTTTTTTATGAAACAACGCATAAATCTGATCTGAATCAATTTGGTTTTGCAAGCTGCTTTCGATTTCATCGATTGGAATCGAACTGTTTCTTTCCAGCTGCAAGTGATTCATTGATGGGTCAAGATAGAGGCATTGCCCATAGCCATGGACAGTCGTTTTTCCATTCTTTTCCGTGCAGGCCTGCAAATAAAACTCATCATCTTCAACAAGTAATTCAGTAGAGACCTGAAGTTGCCGGGATTCTTGCGTAATGGGCTCCAGCCAGGCAAGATTATAAAGTTTGAGGGGTTTTAATTCTTCTGTGCTTAAGGCGGCGGCAGAGCGGAACATTTCAATATAAGCCACGGCCGGCAGCACTTTAGTGTCACCCACAATATGGTCTTTCAGGAAAAACTCTTCTCCTGTAAATATTGAATTAAAACGTTGAGTGGAAAGTGTGGATCGATTTTCATGTATCAAAGGATGCAGTTTTGAAGCACCCTGGTGTTCGCCGATAATTTTTTCAACCTGGCCAGTTGAAATCCAATAGCTTTCTTTGGCAAATGGATATGTCGGTAAATGGATACGGCGGGGTTTATCCGATTGATAGAGCAGATTCCAGTTAATTTTGAAGCCTTTTACCCAGATGTCGAGCAGCTTGCCGTATTTCTTACGGGCAATCCAGGCTTCAATAATGCTGCCAATGTCTTCATCGCTTCCAAAGATACTCAGAATGTCTTTATGATTGGCGATATTGCCGGTATAAATATTCTTGGCAGTATCCTTGTTTAAATAGGCTCCAAGCGCGTTTTGAAGTTCTGCTACGGAGCCCGCAATAATGCCGAGCCGTTCATTCATTGCTTCCCGGCCAGTCTGCAATGTATAGGCCAGATCGCTTAAAGAATCTGTCAGAAGATTCTGATCCAGAAAATGCAATAGGTGGGCGGCCATTTCGCGAAGCCGGTTTTCATTCTTCGCAGATAACACAATCATATTGGCGGCGTCAGGTTGTACATTTGCAGTTTCTGTTTTCCGGGCATCAAATTCTTCCAGCAGAATATGCGCATTGGAGCCGCCCGCGCCAAAAGAGCTGATACCCGCCCGGCGGGGGTAAGTTTCAGAAATGCCGTCGGTGATCAGTTCTGGCTGAGTCCATACTGACAAGCCGTGCTGCACCTTAAAGGGTGTTTGCGTGAAATCAATATTTGAATTCAAGGTATCGGAATGAATCGAGGGTGCGAGTTGCCTGTTTTTCATCTGCAAGATGACTTTTGTAATTGATGCAATGCCAGCCGCGGCTTCCAAGTGACCAATGTTGGATTTAACCGAACCAATGGCGCAAAATTGCTTGTCTTTTGTGGATACTTCAAATGCCTTGCGCAGCCCTGTTATTTCTATCGGATCACCAAGCGGGGTTCCTGTGCCATGGGCTTCGATATAACTGACTGTGCGGGGATTAATGCCGGATTTCCTGAACACAGTTTTGATGATATCCGACTGCGCATTTGGGCAAGGAACAGTATAACCATTGGTTTTTCCGCCGTGATTAACGGATGAGCCTTTGATTACCGCATAAACAGCATCGCCGTCTTTAATCGCTTCTGATAACGGTTTCAATATAATTGCGCCGACGCCCTCGCCGGGTACATAACCATCACCACCGTCTCCAAAACTGCGGCATCGGCCGTCCGTGGATAGAAATCTGTTCTGGGATAAAAACAGATATTTGCTTGAATGTAGCGACAGGTTAACACCACCCGCAATAGCTACCTTGCAATCCCCGTTATGGAGACTTTGGCAGGCAAAATGCACCGCTGTTAATGATGAGGAACATGCGGTATCTATTGCCAGGCTTGGTCCTGAAAAATTCATAAAGTAGGATACGCGGTTTGCAATGCTGTAGAGTAATCCGCTGGGTGCTACAATATTGCCTTTGAGTGTTTCTTCGGTGCCTATGGCCTGATAGGGTTGCCACAGTGCGCCGACAAACACACCGACCTGGCGATCGGAAGAATCCAGCAGCGCCTGCCGTGTATAGCCTGCATCTTCCATGGCGCCCCAGGCAACTTCAAGAAATAATCTTTCCTGCGGATCAATCAGTTCAGCCTCGCGAGGGGAGATATTGAAGAAAGCGGCATCGAATTTATCAATGTCATTAAGAAAAGCGCCTCGCTTGCTATAGATTTTGTTATTTTCAGGATCTGAATCAAAGATTGGCCTGAAATCAAAGTGCGATTCAGGGATGTCGGTTATGCAATCCGTACCTTTTTTGAGTACTTCCCAGAATTCGTTTACATTGTTGGCATGTGGATAACGTCCATCAATACCGATAATGGCGATATCTTCATTTAAATGGACGGACTCGGCAGGCTGGGCAGAAATTGCGCTATTATTGTGTATGTTTTTTGGTACGAAAGAATCTTTTTTTCTGTCTGTATCTGGAACTGCTTCAGAACGGATGCGATCATCTTCCTTGTTTGTCTTGGTCGAATCAGTTGAATTCACCGATGTATTTAAATCAAACAGATCCTGTAGTCGTGTCAGGTGATTTTCGGCAAAGTATTCAACCAGTTCTTCAATATTTCGATATTCGAAAAACAGTGTTTTCGAAAGCGAGCCAAATACCGCTTCGAACGCCCTGTTCAATTCCACGATCATGACCGAATTGATACCGTATGCTTCAAAATCTTCACTGGCTTCTATTTCGTCTACAGCAAGACCGATATGCGGTGACAAAAGCTGTTTGATAGCGTGGGTGGCTGATTTATACAACTCGGCAGTACCCTGGTCGGTGTTACTAGCGGCGGTAATGTTACCGGGTGGTGTTTCGACGGGTTGAATATCCGGTTCTGGAATGAATGTTTGGTCATTCTCGGATGTTGGTTGCGCCAGTTTTTCGGCATGATTTTCAATAAAATATTCAGCCAGTTCCTGAACATTTCTATATTCGAAAAATAACGTTTTCGAAAGCGGGCCGAAGGTATCTTCAAAAGATTTGTTCAATTCTACAATCATGATCGAGTTAATGCCGTAGGCGTCAAACGATTCATCGTTGTCAATTTCTTCGACAGACAATCCAATATGTGGAGATAACAGGTTTTTTATGAAACGATAGCTGGCTTGCGCAAGTTGTTTGGAAGATTGATCGGATGTAATTGAAGTTTGTTCAGGGTAGTTATTCTTGTCGTTATCCTTCTTTTCCACGTTCTTTAACGCCCGGATTGCAAAGCCTTTCAGGCGGGCGGCAACCAGACCGTCTTCTCTGCAGACAAGCAGATCAAATTTTTTCAGGTTGTCATTGCTTTTAGTTGATTTCGAATAAACCAGGCAGCGGCTTGTGACGGGTGCAAAAATTTCCAGTTCATCAATGCCCATGGGAATAAAATGCGCCTGTTGATTTTCTTCATTAAACCGGTTGCTGATCAAAGCTGTTTGAAAAACACCCGTGAGCATTGTTGGATGCAGCACATAGTCATCCACAGTATCTTCTATGCTGTCAGGCAAAGCCAGTATTGACAACGCTTCACCCTTGCTTAACAGGATTTGCTGCATGGGTTTGAAAGTCGGACCGACATGCAGCCCTTCAGCGATAATCTGTCGATAGACTTGATCAGGCTGTTGAACGGCGGTGCACCGGGAACGCACTGCATTTAAATCCAGATAATCCGGTGCTATTGACGTTGCAGCATTATTTTCACGGTTAACGAGTGTGCCAATCGCATGTACAATTTTTTCCCGGCTGTCGTTATAACTGATCACTTCATAATCATATCCGGACGATTTAGGCAGAATATTG
This sequence comes from Nitrosomonas sp., assembly GCA_031316255.1. NCBI lineage: Bacteria > Pseudomonadati > Pseudomonadota > Betaproteobacteria > Nitrosomonadales > Nitrosomonadaceae > Nitrosomonas > Nitrosomonas sp. The sequence goes on along the minus strand of JALDQW010000001.1, from coordinate 1,254,854 downwards.
ATGTAGGCGGTAAAGTCTTTCTCAGGTGATGAGAGCTGGCGCACCCAGTAATTATTGGTCAGTTTGATAACAGCTTTGTCACCCAAAAGCAGATCGCCCGCCTGTCGTGCCATTTCAATATAACACGCGCCGGGCATATTATATTGGCCTTCAACCACATGATCTTCCAGATAAAATTCGGCGACATTGAAAGTCCTCTGGAACTGTTTTTCAGATGGATTGGACTGATTGACATCAATCAATGATGTATTGTGTCGCGACGGCGGCAATCCCTTTTTGCTCTGGCAATGGCTATCAATGAATCGAACAAACTGATCGATTGTGTCGAGTTCAAAGAACACGGTCGGTTTCAGGTTGATTTCGAATCGCGTATTAATATGCTGGATAATAGAAACCATTGAGCCGGAATCTAATCCCAGCTCACTCATGCTTATTTCGCCATCGATTTTTTCAGCAGCAATATCAAATAATTCAGAAAATTTATTTTTGACTTCATTTTCAATATCATTGTTAGCGATACCATTCATTTCTAACCCCGTTTGATTGATTTCGTGCTGTATAGTGATATCTGATTGTGTGTTTTGCTGGTTCTCGATGCCCAGACAGTGCGCAATTTTTGATTTGTCGCCGTCGATGGCGACAATATGGCTTAAGCCGTGCGAGTGACCATAACAACTTGCAAATTTCAGCCCTTGCTCGAAAATTTCCAATCCAGACTTTTCTTCCAAAGGCGCCATGCCGAATTCGTGCAATAAATGCGCTTCTTCCTCAGGTGTAACGCGCATGCCGCCTTGCGCCCATAATGGCCAGTTAATCGCCAGTGTAAAGCCGCTACGCTTGTTTTCATCGCGTAGCCGGTTTCTCAATGCTGCGTAACTGTCGAGAAAGCTGTTGGCTGATGCATAATCTGACTGGCCCTGATTGGGCATGAGCGCGGCTATTGAAGAAAACAGGCAAACAAAATCGAGATTCTCGTGACGGGTTGCAGTGTCCAGATTGAGCAAACCGTTTACTTTGGTATGGATGACGCGGCGAAAAGAATCCTCTTTCTTCAATAATATATATGCATCTTCGATTACACCGGCAGCGTGGATAACGCCATGGATATGTGGGTATGTATTTTTTATTTCCAGGAATGTTTTCTGCAATGCATCCGCCTGAGTAATATCGGCGCTGTAGTATGTACATTGGCCGCCCAGAGACGCGATGGCCGCTATTTTTTCCTGGATTTGTGCATTCAGTTTGGATCGCCCGATGAGCAGCGTGGTGGCATGGTATTTTTCTGATAAATACCGGGCAAAAATAAACCCCAACCCTCCGGCGCCACCGGTAATCAGGTAAACGCCGTTCTTTCTAAGTACTGTTTCTGAACCGTGAAGATGCAAATCCGGTGGCGTGAAATTAACGATTTTGCGTGTTAATCTTTTTCCCGATTCATGGCGGATTTCCAACAGCTTGTCGTGTCGCTCACTGGCAAATTCCCTTTGGGCCAGTTGAATAATCTCCTCAGGAGCTGCGCTATCGATTCCCGCAGACAAGAAACGCATATTGGGGTTTTCATAAATCAAGGTTCTGGCAAAACCGCCAATCAACGCGTGATAAGGCTGAGAACTCTTTGTTTCGTTCGGGTAGCAATAGAGTAACTTGACGTTTTTAGAGGCTTTTCTGGAAATAATGGCTTTGGTTAAACGCAGTAAGGAAATAATGCCATTTTCTATAGGATCGATAGAATTTGATGGTTCAGAATCAAAATTCCACAGGTAAAGGATATTGTTGATAGCGCACTTCTCATCTTTGAGGTACTGAATCATCTTCAGATAATCATCGAAATTTGCCGGATCAATTTGAATATGGTTACTGTTGATGATTTGATAGTTGCTACCAGGCGTGACCAGATATACGGGCCCATTGACAGAGGAATGAGACCAGGTGTTTTGTTGGAGCAAGTGATTGTCATTGCCAAAAACAATGAGATGATCCAATGATTCAGGTTGCAGTTGAATCTCTGTATTTCGCCATTCGGAGCAATAGTAAATATCCGTTTTCTTCTTTTTTGATACTTGAGATTGAATGTTTCCGGTTTGAAGCTGCTGGATATCCTGATGCGGTTTCAGATGGAGCGCTCTTTTTGTCAGACCGGTAATGTTAACCAGCAATTCACCCGTTTCGTTGCAAATCACGGCGTCGAAGACAATCTCATTGACGTTCGGATTATTGTTGTCGCGTTTTTTTGCATAAGCATAGCAATGCGCAGGAATCGGCTTAATGATTTCGATGCGCTCCAGATAAAATGGGACATACTGTTCATCTTTCCGATCCGATCCAAATATACTTAAAGCAACGATTGTCTGGAAAACGCCATCCATAATGCTCGGATGCAACACAAAGTCATCCAGGGTTTGTGCTAACACTTGCGGAATCTTCAGTTCGGAAAAGATGGCCTGACTGTTATAGAAGCAACGCTGTAAAGGCTGAAAGCTGGGGCCATAGTTCAAGCCATATGGAATAAACCGTTGATAAATGTCCTGTTGCAGTATTTCACGCGAACATGCCTTCTTAATTACAGGAATATTGATAGGAACCAGATCCAATGCGCTTAAATTTGTATGCCCGATTTCGCCTCTGCTGTGTAAGAATTTATGATGCAAAACCTGGAAGTTGCTGAAAGACGACTGTTCAGGTTGCCTGGTTGTGTTGTTGGACAGCTTGACATGAATGGGGAGATCCTCATCTTTAAGAATAACAGGATTAATCCAGTAAACATGTTGAATGGTATTGGCGTTCTGATTCCCGGCCACCTGATCATATGCGGCCCGGGCTATTTCCAGATAGGCAACGCCAGGCAATAATTTTTCATCCTGAACGCAATGATCCCGGATATAAAAATCATTGGGATGCAGGGTTTTATTGAATACAATTTCCGCCATTTTAAAATCACTCTTTGGAGCAGAGATTGCAATCGGATTTTTTTCCGGGGTTTTAACTGGCGCTACACTTTCCTGATTGAACCAGCAGCGTTTTTTCATAAACGCATAGACCGGCAACGGTATTCTCGAAGCGCTGTTATTGTTACTATAAAATTCAGTCCAATCCAGCTTTGCACCCTGTGTCCATTTCTCCGCAAGTGATTCAAGCGACATTTCGGCATTTACCTTAATTATGGACGGCCTTTCACCTTTTTTAATCACGACACTACCTATAAAACAGGAAGTGTTTGATACACCGTTTTTGATGTAATCAGCCAATTGGCGAATTAATTCCGCTTTACTGGAAACGATCAGTGTCAACCGTTCTGTGAATTGATCCCTGCCCACCTGATGGGTATAGGCAATGTCTTGCAAACGGGGTGCGCGGTCACCCATGTTTTGGCCCGGGGCGTTCAGAGCAGATAAATACTGCAGTAAATTGCCAGCCTGTTCTTTCAGGCCTTCTTTTTTCTTGGAAGAAATCAATATCAATTGCGGTGTTTCTTCTTCATCCGTTGTTAAACGGACAGCTTTTTTAACAGGTGCTTCTTCCAAAATAACGTGCGCATTAACGCCGCCCATGCCAAATGAACTCACGCCGGCCCGTCTCGGTATTGTCTTGCCGTTGTCAGCTAGCAAAGCTTCCCATTCGATATTCCTGTCGGCGATGTAAAAAGGACTTTGTTCCAGATCGATATAGGGATTAAGCTTTTTAAAGTTACGTAACGCGGGAATTTTCTTATGTTGCATGGCTAAAATGGCTTTGATAATCCCGGCAATGCCCGATGCGCTTTCCAAATGACCGATATTGGTTTTAACCGAACTGAGCGCACAAAATTCGGTGCTTCTTGGCGCCGATTTTTGAGATATTCCCTGCTTTGATTTAAACGCCTTTTTCAATGCATTGATTTCAATCGGATCGCCCAGTGGCGTGCCGGTGCCATGTGCCTCAATATATGTAATAGTTCCGGGATCGACATCGGCGTTTTCCAAAGCGGTGCCGATCACCTCAGACTGCGCTTCTACAGTCGGAGACGTCAGAAAATTGGCTCGTCCGCCATGATTGATCGCTGAGCCTTTAATCACGGCGTGAATAAAATCGCCTGCTTCAATCGCTTTGGTCAGTGGTTTGATGAACAGTATGCCCGCGCCTTCGCCTCTGACATAGCCATTTGCCTCGGAATCAAACGTTTTGCATTGCCCGTCAATAGACAGCATCCCGGATTTGCTGTGCGAGATAAACATGGTTGGAGCCAGCAGGGCATTGACGCCACCCACCAGCGCGGCTTCACATTCACCGCAGCTGATATCGCGCATGGCATTATGCAATGCAACCAGACTGCTGGAGCACGCTGTGTCGACCGGTTCGCTTCTGCCATGAAAATCAAATAAAAAAGAGAGCCGATTGGTGAGAATGGAATGTACAGTTCCTGTTGAGATGAATGGTGCTATTTCATTACGCGATTCTCGCATCATTTCACTGTAATCATTTTTCGAAACCCCGGCGTATATGCCGATCTTTCTTCCTGCCAGGCTTTCAACACTGTATCCCGCATCTTCTATGCAGTGCCATGCTGTCTGCAGGAATAAACGGTGCTGCGGATCAATATATGCTGCTTCCTTGGGCGATATGTTGAAAAACAGGGGATCGAATTTATCGATGTCATCAATAAATCCGCCCCATTTGATATTGGTTTTATTGGTATCGGTACGTGGATCGCCAAAATATGCCTGCCAGTCCCAGCGGTCTTTGGGAATTTCAGCCACGCAATTTTTTCCCTGAATAAGATTTTCCCAATACTGCGCATAGTTTTCAGCACCGGGAAAACGGCAAGCCATACCAATTACTGCAAAATCAATTTTTTTTTCTAACACGGTTTCACCTTTGATCTTTTTGTTGTTTTGCTGGAACTGTCTGGCAGCCGAATGTTATCCAGCAAAACAAGTGAAAAGAATGCGCCTTTATTTGGCTTTATTGATTGATTCAGTTCAGTTCTGTTGCTCAATCATGGTTTCTTCAAAGCCAAGTCCTGGGAAAGTCAACGTATTCCGGGCTTGAGCAACAAACTGCCCATTAGAGAGTTTATGCAGCTCGGTATAGGCCCAACCCAAGCCTTCGCCCCATTCCGGATGAAATAATTCACAATTGATAATTAAGCCGGTGCCGACAGGAAAATTGGGTCCGCGGGATTGAAACCGGATAACAATATCTTCATATTTTTTACCGCGTTGGATGATATAGGTGCCTTCTGCTGCTAACATCGTTCCTGCGGGCGCGTGTACGCCGGCGAACTCCCCGGCTAGATCAATTCCCGAAGGATCGACCACTACTGCAATAAAACCGCCCTCCAAAATCGGAAATCCATTTCCCGGGTTATTTTCTTTACCTTCTCCGGTCATCATGATGGCTTTGAAATTGATGGTGGGATCTATTTGGAAGCCGGTAAAAATAACGCCCGGATTATTTACATCGATGCCAAAACGTTGTTCAAGAAATTCAATTGCCGCTTGCTGTTTATTTTCGATTTCCTGATCACTTAGGCCTAAAATATTTTTGAAAAATGCTTTGCCATCGCCACCAATCAGCCCGTCTCTAAAAATAGATCCGTCTACAGAGTCGAATGGGCGGTTTGCGACAAAAGTTATTGCTTTGGTCAGATTGTCCGGCGCATGTTTGCTTGCCGGATATTCGGCTTTTTTCGACTTGTGCGAATGTTCTGCAAATACTGTGGGAGTTAAAAAGAGTGTAATTAAGAGCGTAGAAAGAAATCTCATTATCAGGATTTTGTTCATGATGTTTGCCTCGGTGTTATAACGCCCCGCGGTGAATGCAGGGCGATTACATAATTGATAAACAGGTTTTGGTGAATCAGTTCTGTTCTATCATGGTTTCTTCGAATCCCAGGCCCGGGAAAGTCAAGACATTTCTTACCTGAGAGGTAATCCGGCCATCGGAAAGGTTATGGAACTCAAAGTATCCCCAGCCGAGACCTTCGCCCCATTCCGGATGCATTACTTCACAATTGATGATGCCACCGGTACCGACTGGCTGCATCGGCCCTCTGGATTGATAATTAATTACAATGTCGTCGCCTTGTTTGCCGCGTTTGATGACATAACTGCCACCGGACGCAAACATGGTGCCTGCAGGTACCCATGTGCCTTCAAATTCGCCGCCCAGCTCAATCCCGGCCGGATCAATTACCGCAGCTGCGAAACCGCCATCCAAAATCGGGAAGCCTTCTTTTGGATCATTTCCTTTCCCTTTTCCGGTCATCATAATCACGCGGTAATCGGCATCCGGATCAATCTGAAAGCCCGTGAAATGTATTCTGGGGTCGTTAACATCGATACCGAAACGTTCAGCATAAAAAGCAATGGCTGCATTACGTCTGTCTTCGATTTCCTGGTCACTCAGGCCCAGTACATTTTTGAAAAAATTCATGCCATCACCGCCGAACAAGCCGTCTTCAAAGAAAAGGCCATCGACAGAAACAAATGGGCGGGTGGAAATAAAAGTCATGGCTTTGATAAGGTTGTCAGGATCATCTGAATGTTTACCGTGATGATGCTTGTCGGATTTATGGGATTTATGGGATTTGTGGGATTTATGCGTATCATGCGATTTATGGGAATTATCCGCTGATGAAGCTGTTGCAAATACAGCCAGCAATAAAGCTGCAACAATCATTGTAATATTTTTTGTTAATTTCATAATTTCTCCTTGCAATAAAAAGTTATTGAATACATTGCTTAATGAGCATTCGAAAATCCATCTTTATCGGATAGCTACACTCTCCTGTACTTGGTTACACGTTGAATAATTAATTTGCTATGTCGATTTTTCGATCGGCTGCATACTCATCCCGGTCAGGAGCGGGTGAAGATTACAGTGATGTTTTAAACCGCACAGTGAAAAAACTCACAATTACGTGAAAAAAAATGGAATTGCTCTAAAGGACTAAAGGTGAGGTGGCCATGAATAGTTGGCCACTAAAATGGCAAAGTTAACGTGTTATTTTCTGTATGAATATTTTAGTAAATAAAAAATAATTACAACTATCCTGCTAACTTTTCTTTCAGAATAAATTTGGAGGAAAAATCTTATCCAGTTTTTGTACAACTAAATAGGCTGACATCGGATAGATGTGGCTAGGAATGTTGACGGAAAACATCCATCGCCGCTTAAAACGTAAGTTACCTGGTCAATTTCGGATCAGTATCAATGCCGTCTTTATGAATGTGTTCTTCCAGCACTTCAATCCAGTGCCTGACCGGTAAAGCCGTGCCGCTTTGTATATGCATCAGGCAACCGATATTGGCAGTTAGGATTTGTTGAGGACTGCCGGATTCAAGTGCGGATACTTTGTTTCTGAGTAACTGTTGCGACAACTCGGGCTGTAAAATGGAATAAGTGCCTGCGGAGCCGCAGCACAGGTGTGCGTCTGGAACTGAAGCGAGTTCGAAGCCGGCTGTCTGCAAAATGTGTTCAATCAGGCCTTTGATTTGTTGACCATGTTGTAGCGTGCAGGGTGAATGGAAGGCAAATTTGCTGGGAGTTGAATCTTTCCTTGATTTTCGTAGCAGCTGTATCAATTTTTCCTGCTCCGTAACCAGAATTTCACTGATATCCCTGGTCATGGCCGAGATCCGTTCGGCTTTTTCTGCGTACGCCTGGTCGTGGCGCAGGATATGGCCATAATCCTTGACGGTCACTCCGCAGCCGCTTGCGGTCATGACAATCGCTTCAATTTCATTGCGTTCAATAAACGGCCACCATGCATCGATATTTTTGCGCATGGCCTCCATGCCTTCTTCCTGTGCATTCAGGTGAAAGGCGATCGCGCCGCAACAGCCGGCCTGCGCCGATTTTATCAGTGAGATATCCAGCGCATCCAGAACCCGTGCAGCAGCCGAATTAATATTTGGCGACAATGTCGGTTGTACGCAGCCGTCAAGCACCATCATTTTACGTTTATGACGCGGTGCGGGCCATTGCCGTACTGCATTGTTGGGTTTTGCCGGAATCGATTTTTTTAAACTGTGCGGCAGGAACGGGCGAAACAATCGCCCGATTTTAATCAATGGTTTAAACAGTAAGGGGTTCGGAAGGATTTTGCGTAACAGGTACCGCAATCCTTTTTTTCCAGCAGGGCGATCAACCTGTTTTTCAATCAGGTCGCGGCTGATATCAACCAGTTCCGCATAGCGCACACCGGACGGACAGGTGGTTTCACAGGCGCGGCAGGTCAGACACCGGTCCAGATGCAACTGGGTTTTTTGCGTCACGGGCTGACCTTCGAGCATCTGCTTCATCAGGTAAATACGCCCTCTGGGACTGTCCAGTTCGTCACCGAGTAACTGGTAAGTCGGGCAGGTCGCCAGACAAAATCCGCAATGCACGCAACTGCGTAAAATGGCGTCTGCATCTTTTCCCTGGGGTGAGTTTTTGATGAAATCGGCGAGTCTGGTTTGCATGGCTTCTTAAAATTCAGGATAAAGCCTGCCAGGATTCAAAATTCCCGCAGGATCAAATTTTTGTTTCAGGCGCTGATGGATGCGCATTAGCCCGGGTTCAAGCGGTTGAAATCGCAGTGCGGCCTGGTTCTGGCTGCGGAAAAGTGTGGCATGGCCACCCGCTGATTTGGCCGCTTGTCGTATTGAATTTGCCGTAGCGTTGCCGCTGCATTCTTCGTCACAGGCCAGCCAGCGTAACGCGCCATTCCACTCAATCAATTGCCTTGCGTGCAGTTTGGGTAACGATAACGGGGATGCGGTCGATTTGATTGACAGGCGCCAGAGCGAGATGGCCGGTTTAAAAAAATTATGCGTTTGATCGCGCAAAGATTTCCAAAAAAAATCGCCTTCGCTAAAGATTTCTCCGCCGAGCTGTTTTTGTGCGGCGCTGACTGCGGACTCTGAACCGGACAAACGGATATACAATCGATTGCTGGTAAAGCCTGTTGCAGAAATTGGCAATGGCTTGCCTGCCCAGCGATTGGTGAATTCAATTGCACAGGCTTCGTCCATGTCCAGAATCAAGGTGCGTTCAACAGCCGGTAACGGTAACACCTTGAGTGAAACTTCCAGTAATACACCCAGCGTGCCCATAGC